>CAZRXM010000010.1:0-23876 GCA_964604045.1 uncultured Candidatus Bathyarchaeia archaeon
GTATTGAGAAGCCAGCCTTCTGCAGCATATCAACAGCCTCCGTATAGCTTATTCTTTCGAAGGGCGGTTCCACCTTCTGCAGAGGCGCAATATCCCGCTTTAAAGTCTCAAGTTCCCTCCGTCGCTTCTCCAAAACAGTCTTGACAATGTAGGTCACCATTTCCTCTTGAACCTTCAGGTTTTCCTCGAATTCGCAGAAAGCCATTTCTGGCTCAACCATCCAGAACTCCGTTAGATGCCTCGGCGTTTTGGATTTTTCAGCCCTGAAGGTTGGTCCGAAACAGTACACTTTGCCAAAGGCTGCTATTGCTGCCTCTACATAAAGCTGTCCGCTTTGGGTTAAGTAGGCTTTTTCCCCAAAGTATGGCACTTCGAAAAGAGTTGTTGTTCCCTCGACGGCCGTAGGCGTCAGAATGGGAGCGTCGGTTAAAACAAAGCCTCTGCTGTCCAGGAAATCCCTACAAGCTTTGATGATTTCAGCTCTAATCCTCAAGATTGCCGTTTGTCTGGGGCTTCTAATCCACAACTGCCTGTGTTTGAGTAGAAAGTCCACACCATGCTCTTTCTTGGCCAGCGGGTAGTCCCGCTCGGCCAAATGGACGATACGGAGATCCCTAACTCGAATTTCAAAGCCTCCCGGAGCCCTTTTGTCCTCCTTCACAGTCCCCCTGATTATGATTGAAGATTCCTGCGTTAAATCGTCTGCTTCCCTAAAGACTTTCTCGCTTACCTCGTCTTTATGAATTGTAGCTTGTATAAAGCCCGTGCCGTCCCTAACTATGAGAAACTGCACCCCGCCGCTGGATCTTTTCGTTACAAGCCAACCTTTTATTTCGACTTCACTGTTTGTTAGTTTGCCGTCTAAAATGTCACTTACACTCATTTACATTCCTCCCTTTTAGAACGGTCAAGGGGCTGTTAATCTTTAAGCTGAGCGTTATAAGAAGTTTTAGCCGCGTTAAAACGGCCACCTAACACCCTTATACCCGGATAATATGCGTTATCTTTCGTGTTTTAAATGTTTTGGCTTAAAACTCCACAACCCTTAAATCCCTTTTATCTTTGTTTCTTGAGCGTAATGCATGCTAGTGCTGGAAGGCTTAAAGCCCTACAGGTTTCCGCAATTGCCATAATAAGCGTGGTTATTGTTGAGTTTGTTGTTGGCACACTTGCTGGCAGTTTAGCGATTATAAGCGACAGCGCACACGCTTTACTTGACGCTTTATCAACTTTTCTTTTGTTATATGCCACTAAAGCTGCACTCAAACCATCTGATGAAGAACACATGTATGGACATGAAAAGTTCGAGTCTTTAGGCGGCTTCATAGGTGGTTTAATCCTTTCTGGAACAGCTCTCTTCTTAATTGTTAAGGCTTTTCAGAAAATAGCGGCTGGAGAAATGTTTATAGTCAAAGAATGGGAGGTCGCCGGTTTCGCTGCCATAGCCTACACTTTATGCATTGACATTCTCAGAATTAAGTTGCTCTACAATGTTAGAGGGGAAAGCGTGACGGCCAGGGTCGGTTATTACCATTCTTTCGCGGATTTGGGTTCAACATTGGTTGCTTTTACGGGTTTCGGAATGGCTGCCTTAGGTTTCCCGCTTTTTGACACGCTGGCTTCCCTCATTTTAAGTGTGGCTATAGGATACCTTAGCATTAAACTCGTTAAAGCCAGCAGTATGGAGCTCAGCGACGCAGTCTCCAAGGACCTGGTCGAGAAAGTGAGAGAGGAGGTTGCGGCTACGGAGGGCGTTCTAGGGATCACGAGCCTTAAAGCTAGAAAGGCTGGAGCTAAAACCTTTATTGAAGTCACAATAAGTGTTCCGAGCTATATGAGCTTGGAAGAGTCTCATGCCATTGCATCAAAAGTGGAGGAGAATCTTAAACGCCTTTTGGGTTTGGCTGAAGTTGTGGTTCACGTTGAACCCTTTGAAAGGGAAAAGTTAACGGCTGAATTTGTGGAAAAGCTTGCGGGAAAAGTGGAAGGTGTTAAAGATATTCACGATGTGCACGTGGTCCACTCTGAAGGAAAAATGTACTTGACGTTGCATGCGGGGGTTGACCCCCACCTTTCCCTACAAGAAGCCCACGAACTGGCGGAGAAAATCGAACAAACCCTCACACGGGAAATCGGGAACCTTGAAAACATAACCGTGCACATAGAGCCCTTCGACTCGACAGTTCAAAAAGGCCCCGTTACAGACGAGGAGGAAATTCGCCGAACGGTATTTAGGGCTGCTGAAAGGCTGTCGAGTTTCCTTAGCGTAAAACGTATTGTTACATACGTTGCCGGCGGGCGAAGATATGTAAACATAGACTGCTGTTTCACCGGGCATGTGGATGTGAAAGCCGCTCATGCCATTGCGTCAAAGATTGAAAAAGCATTGAAGAAAAGGTTTACAGAAACCGTAGTAACAGTGCATGTTGAACCCCAACGAGATGGCTTACCAAAGGCTTCCAAGTAGGAAAGCAACTAAACCCGTAAGGAACCAGCCAAGCACTTGGCTTTTCACTCGCCTAGCATTATCCCTTGAAGGATTCTTCAACAACATTATTGAGGATGTAATAAGCCCACCGTCTGTTATGATCACTGCAGGTATAAACCAGAAGGAAACAAGACTCCAAAGAAGCGGTAAGGGTGTAAGCGCCACTGCAAGCAAATAAAATGTTGCAGCAATAGCCGCTGCTTTTCTCTCCCCATATAAAACTGCAAGCGTCTTAATATTCCTAACCTTATCTCCTTGAACATCCACTATTCCCTTTGTTATTTCCCTCCCAGTGTTTGAAAGGAAGACCATGGCCACAAAAATCCAAATATTACCTTTAACAGCCCCAGACAAGACCAAACTTCCATAAATAAAAGGTGCTGAGACACACGCGCTAACCATAAGGTTTCCAAGAAACCCCCTCCTCTTTCCAAAAGTGACATAGCTCATTGATATAAGCCAGAAAATTAATGCTGTCGCGAGGCAGTAATTCACCACCCTCGGGTTTGTTAGAACCGCTGTAAATAGACCTAAAACGGACAAAAATCCGGCGAAAACCAACGCTTCTTTAGGTTTTATCAAGCCGCTTGGAATTGGACGTGTAGGCTCGTTTATGGCATCTATCTCCCTATCATAATAATCGTTTATGGCCATAGAAGCCGCAGTTAAGAGGAATCCTGTCAAAAAGCCATAAACCAAACTAGGCAAAATATTATTCGGAAAGAAGCTTGCGTCTGAGAGCACAGCACCCACGATTACAGCGAAGCCCACCATGAAGCAGTTTATTGGACGAATTAAACGCAGGTAGCCTGCAATTTTTTTCACTCCGTTCGCCATGTTCACACGCAAAGGTTAGCTTTTCTAAAAGGTTATTTGCCCAGATATAAATATTGGTGAGCCTGTGAATCTTTTGGCTAACAGCTACGAGCTGGAAAGGCTGACGGTGATAATCCCGGTGGAAAAGCCACTAGACTGTTGCCTTTGACAGCTGAAACCAGTAAGGCTTGTTTAAGACTTATGCGACTACTTTGAGTCTGGTTGCGGTTTTTCAGCCCGCTACAGCATAACACCCCGCGTCCACATCAAATACCAACCAAGCGTGGAAGTGCGACTCAGCGCGGATAAACATGGAATACTACAATGTGCGAGGAATAGTCTTCGCCGTGCAAGGTGACAACATTTTTGATGTAAACCTTAAGGAACTAATCGAGTTCCACTTAGAAAATGAAGCTGTCATGACGATGGCCCTACGGGAAGTGAAGCTGGTATGGCGTGTGGGACTCCCGGAACGTTACTTAGAGGCTATGCGCGATTTGCTTGAAGGCCGGTTGTCCACGGTAACCGACTACGAGGGAAGAATAAGCCCAGAAATTAAGGTGTGGGTTCAGGGCGAAAGTTTTGAGTCCATGAGGCGGCGAAGGAAAATAGTGCAGAAAATCATGCAGGGAAAGATAGAGGTTAAGGGAACAGTTTTAATTAGTAGACATTGCGAAGTAGGCGACGGTACACGTATAGCTAACTCGTGCATCGACAACTTCACAAAGGTTGGACGTGGTGTTATAATAGAAAACTCCGCAGTCATGGATAGATCCAATATAAGGGACGGAGCAGAGATAAGAGACAGCATCATAGGCAGGCATGTGACCATAAACTCATGTTTCAAAAAACCAACAAGAATTTGGGAGCTTTCTGTGATCGCTGATGATGTTATAGTAGAGGAAGGCTCCTTTTGAAGCGACAAAGGTTTACCCCACATCAGCATGTGGGCGGGACTTTCGAAAAACAGACAATAGTTTCCAGTTAGCCTTTTAGTTTTAAGCCTTAAACCACTTAAATATGAGGTATCTCACTTTTCCCTTCTTAAGGTCAGGCACCGCAACTATAAACCTCTTGCGGACGGTTGTTGCCAGCCTACCGGCTTTCACGATCTCGGTGGCTGTTAGATCAGAATCCCCCTTCTTCACGGAAACCATGTAGGGAGCATGTTCCAGCCCGGGTCCATATTTGTAAACTGCAAAGTCACATCCAAACTTTATGCCAGGGGTTACTATCAACCCCTTTTCGCGAAGGTCGCGGTAAACCGCATACTTCTCATCAAACTCATCATATAGAGCTCTTGCCTTCTGCCAGAGCTTTTTCAAGGAAACTTTCCGTTTGCTCTCTCCTTCATACACTGTTATGATTCCCTTCTCGGCTAGGTACAACCCCTCCATTAAGTCTAACACTAATGGCACGTTAAACTCTGGAACTTTCGGCTTGGGGATACCTAAGGGTTTGCCGTAAAAGCCCATCTTATAGAGTTCTGAACCGTCTGACGGGTTCCAGACGACTAAAAAGTTTTCAACGAGCTCGACTGATATTTTCCTCGGCACTTGCTTCACCTTTACATTATGAGTGATAATATAAGGGCTGCTTCCACAGCATCCTCAGCTTTATCTGCTGAGTCCTCCAAAAGTTGTAGTATGTCTCTTAATAGAAGGAGTGCTCGGATTTCAAGCTTGCTGTTTAGAAGCTTTATCTCTAACGTTCGGTAGAGCTCGTCAACTTCCCTTTCAGCTGCTTCAACCTCACCGGCCTTCTCTGCAACTTTTTCTGAGCTATATGACAGAACCATTAAAGTTTCCCTAAGTTTTACCACGGTTTCCAAGACTGCTTCTGAAACTTTCAGGAAGTCTTTTTTGATTTCCGTCGGCACTTTCCAATCATGTTCCATCATCTGCTGAAGGCGGAAGGCTATTCCCTCTGAAAAGTCAGCTATCTCGCTGGCAATGTTAGTAAACCTTAAAAAATCCTCCCTGCTTAGAAGTATGGCACCTATCTCCGCCAACTCCCTTAGAACAAGACGCCTCGCGCTATCCACTTCATCCTTATAAGCCCTAATCTCGTTGTACACTTGTTCAGCCTTCTCCCTGTCGTTTTTTATAAAATGGTCAATCATTTGATGGATCTTTCTGATCAATTCTAAGACTTTTCTTAAATGCTCCTGGCAAGCGTTTAATGCTCTCCGTCTTGCCCGCTCCTCTGTTTCTGCTGGAAGCACCAAACCTTTTCCCGCCCATTGTAGCGCTCATTCTCTAGGCATATTAATGTGGAAGTGTTAAAAAAGATAGCGAAGATCACTCCTTGGCTGGTTCACCCAAATCTTCAAAATCTATCTTATATCGGAAATACTTATGCAAAAGGTCTGGCAAATGAGTGATTTTGGCTCGAACCTGTTTCCAAGAATCCCTATCACGGATGGTGACGGTGTCATTCTTAAGGGTTTCATAGTCTATCGTTATTCCTAGTGGTATGCCAACTTCGTCGGCCCTTGCATAACGTCTCCCTATGGAGCCTGTTTCGTCGTATTCTGCGACGAAGCCTTCATCAACGAGCATTTTGTAAACCTGCATGGCTTTTTCTGGCAAGCCGTCTTTGCTAACCAGCGGGTACACTCCTACTTGTATGGGTGCAATGTCTCTTGGGAGACTTAAGATGACTCTGTCCTCTTTAACACGGTAGGCGTATTCAAGCGCCACGTAGACAAGCCTATCAGAACCGAAACTTGGCTCCACAACGTGAGGTATAAACCGTCTTCCCTGTTCTTTAACCTTGCATCTGACGATTTCTACGTGCTCTGGCATGATCCTGTATTCGCCAAGCATATAGTAGCCTTTCTCCCTAAATGAGGCTTCAACATCTTCAGTATTCACTTCCTCAAGCATTTTTGCGATTTTCTGAGCTGCATCTTTGAAGAGAGGTCCAAGCTTAGCCATTAAAGGTTTAATTACGGTTTTTTCCACCTCAATAGGCTTTTCATATTCCTTGAAAACTTTCATGTCAACACCGCTGAATATCATATGCCTTTTCAAATCGTAGTCCGTTCTATACGCGTGGCCTGAAACCTCAATCCAGCCCCAGCGGTCAACGTAAACTTCTTGGTCAAAGCTTTGGAGAGAATAGTGGGCGCGTTCCCACGGAAGCTTTTCTATAAAGCGTTGTTTTTCCTCCGGGACTCCTAATTCAATCAACAATTTTTTCGCTAGGGCCATAAAAACAGCTTGCCATGGTGCTTTAATGTACCCCTTCTCCAAAGCCTTCTTGACAGTGACCTCCACGGCTTCTTCTGAGCCGCGGAGTTTGTTTTCAGCTAAAACCAACCGCAGAGTTTCGTTTTCTAGGTCTTTCAAAAGGTAGCAGTTTGGGTCTTCTGGGTCAAAGAAGAACTCTATGTCTATTATGGTGAACTCTCTTAGCCTTATCAAACCCTGTCTCGGGGATATCTCGTTTCGCAGCGCGTGGCCTATCTGCATTACCCCGAAGGGAAGTTTTTCTCGGGCGTTTTCGTAAAGGCGTTTGAACTCCACGAAAATGTTTTGTGCGGCTTCAGGGCGTCCGTATCCCACAGCCTCAGAATAGGGTCCTATTGTTGTTTTGAACATTGTCAGAAAGTGTTTTGGCTCTCCGAAGTTTCCGCCGCACTCAGGACAGCGCACGTCATGTCTGTCTATAGCCTCTTTAAGTTCTTGTAGACTGAGCTTCTCAACTTCCATGTCGCTTAGTTTTGTTTTCTCACGGAGCAAATGGTCTGCCCTGAAGCGTCTGCTGCACTTTAAACACTCAACCATCGGCTCTTTGAAGTTTTCAACGTGGCCGGAGGCCTCGAAGACTTTTGATGGTGCTATTATGGGTGCTTCTATCTCCATGATTCCAAGCTTGTTTACAAAAAGCTCCCTCAGCTTCCTTTCGATGTTCTGTTTTAGTTTTGCGCCTAAAAAACCATAAGTTACGAAGCCGCTAACGCCTCCATAGATCTCGTAAGACGGCCAGAAAAACCCCCTCCTGCGGGCAAGCTCGCTTATCAATGTGTATTTGTCCGCGGGGGCTTTACTATTCATCTTTCCACCAAGCATTTTTGAAATGACTAAGTCCTTTAAGGCTTACCAGATAATAAACCTTAAAATGTAAGTGGACCCCAAGATGTTATTCAGTGTCGGTTTTTGTCTTCAAGTGTTTGGCAACAGTTACATTTTGGATTCTGCCTTTTTCATCTAAGTCAAATTCCAGAAGCGCTCTTTCCACGGCGTTTCTTTTGCTGTTGAATTCTTCCCCGCATTCCCCGCATTCAATGTCGGCTCCCATTTCAACCACATACCAAGAGGCATCTACGTAGAGGCGTCCGCATTTTGGGCAGCGTAGAACGCTAACATCTAACCAAGCTTTCATTTCCACCACTTCGCTCAAAGTTCCCCATAGAGCTTTATAAATCAGTATGCGGTTATGTGAAAGACAAAGTGGTGCGTGCCTTTGCCAAGCATAAAGGTAGCTTTGGTTGGTGTTGGAAACTGTGCATCCGCCCTAGTTCAAGGTCTATACTATTATGGGCAACTAAAAGATGCTGATGACTTTGTGGGGCTGCGACACCCCATTCTCGGAGGATACCAGCCTAGAGACGTGCAAATAGTTGCAGCATTTGACATTGACAGCAGAAAGGTTGGAAGAGACTTAGCCGATGCCATTTTCGCTCCTCCCAACTCCGTCCCCAAATTTGTTGAAGTGCCGTCCACGGGAGTGGTAGTACATAAGGGACCTGTTCTGGATGGGGTTGGTGAATATACAAAAAACTTAATTCAGGTTAGCGGTTCACCAGAAGTTGACGTTGCGAAGATTTTGAAAGAAGGCGGGGCTGAGATTGTTGTTAATCTGCTTCCAAGCGGCGCTGTTAAAGCCTCAGAGTGGTACGCTGGCCAAGCATTAAAAGCTGGATGTGCTTTTGTAAATGCCACGCCCACGTTCGTTGCAAGCAGTTCTGAATGGGCAAGACGTTTCGAAGACGCTGGTTTGCCCTTGGTTGGCGACGACCTAGTTGATCAAGTGGGCGCCACAACCCTCCACAAAACTTTGCTGCAACTTCTTTCAAGGCATGGTGTCCGCATAATCGAAACATATCAGCTTGACGTTGGGGGTGGTACCGAATCCCTTGACACCTTCGAGCGAACAAGAGACCTGAAAAGAATGGTTAAAACCGAAGCTGTAAGGGCTGCCCTACCATACGAGGCTGAAGTTGTTGCAGGCTCAACTGATTACGTGGATTTCCTCCAAAATAGGCGTGACAGTTTCTTCTGGATTAGGGGGATATATTTTTGCGGTGCCCAATTTCAAATCGACATAAAACTTTCAACAATGGACGGTCCGAACGCGTTTTCACCACTGCTTGACGTGATAAGGGCTGTGAAAATAGCCCTAAACCGCAAAATGAAGGGTGCTGTGTTGCCCATATGCGTCTACGCCTTCAAGCATCCACCGCAACTTCTGTCACTGGAAACTGCTGAAAAAATCTTCGAAGAGTTTATTGCCCAAAACTCTAAATCCCGCTAATTAAATTCTGCAGTTCTATGACGGTTTTTTCCTTTGTCCCAACCCTCGTCAAAGCCTCTTTTATCTTGGATATTGTTTCAACGGGTGTAGGGTCCATTCTCCGCAGTATTGCTAAATAAACACTAGTAAAATCTCCAATTAAAATTGTAGATAGCATTTTCGCAAGTCTTCCTCTTCCCATACACCAAACTTCGTGGACGTCTACTCCTTTGTCTATAAGAATTTCCTTTGCAGCTTCTATGTGACTTTTCACTTCGATAGGTTCATCCCTATCCCGTAGAAGCACTACAGAGAAGACTTCTGTTATGCTTTTTGCCTTTTCCCAACCAACAATTTCGTTATGGTTTAACTCTGGAAAGCTATTCCAAAAAGCTGGTATTTTGCTGTTCTCGTTAAACTGTTGCTTAAAGCGTTGGGCCACAGAACTGTAAAAACCAAAACCATAAACGACGGGAATTTTGCCGTTAATTTTCGCAGCTAAATCCTTTGAAGGGTTTTCTTTTATAGGAATTTTAGGAGAATTTTTGCTGCAAACGTGCTCAAGCACGGATATCGCTTCAGAAACCTCTTCATGCAAATTTGGCACTAAGCCAAATTTCTCCAGCATCACTGGTATAGGCATCAGCATGTAGGGTAAAGCTGCCCTCGGGGGGATTCCAGACGGAATCCTTATGGTTTGAATCTTCAGCCCGCTTGCAATTTTCAAGAGTACACCATTAGAGCTTATGCAGAAAATCATACACCTCCTTTTTATAGCATCGAGAAGGCAACTCAACGTTTCCTCCGTTTCTCCAGAATAGCTAATTATAAAAGTCAAAGTTCCCTCGTCAGCGTACGCTGGAAGCTTATAGTTCCTACAAACTTCCATTGGGATTAGAACTTTATCTCGTGCCCAGTCCCTGACAAGTTCACCAGCGATGGCGGAGCCACCCATACCAGCCACTATGATCTTGTGAGGCTTCGAATATTCCGCCTTAATTTGCCGAGCTTTTTCGAAGGCCTCTCTATAAAGACTAGGGGCATCCACACAGAATGACAACATTCTTCCCTTGTCTATTTCCATGATTTTTGCCGGGTTGTCCAGAATCTCCTGCGACAATAATTTAGCCCTCGACTATTTTTAGAATCGTTTCAATTTTAGCTTTTAGGAAGCGGGCTAACCTATTAATGAGCTATCCACTCCTGTTTTTAATGCTGGTGTTAGAATTGGAACGCAGAAAAATTTCGATGGCGATTCCATCATCTGTAATTTCCGACGTTCCCCACTTGAGGGAAAAAACAGCTAAGATCGGTCTAATCGGGCGGGCTGCCGCGATTTTCGGGGTTGACGAAATAATAGTTTACCATGACTTGTCTAATTTTAACTTTAAAGCTGAAGCTGACTTAATAGCCACGGTCCTTCAATACATGGAGACCCCTCAATACCTTCGAAAAAGGCTTTTCAAGTTAAGACCAGAACTTCGCTATGTTGGTATTCTGCCTCCGCTGAGAACTCCTCACCATCCTATAGCGAAAAGAGCCGCTGACTTAAGAGTTGGCGAATACCGGGAAGGCGTCGTTATAGCCGAAACTAAAAAAGGGGTTCTTGTGGATATAGGCGTGGAAAAACCAGCCCTAATAGCACAAACGCGTCTCCCCTTAGGTAAAAGAATAACCGTAAAAATTGAGAATATTAGCGGGAAGTTGACGGCGAAACTTGCAGATCCCGAAGAAATTCCGCATTATTGGGGTTATAAGGTGACGGTTTGGGAGGGCTCGTTCGGCAATCTAGCGAAAAATAAACGTTTCGACTTGAAAATTGCCACGTCAAAGTATGGTAAAGTGTTAACGACCATTATGGATGCTGTAGCCGAAAGGTGGATGAAGGCTAAGACCGTGCTCATTGGTTTTGGGGCACCTGACGTCGGGTTATACGAAATCGTTAGGAGGGAGGGCCTCAACCTTGATGAGGTTGTTGATTTTGTAGTGAACACGATTCCGGGACAGCGAACTGAAACCGTGAGGACTGAGGAAGCGGTTATAGCGTCTCTTGCAGTTTTCAACTGCTTTCTAGGCCTTTAAGTTTAAATGCTTCTTTTCCCTAGATTGGCTTATGAACTTTGACGTCGTAATGCCTGCAACCGTTTTCGCAGTCACGGTGTTCGCTGTATTCTCGAGTAAAAAAGTTGAAGGGAAGCTCAAAGCGATTTTTGAGGATAGGGAGTTTAGAGTTAGAGACGCTTTTTTGCTTGTGGCGGCAATAAGTATTGCTATTTCTTTAATCGCCATGATTCCTCAAATGGCCTTAATGATCATTTTCCTAATTGCTTACTCGCTGCTACTTTTCATATTCACCTACATTTTTTCTGACATGAAAAAGTTTCAAGCTGAACTTTTTTGCCTGGCATTCGCCATAATTAGTTTTGCCGCTGGAACGGTCAGCCTTTACTACTCAACTTTTACAGACATCCAAATTGCTTACGGCGCTTTAGCTCTTTATGGGCTATGCCTTTTCGCTTTCACTACACTTGTTTACGAGGAGCAGAGAAGCCACACAAGGGAACGCTGGTACCTAGCTGTTTTGCCCTCTGCCCTCTTCGTGACATTGTACACATTCTTTAGCAAAACTGCAGTGTGGTTCCCTTATTTGCTAAATTTGTACGGACTCACTTTTGCGGTTCTAGTAATCCTCTACTTTGGGAGTCTCTTCACATGGAAAACCTCAGTGCTCTTTGCCGGTTTATTGACGGCCGCAGACGTGATTCTAGTTTTGATAACTCGAAGCATGGTTTCAGCGGCAACCCACGTATCCAGTTTGAGGCTTCCGGTCCTTGTTGTTTTACCCACTTTTCCACAAGTAGGAGCAATAGCTCTAGGTTTGGGGGACTTCTTTTTCGCCGGTCTTCTCGCCATACAAACTTACAAGAAATTTGGGAGAAATGTTGCATTTTTGTCATCTGCGGCTATGGCTCTCTCCTTCTTCATTTTTGAAGCGTTAATACTGAGCTTTGGAATAAGCGCCTTTCCAGGAACTTTAATGATTGTATGTGGCTGGCTTTTAACAGTGTTCATTAAATTTTTGTGGGGTAAGATGGGGGTCCCTACAAATCCTCCTCTGTGACAATTTTGATCCCATGCTTTTGGAGTAGGGCTGCTGTTATCCCCTCGCCTTTCCTAGTTTTTCCGGAGAAGGTTCCGTCATAAACTCTTCCGAATCCGCAAGAGGGGCTTCCCTGTTTCAATATGGCTTCGCTAATGTTGAAAAGTTTGGCTATTTTCAACGTTTCTCTAGCTCCGCGAATAAAGTTCTTTGTTACGTCTTTACCTGATATGGTGAAGACCTTGTTCCCAACTATTTCCGCGGGTTCCCTCGGAGTTGGCAAGCCTCCAAGCTGTTCTGGGCAGACCGGGATTAGAACCTCGCTTCTGAGCAGTGCGACAACTTTTCTGTTTAAGGCGCTTTCCCCATTATATCTACACTTCACTCCCAACAAGCATGCACTGCAGAGCTTCATAGCTAACCAAAATACGTTATCCACAAATCTTGTTAAAAGTTTAGGGCTTGGTTCAGGTTAGCCGAAAAGGGCTGAAAGGCCTTCCAGCGCCGCTTCCTCTTTAGCTCTCTCTTCCTCTTCCTTCTTTTTCTTCTCCTCTTTCGGCGGTGCTTCTGCAGCTGGTGCAGGTGCTGTCGTTGGCACCGGCGCAGCCATTATTGTCGGGGCTGACTTGATAACCTCGTCTATATTGACTTCAGCCAGAGAAGCCACTAGGGCTTTCACTCTTACAGCATCCACATTTATTCCCGCAGCTGTTAAAACTTGTGTCAAGTTTTCCTCGTTTATTTGTTTTCCAGCTTTGTGAAGGAGCATCGCGGCATATATGTATTCCATACCTTTTCACCTCACTTCCAACTATTTTAACTTTTTCAAGTTTTGACGTTACCCTTCCAAATTTGGAATTCTAATACTTAAACTTAACATTTCAAGGTAGGCCTTTCTGATAAGGTCTTTTATAGTTTCCTTTGTTGGGATGGCTGCACCTATGGATAGGGCATAGGCTTCGGTATGGGCGATCTGCAGCAAGACTTGTATGTTTTCTTTTGTTGGGTAGGCGATGCCTATTGAAAGTTTGAAGGCTTCGGTTTGGGCTATTTCAAACTGTTTCTTGGTTTCATTTATGTCTAATGTTAGCTGCTCTCCTTCTATCAATAAGCCGTCGTCATAAATGACCTTCAATGTTAGACCTGCTTCTACAGCTTTTATGCCAAGCTTTGACAAAACGCTTGCCAGTTTTTCCGAGATAACTTCCCCCTTTCGGGCCACAAGCGTATCCTTAGTTATCCAGACGCTTCCAGATTCGATTCTTGTTGGTAAACCCACGGCGTTTAGCTGGCTTATTATGGGTCCCGGCGGCAATCCAGTGTTTCCAGCTGGAACGATTACATCAAAAGATGCTACGTCTCCCGCTTTCGCGATTAAGCGAACCTTACTTTTTTCGAGGAGCAGCGCCAACTTGAAGGGGTTCATGTTGGTGAATAGGAAAACGTTGGGTCCCGTCAAGTACTTCTCCAACTTTTTCAGTTCGCGTTTTTCTTCGACGTTTTCAATAGCCCTTTTCATCAAAGTGTTTTTTATAACGCGAACATAGGCGTCCCTTTGAAGTTTTTTCTTTAACTCTTGCAGTTGGGACGCCCTAACCTTTTGGAGACTTGCCACTCCTATAACCCTATACTGTTCAAGAAGTCTCACTATCTCCGTGACTTCTGCGGCTTTTTCCTGCAAAACTAACTGGGATGGCAGATTTTTCCCTCCATGCTTACAGCTTGATTTTTACAGGTTCCCCCATGGTTGTTTTGATATGAATGGACTTGATGTTTTTTACCCCTCTTTTCATCTTGCTTTCAACGATTTTTAAAACAGCTTGAATGTTTTCAGCCAACTCCTCCTCTTTCATGTCCTCTGTTCCCACACGGCACTGTATCACCGGCTGGTTGCGCATTCTTATCACCACTGTTCTACGGTATTTTTTGATTAGGCTTTCAATGTCTGCTGTTGGTGGGACAGGCACTGGCATTTTTCCTCTAGGTCCTAGAAAAGCACCCATGACTTTACCCACAAGGGGCATTAAGGGGGCTTCTGCTAGGAAAAAGTCGTATTCGTTAGCAAGCTTCCGCAGTTCCCTCTTTTTACCCGCTAGGGCTTCAAGCTCATCCTTGTCAATCACTAAGTCCGCGTTGGCTTTTTTCGCTTTAAGCGCCAGCTCTCCAGTGGCGATTACGCATATCTTATTGGGCTTTTTCGGCGGCGGATGGGGGAGTTCAACGTTTTCTTGGAGTCTACCCTCTGGAGATTTCATATCTATGTCTTGCAATGTTAGTATAAGTTCCACTGACTGAACGAAGTTCCTTTTTCCACCTTTCTCTTTCGCTTCTCTTATAGCGTTCAGCACAGTTTTTGGTTCTAGTGACATTCGCTGAAGCCCCGTGCCATTGATGGATTATTAAGCCATTATAAAAAGGTTCTCTCATGATTCATGTTCAGCAAATATCGCATCATATTTTCCTTCATCGATTTCCCTTTGAACTTCTTTTGGGTCCTTTCCCTCGACCGTAACCCCCATGCTGACACAAGTCCCAAGGACCTCTTTAACAGCGGCTTTCAAGGTTTTCGCCAGAAGCTCTGGACGTTTTATCTTGGCTATACGTATGACCTGCTGCATTGAAAGGTCTCCAACCTTCTGGGCTTTAGGGCTTCCTGAACCTTTTTCAATTTTAAGCTCGCTCACAATGAGGGCTGATGTCGTCGGAGTTCCAACGTTTACCTCAAACTGTTTTGTTTCTACGTCCACGACGACTTTAACCGGAACCTTCATTCCAGCGTAGTCTTTTGTTAGCTCGTTTATTTTGTTCACAACGGCCAATACGTTTACGCCAAGAGGACCTAGTGCCGGACCAAGTGGAGGACCTGCTGTGGCTTGTCCACCGCTAACGAGCAGCTCCACAACTTTCTTTTCGCCCACAGCCACTCACCCCTAAGTTTTCGCTTTCTCCACAAGCTTAACATAGTCAGCGTGCACTGTTATTGGAAGTGTGAAGGTGGCCTCAAGAAGCTCTAAGGTCACCTCTTCTTTAGCTCTGTCGATTCGCGTTATTTTTGCCCGCATTCCCCTGAAGGGTCCGCCTGTGATCTCTACAATGTCGTTTTCGTTTAGCTCTTCGATAACGGGCTTTCGAACTATGTATTTCTCGATTTCCGAGAAGCTTGCAAAATCTTGAACTCTTGATTTCACGTGCTTTATTCCGGCTATGGCTTGCTCCACGAAGTGGGGGCTTTCTGCCTCCACAAAAATGTACCCCTTTATAACGTCTGGGACAAGGATCGCCTTTATCGGTATATTATACATTTCAACCCTGGCGGCAACGAACCTTGCTACATTCTTCTCTTGTCCTGTTGTGACGCTGACGGCAAAAATTTTTGTGAGTGGTCTTTCCATAAAGCCCCCTCCTTTAAGCTAGTATGGGATAGCGCTTGTTAGGAGCTTTATGATGAAGCCTATAAGTCCCACGGCGCCTATCCCTAGGAAGCATATTTTTAACGAGAGCCATAACTCATCCTTGTCAGGTTTGACTGCCAACTTCAATGTTCTAGTGCACTGTTCCAGGAAGGATTTTAAACCCATCCTTACCCTACCGGCAACGCACTAATAGATTGTTTGGCTTTCTTTAACTTTTCTGTTAAGATGATGAATTGCGCCAGTTTCTCTTGTTAAATTTTTTGGATTTTTAACCGGATTTCTGTAAGCATGCCCACAAGACGTTTTTTGTCTTCGCCTTTTATCCCCTTCCAATCTAACACTGCCCATTCAACTTTTTCTAGAGTTCTATCTACACAATGCTTCAGAATCTCCTCGTTAACCTCGTGGATGGCATATTTTGGGATTATGTGGCCAAAAGCGGTGTCGCTTTCCAAGGCAATCCTCGTAAACCTTTCATTGTAGTGTGGTCCCCCTATGCCTAGGACGGCTTTTGCCTTGTTTTTCCCAAAGTTTCGAACAACCTCTATTACTGCCTGGGCAACTACTTCTGCGGCTTCAGCGTCTATCCATTGCTTTGGAGAACTGCCCAGCTCGACGAACATGGCTGGTTTATCTATAGATGGTCCGTGATGGGTGCACTCATAAGAAACTTTATAGTTAAGTTGTCTTTCCGCCACCAGTTTTGCCATGGCTTTGAGGGCTGTTCTCATGGCGTTCGCTGGTGAAACTGACACTTTCCTGGGTAAACCACCAAACTTTGCCTCCCCAAAATTTCCAGGGGTGTGAACTGAAAGGGTTGGTAGTGCGCTTTCACTACTATGCCTTGATAGGAAGACTATGAGTTCCGGTGGGGGTTGGTGTTCGGCTATGTTTTGAGCGTATATCAGCTCCTCATTTAACACAACTAGTTTAACTTCTTGCCCACCAACTTCTCCAACGTAAGCCTCTCCGACGTTTTCTCCGCGCGGACTGAGAGGACACGTTTCGAGGACACGTTTCATAATGTTAACGCTTGCCGGATCCCTTTTGGATGCCACCAGTAGAATCAAATTTGTTCCCAAGTGCTTGAGATATTCTATCTAGAAAAAGGTTTCCACAAAACTTATAACCGTTTAGGAAATGTTGAAGCTTGAACCGTCTGGTTGGTGGATGCATGCACTTAATCAATTTTAAAGGGCTTTCTGGGCAACAGCTTATAGAAATAATTGACAAGGCTATTGAGGTTAAACACAATCCTGAGAAGTATCGGAAAGCATTGGACGGCAAGTCTCTAGCCATGATTTTCCAAAAAACCTCAACAAGGACGAGGGTGTCCTTTGAAGTTGCCATGACTCAGCTTGGGGGACACGCCATTTACCTCGACTGGAGGACGACAAACTTCACAATAGCAGACATATACGACGAAACAAAGTACCTATCGCGGAACGTGGACTGCATTTTGGCCAGGCTTCTTAGAAACGCCGATCTTCAAGTGATGGCTAAGGCTTCAAGGGTTCCGGTTATAAATGGATGCGATGAGAAATATCACCCGAGCCAAGTCATATCAGACCTTATGACCATGAAAGAGAAGAAGGGTAGGTTGTCGGGTTTAAAACTTGTCTATATAGGAGTACATAATAACGTCTGCAACTCTCTCATTGAAGGATGCACAAAAACAGGTGTAAAAATAGTAACCGTGACACCGATCTTCAACGAGCCTTCTAGAGATAATGAACTTCTAGAAGAGGCGAAGAAAACAGGCCTCTACGAGACAACTTTGGATGTTAAGCAAGCCGTGAAGGATGCGGATTTCGTTTACACTGACACTTGGATTGACATGGAGTTCTTTAATGACCCAAAATTTGCCGCAGAGAAAGAGAGTCGCATTAGGCTTATGATGCCGTATCAAGTGAACAAGGAACTGCTCAAGGGAAGCGACGCATTAATAATGCACGACATGCCAATACACAGAGGCTACGAGATAAGCGACGATGTTATAGAAAGCCCTAACTCAATAATCTATGAACAGAGCGAAAACAGACTCTATGCCGCCAAAGCCATATTGCTGAAGCTTTTGGGGGTATTCTAGACGACGCTTTGATGTTTTGGGAAATGTGTTAAAGTAGAAAACTTTATAAGGAAGAGAATTTTGCGGCTTTTTAGAGGATAGAAAGACGTATGAGTAGTCGGCCTATTAGGCCTTACACATTACCCCTAGTCGGGGGCGTCCTGAATTCGACGATAATGTTGGGTGTTCGCTATGGGCATCCACATTATCGCCGAATTTCGGGGCGTGGATCCCCGAAAGCTTTCGAGAGTAGAAGACCTGCGACCTGTTTTGGATAGTGTGGTTGCTAAATCTGGTTTGCATGTTGTTTCTTCAAGTTTCCATCAATTTGAGCCTCATGGGGTTTCTGCCATATACCTTTTAAGCGAATCACACCTAAGTGTCCACACGTGGCCGGAGTATGGTTATATGGCTTTGGACATTTTCACCTGCGGAGATGATGGGCCAGCCTTGAAGGCTTTTGAACTACTTGTGGAGGAATTTAAGCCTAAAAGTGTTGAAAAGCGAATCATAAGGAGGGATGTATTTGGATAGAATTGAAGCCAAGATACTGTATGAACTTGCGTCTTCAAATAAGAGCTTCTGGGAGCTTCTTGACAAAGTTAATAGTCCCATTAAAGATTTTGTGGTCGTTTTAAAGAAGCTTAATAAGGAGGGCTTTGTTGTTGCCGACGAAGGCGGTTTTACTATAACTGGAAAGGGTAAAAGTCGGATAAATCCCGAAAGCTTGAACTTTGAAGTTAAACTTTGCCCGCTGTGTGGTGGTAGGCGCATAATCCCTGAGGCGAAGTTTAAAGAAATCCTTGAAGAGTTTAGGCAGATAGCCAGAAAAAGGCCCATGCCATCCATAGACTACTTTCAAGGATACATGCTTGAAAATGACGTGGTTGTAAGGGCGGCATTGATGCATTACTACGGTGACTTAAACGGGAAAAACATTGTGTTGATAGGCGACGACGACCTGCTAAGCGTTGCACTAGCCTTAACGAGGCTTCCGTCACGCATAACAGTTCTAGACATCGACAAGAGGCTGGGTGAGTTCATAGAATTTGTTAACAAGGAATATGGTTTCAACATCGAATACGTTGAGTATAATGTAGCCAACCCCCTGCCTCAAGGGCTTTTAGGAAGCTTTGACGTTTTCTCTTCGGAACCGCTTGAGAGTATGTCTGGCTTAAAGGCTTTTGTGTTGCGGGGCGTTGCTTGCTTAAGGGAGAACGGTGTAGGGTATTTTGGCCTAACCCTTTATGAGGCTTCTCTGAAGAAGTGGCTGACCGTCCAGCGGCTACTATCAAGAATGAACTGCGTTGTCACCGATATAATTCAAGGGTTCTCGGTTTATCCAATGAACTATGATGAAACTGCAAACTACGAGGAGTTCGCTTACCATTTAGGCTTGAAGGTTGCGAAGAATCCTGGGATTAACTGGTATAAGTCCGCTCTATTCAGGTTTGAAGTGCTCGGTAAAGCGAAACTTCCACGAGGGGCTTATGGAAAATTAAGAATAAAGTTTATTGACAAGGAGGAAGATTTAACTCATCCGGCGCTGTTTCGCGAGGTTGCTAAAAAGGAAGGGTGTTGAAAGAAGGGTATTCGGCATAGACCTGTTGCCAATATAGTGGTGTTTGATGTCTCGTAAGGGAAGAATTTCTTACGGTAAAGCTATTCTTAAAAACGTGAAGATTCGCCACGCCACCGAGACGGATCTCCCACAAATTGTCAAACTTTCTGAAAAGCTTGGCAAAGACGAAAGTGCCATGGATTCCATGATCTCACCTTTGCCGAGCGAGTTCCAAAACCCAAGCTGGATTATGAAAAACATTAAGGGCGAAAACACTGTAGTGTTTGTCGCGGAAGTTGATGGGAAAATTGTGGGCTACTCGCTTGGTTGGATCAGCCACCCGTGGTCGTATAAAACAAAAAGAGGGTACATTTGCGACTGTTTCGTGGAGGAAGCCTACCGAAGACGAGGTATAGGGACGGCTTTGGTGAAGGCTATGCTTGAATGGTTTAGAAGCAAGAGTGTTGACTGTGTCGAGGCGGACGTTTACAGCAGCAACATTCCTTCCCTAACGCTTTTCAGGAGCCTGGGCTTCAGAGAGGTTTCAAAAAGGCTTCGTCTAGTGTTTGGAAACAGCTAAAATAATAAGGCTACTTAAGAACCATTTCCACAAATTTTTCTGGCTTAAACTCTTCTAGGTCGTCGTATTTCTGCCCGGTCCCAACGAAGACTATCGGTTTCTGTGTTATATACGCTACACTTAGGGCTGCTCCTCCTTTTATGTCGGCATCCACCTTCGTTAATATTGTTGCGTCAATGCCCACGCTTTTATGGAATTCCTCCGCTTGGGATACAGCGTCGTTCCCTGTTAAAGCGTCTACAGTTAAGATGGTCAGATCCGGATTCACTACCCGCTTGATCTTGGCAAGCTCGTTCATTAAGTTTTTATTTGTTTGCATTCTGCCCGCTGTGTCTATTAAGACTGCGTGTATTCCGTGGGCTCTTGCGTGGCTTATCGCGTCGTAGGCAACTGCGGCGGGGTCTGCGCCATACTTATGTTTCACCACTTTTACACCAAGCTTTTTCGCGTGGGTTTCAAGCTGTTCTATAGAGCCCGCCCTGTAAGTGTCGCTACACGCCAGAACCACGGTGTAGCCTTTCTTGTTCAGCAAGCGGGCGACTTTCGCTATTGTCGTGGTTTTTCCCGTGCCATTTATCCCAACAAAAAGGACTACAAAAGGCTCTTTTTTATGTTTCTTCTCTTCAACAATTTTCAGAAAGTTTATCCTCTCTTTTGGCTGCACGACTTCTAGGAGAGCCTCTCGGAGGTTTTGTTCCACAATTCTCCTTTTATCTTCGAGCCTTTTTATTTGCACTCCGTTAAGGCGCTTTTCCAATTCCTCGCATATGTGTTCAGCTACGGGCACGGCAACGTCGTTTTCTATTAGGGTGAGCTTGAATTCTGAAAGGATTGGGCGGAGGTTTTCAGCTTTAAGCTCCGTGGTGGTTATTTTGTTTATTAGGCTGCTTAAACCCGACTTGAGCTTTTCAAACATTCTTAGCTGGTGTCCCCTTCCTCAATGTTGCTACCAGTTTCTCAAAGCGTTCGCGGTCTTCGCTAATTCTGTTTACAACTTGAGAAAGCTGTTGTTGAAGGGAAATTCTGCTTTTTTCCAGTTCTTCAAGTCTTTTCTTGATTATTTCTTTCGCCTCTTGAAGCGTTTTTTCAACGGATACACCGGCTCCTATGCCGACGGTTACTTTGTCAGGTTTTTCCAGCTTTGCTTTTATATACGAGTTTCCGCCTATCGGAATGAGGAGTTCAGCGTTTTCTTTCTCTTTTTCTAACCCCTCCAACGTCATGCTTGCATAGTTTAAGTCCGTTATTACGGCATTTACCATATTTATTCTGGCCTGTATGGCTTCAGCCGTCTCCTCTAGAATGCGTATTTCAACGCTTAGTTTCCGCAGTTCTTCTTCAGCTTTTTCTGTCAATTTAACCTTCTCCGGCTAGAAGCTTCCTTATGATTGGATCTTCGACTTCGCTTGGCGAAATCTCTTCAACCTGGTTTATCTTTATATGGAACCGTTTGACACGATGTTTGCTGCCCAGCTCGGTGTAGACTTTTTCTATGGCATGTTCAGGTTTAACCGCTAACACTTCTTTTTCAAAATGTGTCTTCCAATTTGGTTTTTTAATTTCTCCTATAACCCTAAAAACTTTCACGTCGCTCATTTTCCTCCACTACACCCAGAGCGTGTCCAATTATAAACATTTCTGGACCTGTTGTCAAAGAACCTACAATAGCCGCGTAGGAGTTGCATACGAGCCCTGTTCCCACGTAGGGTATCCCACAGTTTACTGTGCCAACTTCCACTGGCACCTTCAAAACTTCCTCCAGAAGCCTTTTTTCGTCTTCTTTTAGAAGGGGATGAGCCAAAACACCTTTGTTTGTTGCAACCGCCAAAGATCCGACGTAAGGTAATTGTGCTATCTCTCCTGGAACGGCTTCAACGCCAAGGGTGTCTGAAATTTTCCTTATCTCTAGCTGTTTTAACCTTGGGTCGACGATGGCTCCGTAGTTGTTTGCTAAAACCATGTTGCCGTAGGCTGTCTTTTTAGTTTCCATAACGGTTATGTTTCCATCGAAAACCGATTTTATGGCTTCAATTTCTTCCTCTTTCGCGTAGTGAGGGAGCAGAATTCCGTTCGAGTTTGCGCATGCAAGGACACCTGTCAAAATTGAGCCTCCTATGTTTGTGTGGGCTAGTTTGACTTTGAGCCATTCTGCCAGTCTTTCGGCCTTTTTGAGGGGGACAAATTTTGGAACTATAAGCATTTCTTCCGTGGCCAGCAAGTACACACCTATACTTGCACTTCCAAACAGGTCCGTCTG
This sequence comes from uncultured Candidatus Bathyarchaeia archaeon, assembly GCA_964604045.1. GTDB lineage: Archaea > Thermoproteota > Bathyarchaeia > Bathyarchaeales > Bathycorpusculaceae > DRVP01. The sequence goes on from CAZRXM010000010.1 coordinate 21,804, forward strand.
GTAGATTGCCAACTCAGTCTCCTTCGGCTAAATAAACCGTGACGTTTCCATCCTTGTCCTTTACAGCTCTGACGCGGATTTTTCTTGGAGGTTTTTCAATCCCTCTGCTCCAGATTTTCTCGTTCACTTCGTTGCTGATTATGATCTTCTTTTGCTCGGCTTCCTCGTCTTCTTCCCCCTTTCCAGCTTCGAGTTTCATGTGTCTCCTTATAAAGTCCCGTATTATCCTAATAGCCCTTGGTGCTCTTTTGTTGCGGGGGGCTACCCATGCTTTTCCAAGGGGGATCGTGTAAAACCTTTCTTCAACTATTTCCTCTTCTTCCACTTTCTCTCTCGCTGGAAGTTTAACCTCTTCAGCTTCTTTGACGATTTCAGCTTCTTCTGACTCTGGTTTCTCTCCAATTGCCTCTTTTTCGTTTTCTGCTGCATCTTCTACTTCTTTCAGCGTCATGTTTTTTCACCCTAAGCCTTTATCTTTCTGACTCTCCAATGTCTCCTTTTTGGGTGTGTTCTGAATTTACCAGCTGTCTTTGCTATAACCCATGTCGGCACGGCTCTCTTCACTTTTCCCGCTTTCGCCAGCCTCCTTTTTTTTGCGGTGGGCTTGAACCTTGCCATCTTAAATCCTCCTTATTCTAATTTCACGTCTCTGGCTTTGCAGTTGTATCAAAATTTGTTTTAGTTGTTCGTCTGTTAGTGGAATTGGCAGTCTGCCCATTTGGGCCAGCTGAATTAGCTGCAGTTCCAGTTGGGCTGTGAACTCCGGTTTCACCAGCTTAAGGTTTGACAGTCTTTGACGGGCTTCCGGGGTTAAAATGCTCTTTAGTATTGCTTGTTTTTGGAGTTCAAGCTGTTGCTCCATTTGGGCTTTCCGTTGCTCTTCCGCAAGTCTCTGCTGCAAAGCGAGAAGTTTTCTTCGGCGTATTTCTTCAAGCTCCTCCTCAGACATTGCTACTCACTCTTTTGGTATTTCTCCATTTCAGGCATTCTTTTCAATAAATCCTTCATGACCTCCCCGGCTATCTCCTCAAGAATTCTGCGTCCCTCTTTTGTTATTCGTCTCCCTTTATTCTGGTATTTTTCAACTAAGCCCGCTGCTTCAAGCTGTTGGAGTGCCTTCCTTATTATGGCGCCACCAGCTTTAACTGCATGTTCAGGCCTTACGCCGAAGTCCTTTCTTCCACCATACTCGGCGCGAAGTTTTTCTATGCCTATTGGTCCATGAATGTAGATTTTTCTTAGCAGTGAGGCGCATCTAATGTACCACCAGTCAGGGTTATCTGGAGGTCTTTGCACGTGAGCGCCCGTTTTCACCATACTTGCCCATGGCGGGGGTTTAACCTCGTCTATGTTCTCCTTTATGTATTCAGCTAGTCTCTGGATGAATTCTGATGCTGGGACATCGTAGGGTGTTGGCAACCTATGTTTTCCTCGCCTTGTTTCTGCAGTAATTCAACAGCCTAAAATATAAAGGCTTTCACCTTTTAACGGGTTTTCTCCTACGCTTATACAGGATAAATGTGTGACCCCGCACTTCGACCAGCTCTGCTTCTGTGCGCTTAGAGACTTCCGCCGCTATCTCAGCTGCTTTAGCCTCTTTCAAGGCGGCCTTCAAAATCTTAACCTTGACGGTTTCCCTCTTCTCCAACTGTTTCTCGATCTCCTTAATGGTGTCTTCTGAGACTAATCCTTTGCCAATCCAAACTGTCGGTTTTTCGCTGCTGAACTCCCTTTTCAAGCGTCGCCTCATACCAGCCGTCAACTTGCTCACTTGTCCCCTTTCCTCCTTAAGGGGATACGCGTGCATCCACCGCATTTAAGGCATGTGATAGTCACATGTGGTTCCCTTCGTTGTTTAATGCGTACACGGCAGCTGACACCGGGCAGGATAAAGCTTTTGCAGTGATGGCAAATTAGGCGTCTGTATTCGGTCGGAAGACGAACCTTGGCCGCCATAGCCACACGGCGGGCTATGTCCACATAACGCTGAGCAAGCTCTGGGTCTTCTTTATGGGCTTCGATGGCCAAGCGGAAAAGCGTTTGGATACGCTGTTTTGCTATTCGTTTGGCGGC
>CAZRXM010000011.1:0-22314 GCA_964604045.1 uncultured Candidatus Bathyarchaeia archaeon
TGTGGGCAAAAGAAGATAGCTAACTTAAACTTTTAATCATTACTCCGCCTAGACTTTGGCTTGAGAGGGGTTTATAATGGGGACTGTTAAGCCTGGCGTCTATTTCTGGCAGGGGAGTGAAGCGTGTGCTGAGGCTGCTATCCTGGCGGGCTGCCGTTTTTTCGCTGGCTATCCGATCACGCCAGCGTCTGAAATTGCCGAGCACTTGTCAAAGCGTCTTCCGCAAGTCGGCGGCATAGCCATCCAGATGGAGGATGAGATTGCTTCTATTGGGGCCGTCATAGGTGCAAGCTGGGCTGGAGCAAAAGCTATGACGGCAACTTCGGGGCCTGGGTTCAGTTTGATGCAGGAAAGTATCGGCTATGCTTTCATGACTGAGACACCATGTGTCATTGTCGATGTGCAGCGGGTTGGACCAAGCACGGGACAAGCCACAAAGTGCGCGCAGGGTGACGTTATGCAGTCTCGCTGGGGTACTCACGGCGATTACTCTGCCATTGTTCTTTCGCCGAACTCTGTCCAAGAAATGTTCGAATTAACCATAAGAGCCTTCAACCTAGCCGAGAAATACCGGACACCAGTAATTCTTCTCTCAGACGAAGTGGTCGCCCACATGCGTGAAAAAGTTATCGTTCCACCAGCGGAAAAAGTTGAGATACTAAACAGGCGGAAACCGAAGCTTGGCGAAAGGGCCTTCTTCGGCCTTGACGAGGTTCCGCCCATGCCAAGCGTCGGTGAAGGGTTTAATGTGGCTGTTACGGGTTCAACCCATAACGAGTTCGGCATTAGGTTTACAGCCGACCCCCTAGTGCATAGGAGGCTTGTGGAAAGGCTTAACGGAAAAATCCAGAACCACGTGAACGAAATTGCAGATGTGGAGGTTCACAATATTGAAAATTGCAGGGTGGGGATAGTGGCGTATGGTTGCACCTCTCGAGCCGTGTATGATGTTGTTGAAGAGGCTGAAGCTAAGGGTGTACCAGTGGGTTATGTGAGACTTAAAACTTTATGGCCTTTCCCGGAGGAAGCCGTTAAAAAACTCGCTGAAACAGCCAGCAAGATAATTGTTCCAGAAATGAACCTGCGTCAAATCTTCTACGAAGTCGAAAGAACTGTAGGGGGCAGGGCGAAGGTTGTTCCGGTTAACAAGATAGGTGGAGGGGAACTCATCACTCCCGAAGAGATTCTGGGAGAAATTTTGGAGGAGGATGAATGAAGTGACTGAAGTCTTTTCGGTGAAGATGTACCTCAGAGACTTGAAGCTGCCCTTCTGTCCCGGATGCGGCGCCTATACGGTGATGCATGCTTTTTTGAGAGCTGTTTACGAGTTGGGCTATAAGGACCTAAGCGAGTTTGTTTTCTGCAGTGGGATCGGCTGCTCCTCGTGGATTCCTTCACCGTATTTCATGGCGGATTCCATCCATACCCCTCACGGGAGAAGTATACCGGTAGCAACTGGTGTGAAGCTTATGCGTCCAGATCTCAACGTGGTTGTTTTCGGCGGAGATGGCGACATAGTTGGCATAGGTTTAAGCCACTTTGTTCATGCAGCCAGACGAAACCTCGACATCCTTGTAGTAATGGTTAACAACATGGTTTACGGGATGACTGGCGGACAAGTTGCGCCCACAACACCTTTCAGGTCAAAGACAACCACAACACCTTACGGAAGTTTCGAATATCCTTTAGACGCCGTCAAACTGGCTGTTACGGCTGGAGCCAACTATGCAGCTCGCTGGACAACAGCCCACCCAAACGAGCTTAAAGAAGCCATTAAAAAAGCTTTAAAACTTCAAGGCTTCCGTTACATCGAAGCCGTAAGCCAGTGCCCAACAGCTTTCGGAAGACGTGTGGGCTTTAAAAACGCTGGAGAAATGATTAGGTGGTTCAAAGAGAACTCCATAACACTGGAGGAAGCCAAAAAACTAGGTGAGGAGGAGTTGGTGACAAAAATTGTTATTGGAGAATTTGTTCAAAGGCATAGACCCACCTTGACGGAGACGATTTACGCCGTCGTAAGGGAGGCGCGCAAAAATGCGGAGAACTGAGATAAGAATATGCGGTCTCGGCGGTCAAGGAGTGGTTTTGGCAGGTCAGGTTCTAGGCAGGGCTGCAGTTTACGACGGCTGGAATGTTGTACAAACCCAGAGTTATGGGGCTGAAGCCAGAGGCACGACTGCTAAAAGTGAAGTAATAATATCCGATGGCAGAATAGGTTTTTTGGCTGTTAGGAGGTGCGACATATTGGTGGCTATGATTCAGGAAGCTTTAGACGTGAACATTAAAGATTTAAAGGAGGACGGCCTCCTTTTTATCGACAAAGAATTGGTTGTGAGAGTTCCTAAGACCAACTTTAAGGTTTACGCCGTGCCGGCGACGAGGATAGCTGAAGAAAATTTCAGAGAACGTTTATACGCAAACATGGTGATTCTGGGCTTCTTAAACGCTTTAGCAAGGCTTGTCAGCGATAAATCCATGGAAAAAGCAATAGTTGACTCTGCTCCGAAAGGCGCAGCCGAAGTAAACTTGCAAGCGTATAGAAGGGGAAGAGAGTTTGCCCTTCACATTTCATGAACTGGCAAAATTGTTATTTCCTTGGAAACGTTATGTTTTGCAGAGGCATTCTAGTTGAACGGGAAGTCGAAAATAACGTATGCCGCCGTTGGCGTCGACAGAGAGTTAAGGGCTGAAGCAAAGAGGGCTCTACGTGTTTTACACAGCACTTATAGGTTCAGCCGTTACGGAGGCGTTGTTCAACTTCCCTTTGGAAACGTTTTCCCCTTTCGAGACAACTGCTACTTGGACCTTGTTATCGAAGGCGTTGGGACGAAGGTTCTAGTAGCCCAGCTGGTTGACAAATATGACACGATAGGCATTGATGGAGTGGCTATGGCTGTGAATGACGTTATCCGTTCAGGTGCCAGACCTTTGGCAATCGCGGACAACATTCACACCCAAGTTTCAAACCCGACCCTTGTTAGGGAATGGATGAAGGGAATTGCCAAAGGGGCTGCTGAAGCCGAATGTGTTGTGTCAGGCGGGGAGATAGGCGACGTAGCAGAGCTAATTAGAGGGTTAGCTGAAGGAAAGGGCTTTGACATGGTTTTCGCTGCAATAGGTGAAGTTTCAAAGGAAAAGATGATAACTGGTAGAGATCTTAAACCCGGCGATGTAATCATAGGATTGCGGAGTTCCGGCTTGCATAGTAACGGCATAACTTTGGCTAGAAAAATCTTGTTCAAAGAGTGGGGCGGCAAATACGAACCCTTCGACATTCCTGAACCGCTGGAGCGGGAGCTCGTCTATGAAGTTTTGGAACCAACTAGAATATACGTTAAGCCTTTCCTAAAGGTTGCTGAGGAAGTTAGGGTTAAGGCGGCGGTTCATATAACAGGTGACGCTTACTTAAAGTTTAACCGCTTAACGCTTTTCTCAAAAGGTGTAGGCTTCGAGTTCAACAATTTTAAGCCTCAACCAATCTTCATGCTGGTCCAGAAAACAGCCGAAGAACTTGGAGGCGAAATCTCAGACGACGAAATGTTCAAAACATTTAATATGGGATGGGGGTTTGCAATAATAGTTGATAAAGCAGAAGCAGACAAAACCCTGGACGTTTTAGAGAGGGCGAAGGTGCACGCGGAAAGAATAGGGCATGTAACCAAAACAAGGGGTATTCGAATACTCTATAGAAACAAGCAGATTCTATTAAAGTAAAGGAACCTTTTCCATAAAGTTTGTGAAAGTGTTTAAATTTTCTTGCGCCAGAAATTAGCCTATGAAGTTTCGGTTAAAGGTTGAAGTTGGCTTAAAACCCGGGCACAGCGACCCGGAAGGCGAAACTACTGCCAAGTTATTGAGGGAGCTTGGGTTTAAGGTTGAAAGGGTGAACGTTAGCAAAGTTTACACGATTTTTCTTGAGGCTAGTTCAAGGGACGAAGCCTCAGCAAAGGCTGAGGAAATGTGTAGGCGGCTTCTAGCTAACCCTACAAAGGACGATTACACAATTATTGTTGAGGAGGAATGATGGCAGAAAACCTTTATATTCGCCGAAACACCCCTTTCCCGCTATACGAAATAAACCTTCTAGAGGCTTCGGACGAGCAACTTCTAAGTGTAAGCCGAGAGCTTGGGCTTGGCTTAAACCTCCAGGAGATGAAAGCCTTACAGCAGTATTTCAAGCGTAAAGGAAGAAACCCGACAGATGTGGAGCTTCAAACCTTTGGACAGACGTGGTCTGAACATTGTTTCCATAAAACGTTCAAGGGAGTAGTGAAGTTTAATGGAAGGGAAATAGACAGCATTTTTAAAACGTACATAATGAGGGCTACTGAGGAAATCAATGCGAAGTGGTGTTTTTCCGTTTTTGAGGACAACGCTGGCATAGTGCGCTTTGACGGGGAGTATGGGATCGCTGTTAAGGTTGAAACCCATAACCACCCATCTGCCATTGAACCTTTCGGCGGTGCAGCCACAGGAGTGGGCGGTGTGATCCGTGACATTTTAGGCGTTTGGGCAGACCCCATAGCATGCACAGATGTTTTGGGTTTTGGTCCTTTAGATTATCCTTACGAAAAGCTTCCACCGGGCGTGAAACACCCAAAATACATTTTCATGGGGGTTGTGGCTGGCATAGGGCATTACGGCAACAACATGGGCATTCCAACAGTGAACGGCGCCATATACTTCGACGAAAGCTATGTTGGCAACGTGGTCGTGTACTGCGGCTGCGTCGGGCTATTGCCGCTAAAAAAGTTTAAGCGAAACGCCAAACCGGGCGACATAATAGTTTTGGCTGGAGGTAGAACTGGACGGGATGGGATTCACGGCGTGACTTTCGCTTCTGCCGAGCTTACTGAGAGGTCGGAAGAGGTTTCAAGGCCTGCTGTGCAGATTGCGAACCCAATTGAGGAGGAGAAGCTGAAGAGGGCTATAATTGCTATTCGCGATTTGGAGCTTGCCTCAGCCATAACCGACCTAGGTGGAGGAGGTCTCTCTTCGGCCGTTGGGGAAACAGCCAAAAGGTTCAACTGTGGCGCCATTGTCCACCTTGAAAGGGTTCCGCTTAAGTATCCAGGGCTTGCCCCTTGGGAAATCTACATTTCCGAGTCTCAAGAGAGAATGCTTTTGGCTGTCCCGCGGGAAAACCTCAGTCGGGTTTTGGAGATCTTTCAAAGCGAGGATGTTGAAGCCACAGCCATAGGCGAATACACAGATGATGGTGTTCTTCGCATTTTTTATATGGGCGAAAAAGTTGCAGAAATAGAGATCCCCTTCCTTTTCGAGCCGCCTCGAGCCGTGCGAACAGCCCTTTATGTTCGGCCAAGGCTGGAAGAGCCCAGTTTTCCAGAGCCGAAAAACCTTACAGACATATTGATGCGGCTTTTAGCTTCGCCGAACATTGCCAGCCGAGAAAGCGTTGTTAGAACTTATGATCATGAAGTTAAGGGCAACACTGTTCTCAAGCCACTGCACGGCGAACACGGTGGACCGAACGACGCCGCCGTCCTCAAACCTTTGAAGAACTCTTGGCGCGGTTTAGCCATTTCATGCGGCATGAACCCGAATTATGGGAAGATAGACCCTTACTGGATGGCGGCTTCAGCCATAGACGAAGCCATAAGAAACAACGTCGCCGTGGGCGGCAGAAGAATAGCGTTACTTGATAATTTCACATGGGGCAACCCCGAAAAACCGGACAGGCTCGGCAGCCTTGTGAGGGCTTGCGAAGCATGCTACCGATTTGCTAAAGCTTTCAAAACGCCCTTCATATCCGGAAAGGACAGCCTATACAATGAGTCTCCAGCGGGACCTGTTACACCCACATTGTTAATAACTGCCATCGGAGTTGTTCCAGACATTCGCATAACAGTCTCGCTGGATGTGAAGGCGCCTGGCAACAGCATATACCTTGTGGGAAAAACCTACCGCGAGCTTGGCGGCTCCGAGTATTATAGGCTTATGGGTTTTCTTGGAAAAACCGTGCCAAAAGTCCGCCCAGCCAAGGCTAGAAAGGTCTTTCAGGTCGTGACGAAGGCCATTGACTTGGGGCTTGTAAGCGCCTGCCACGACTTGTCTGAGGGCGGTTTGGCTGTGGCGGCGGCGGAAATGGCCTTTTCGGGCGGTTACGGCTTAGAGCTTGATCTGCGACTTGTTCCGGCTGAAGGGGTTGCCAGAAACGACTTTCTCTTGTTTTCGGAGTCTAACAGCCGTTTTCTTGTTGAGGTTCCAAGCGGGTGCGAAAAGAGCTTTGAGGAAGTAATGGGCAGTGTTACCCACGCGAGGATAGGCAAGGTCACTAAAGGCTCAAGACTTCGTGTTTATGGATTGGATGGAAGTGTTGTTGTGGATGCTGCCATTAACGATTTGCTGAAAAATTGGAAGAGTTTTCTTGGGGCGTGAGCGTTAAACCCATGAAGCGTGAGGATGTGCGGGTCTGCATTTTGCGGGTGGGTGGAACCAACTGTGATGCTGAAACTCAAACGGCTTTTGAAGCCTTAGGCGTTCAAGCTGAAATACTGCACGCCAAAGAAGTGGTTAAACGGAAAAACCTCATAGAATTTGACGCCCTAGTCTTCCCCGGAGGCTTTTCTTTCGGCGACTATGTTAGGGCTGGCGCTATCTGGGCCAAGTGGCTTGTCGCCAAACTCGACAAAGAGCTTAAGGCCTTTGTTGACGAGGGCCGCCCTATCCTCGGCATCTGCAATGGCTTCCAAGTGCTTGTTGAAGCTGGCTTTCTTCCCGCTTTTGCCGGAATAACTCAATATCCCGAGGCTGCGCTGGCCACGAATCAGCCGCCCGGATACCGTTGCCTGTGGATTTACGTGAAAAACGAAAACCGTGGAAAATGCGTGTTCACCAGCAGCATCCCAAAAGGGAAGGTTTTACGCATGCCTGTTGCCCACGCCGAGGGACGCTTCCTATTCCCTAAAGATAAAGAGAGGCAATATTTAGAGAAGCTCTATGAAAATGACCAGCTTGTCCTCAGATACTGCGATAAAAACGGAAGATGTGCGGAGGGCGTCTACCCAGCGAATCCAAACGGCTCCCTCCACGACATAGCTGGAATCTGCAATCCTGAAGGTACCGTTTTCGGCTTAATGCCTCACCCTGAAAGAGCCTTCTTCTGGTGGCAGCAACCTGACTGGACTAGGCAGACGCTTATGACCTTTTACGGAGATGGAAAACTAATCTTCGAAAGCATGATTAGATACTTAGAGAAGAGGTTTTAGCTCTTCAAGTCGTGGCAGCCCCGTCCTAGCTCCCATTTTCATTATGCACCTCGAAGCTACAAAGTTGCCAAGTCTCCCGCACTCTTTTAGGCTTTTATTTTTCAGCAAGCCGTAAAGGAAGCCCGCGCAGAAAGCGTCACCCGCACCCGTGCTATCAACGACGTTCACTTTGAAAGCCTCAATGTGGTGGCTTTCCTCGCCGTTTGTGACGTAACATCCACGGCTGCCAAGCTTTACGGCAACTATTTTCACCCCCATTTCAAGCAACCTTTCAGCCCCAGCCACATAGTCTTCTTCTCCAGTCAACAACGTGATTTCTTTAGCATTTGGCATTAAAACAAAACACCTGCGAATCATAGTCATAAGTTTTTCAATACCTTTCCTAGCATAAAGCTCGCCGGGGTCTAAGCTAACTTTCACGTTTTCAGGGAGGTTCTCCACAAGTTTTTTCTGAGCTTCGAAGGATTTTTCTCCAACAAAGGACGTTAAATGGAGAAAATTTGTTTTGACGGCGTAATCCAAATTAATTTCCTCAAAGTCTATAATGTCGTTTACGCCTGGATCCACATAAAGGGCGCGCTCCCCCTTTTGGTCCACAAAGCCCATGACGACACCGCTTCGTCCCCTCTTGGACCTTACGACACCTTCTGTGTCAACACCCTCCCTGAGGAAGTCTTCAAGGAGCATCCTGCCCTCCCGGTCGTTGGCAATCTTCCCGATAAAGCCGACCTTGCAGCCGAGCCTGGCCAGGCCTACAATGGTGTTTGCCGCAGAACCGCCGCATGATTCTTCGCAGCTTATTATGAAGCCTTCCTCGTCGGGACCTGCTATCTTGTTCACTTTGTAAAGTTTATCTACATTTAGGGCTCCAAAACCAACCACGTCAAAATGGCGTTTCATGGCAACAGCTCACTCAAATAAATTTTATAGTCGCCAAGTTTTCCGCCGTAGTTTCCAGCCGAAATCTTCACGACACCCTTAACGGTCAAGGCGGCTTCTATGCCGACTTTCATGGCTTGCTTAACCGCCTCGAGCGAAACACCGTTAATAACTATCTCCGGAATATAGTTGACACCTTCTGGAACTTTAGACTCTTTTCCAAGAAGTTTTTTCAGCGAAGGGCAATAGGGATGATTTGTCGTCGGGCCTATCCATGGATACCGTGTTTCAGGTTTGGAGCCGGCGGAACAAACGTCGAAAGGCGTGATTACACCTTCCACCTTGTGGATGGCTTCAAGGGCCCTTGCACCAGCCTCCTTAACAGCCTCTTTTGTTTTGCACATTATCCAGAAGTTTGCGCCCATGATTCCTCTAGCGTACCCGAGAAATCTTTCAATCACAAAGTCTGGAACCATTATCGGCACAATTATCACCTCACGTCCAAAGCGGTTTTCCACCCACTCGTAGCCGTCTCCACAATGGCCCACCCACTCCATCATGTCAAGCCTTCCCAACGGGTTTGGCAAAGCGTCGAAAACGGCGGTGAAAGGCTTTACAAGGATGTCCTGTCTTATTCTGTAAGAGAGTTCGATTTCAAACTTTTTGAGGGAATCAGAAAAAGGCTTTTTGCGGTCTATGCCTCCCCAAAACTGGAGCATTGCACCCCTGCGGTTGTCTGGGGTTTCACCCTCGCTTAACCATTTTTCTATCCCGCCCTCAATTCTACCTATAACTATGGCTGGCGTGGCGGTGGCGTGTAAAGCTGCTTTCCGCAAAGTTTCTTCATCGTCGGCTGTCACAATAACGCGGCAATAGATGCCTTCAAAAGCCTCAGCGTAAGTATCTTCTACACATTTTTTCTCAACCAACCTTTCTCACCACATTGTTCGGGATGTTTACTTTCATCTCTCAAATATTAAATCTTCAACAGTAATTTTGAGCAACAGCCGAGGATTACCCAAGCCTTCCTATAGCTTCACCCCTAACGCTCTTCCGAAAAGCTGTGCTTTCCGCTATAAGTCTCTCTAAATTATCCTTTTTGACAACCTCGACTCTTGGCAGTTTCTCGCTGTGCAGTTCGAGAAAAAGGCTTTTCAGTTCTGGGTTTACCTCAAGCAGTTTGACTTCGTCAACGTTCCAAGAGTTCACAAGCCTCAAAACACCATCCTTCCCATGCTGGCAAAAAACTGCCAGCAACAATGCTGCGACGAGGGCGTTGTCAGCCATCACGGCGATTTCAGCCTCCCTCACAGCGTATTCGTTTCCATTGAAGGATACGGTTAATCCACCTTCTCCGCGGACCAGTTTGAAGGCTTCAACGTCTGTTATGCTGTCACCCACGTAAACTACGTCCGAGAGGCTTAAGCCAAGCTGTTTGGCTATTTGCTTTACCGCTTTCGCTTTTTCACGCCCACCCACCGGGTTTACTTCGCTTAGGATTTTTCCGATACGCATGCTGGGGATCTCTTTCCAGAAAATTTCATCTAAACGTTGGATAACCCGCCTATAATCTTCGGGAAAATCGTCAAAGGTTCTGGCGTCCCTTGGAATCTCAATTATTGGCATTTTCGCTATTTCAGCTGCTAACCGTTTAAGTTTAACCCTTTCTTCCTTATCCAGTTCATATTCATCAATTTTAACCCTCGTGCAATAAGTGTTCTCGAATGGAAATTTTAAGGCGTGACATAACGCCCTCACGTAATGCTCGTAGCTTGTGCTCACTATGAAGGCTTCAGCGTTCTCCATGATAAACCCGAGCGCTTCCTTGACCTTTGGAATCAAAACCAAGGTTTTAGCGGAGAAGACACGCATCTTTCTATCTGTTACTCCGTAGGCTTTGAGGAATGGGAGGACTAGCTTTAATGTGTCACCAGCTTTGTATCCCGGCCTCTTTAATACGTCTGCCAGCACGTCATCGTATCGACTTATGACCGTGAATATGCGGGCACCGTTTGGCACGTAGTGGGCGGTAAGCTCGAAAGCGTTGTCGTTTTTAGAGATGGGGCCTTCGCAATCAGAAATGTAGGCTTTCCTCATTTCCGTCTTCGAAGCTCCTTCATGTGGCGGACGCTTTTCTCAATATGCTCCTTTGAGGCTATATCCGTCCTATGCCAGAGTGCTCCGCCTTTTATGGCCTCTACCCCTTCCAAAGAGATTTTTCTTGCAGTTTCTATGCTGTCGCCAACGCCGACAACGCAGACCGCCCGCGACTTCAAGGCATAGACTTCGCTGTTGCGGAGTTCCATGGACGCCGGGTAGACGCGGATGTTGTCGCCATACTTTTCACAGAGTTCATACGCTTTCGTCAAATCCACCGGAGTGCCAACCTCCGCCTTGTTGACACGGTCTGGAAAAGCTTCTTCAAACCCACCGTAGCTCGGCGGAACCTTATAAGTTACAACGGTAGCTTTTCTCTCAACATCTACACGGGTTAGGTTTCCTTCAAGGATTTTAAAGCATAAATCGACAAAGTCGTCCTTCAGTACTGGCAGAATGTTAATTATCTCCGGGTCTCCGGGACGGCTGTTGTTCTCAAGAATTTTTGGGTGTTTTCCCGTGTGCATAAACGCCACGTAGAAGGGCATGCCTCGCAGTGCTTGGTTTTCATCGGCGTTGGCTTTCCATTTTTCAAAGATTTTGTTTACGATTGCCACTTCCTTTTCCCAGTCTACCCTTGTCATGAAAGGTAGTATGTGCCCCACATCTTTGTAGGAGCCCATTCCGCCGGTGTTGGGTCCTTTGTCGCCGTCGAAGGCTCGTTTGTAATCGCGGGTTTCAGGGAGTGGCACTAAATGTTTGCCGTCGCAGAAGGCTTGGAAGCTGGACTCCTCTCCGTCAATTTTCTCCTCTACTATGACGTCGCCATGTTTCAGGTTTTCCCAAAAATGTTCAAAGAGTTGCTCTCTGGTTGTGAAGTGATCTCCCCAAACACCGACGCCTTTTCCAGCGGCAGGTTTGTCCGGTTTTACAACCGCCAGATCGTTGAGTTCGTCGAGCCACCTGTAGAGGGCTTTTTTAGCTTCCTCTTTTGTTCTATAATCTTTCATTCGGAACACTTTAAATCTTGGATTCGCCTCGGGGACCGTTTCCTGGAAGAGCAGACGTTGCCTAACCTTGCTGGCTTCTATGGCGTACTCTTTTGTTGGGCAGATCATTGGTATACCGGTGCGCTTCTCAACCATGTCGCGTACTCCTTCTATTATCGGTTTTTCTGGACCGACAATCCCGAAGTCTATTTTATCTTTGTGAGCTTCGGCGAACCTACATATGTCCTCCACATTCAAGTCTGGGATTACAACGTGCTCAACCGCCTTCTTCACGTTGAAAGGGTTACGCTGTTTGTCAGCCACATAGACCTCCACTTTGTATTTGGTGCTTCTGGTGAAAGCGTCCACAATGGCGACTTCCCGCGCTCCATAAGAAACAACGAGCACACCGACCTTTTCCACCAATAGTTTCCACCCTAAACGCTGTTCAGCAAGGTTACTAATCTATTTTACCCGAAACTCGTCCCAGAGTTTTGGACTCTCGTAAAGCCTTGCAGTTTCCTCGAAGCCTTCAAGAAACTTTTTCCTCATGACATCAGCAATTCTTTGGGCTAGGGGGGTTGGATACTCGCCTGTCAAACATCCCAAACACAGTTCATCTTTTTTGAAGCCCGTAGCCTTAGCAAACCCATCAATAGACTGGTAGCAGATACGGTCTGCCCCTATAATTTTTGCTATTTCCTCGGGCGTGTGCTTTGCGCCTATTAGCTGGCTGTATGTTGCCATATCTATCCCGTAAAAACATGGCCCAATTATGCGTGGGAACGTCACGAACATGTAAACTTTTTTCGCACCCATTCTGCGAAGTTTTTCAATTGTAATTTTTGTGGTGTCTCCCCGCACTATGCTGTCATCGACCACTATGACCTTTTTGCCTTTGACTTTTGAAGCCAGAATATTGATTTTCTTATCTATAGTCGTGTAGCGTTCTTTTTCTAGAAGGATGAAAGCCCTCTCTGTCACGTAACGGTGTCTTCTAGTAGCTCTCTCCCACCGCAAACCCGACTCTTCATGCACTCCAAAGGCCGCATCGTCGCCTGTTTCAGGCATGGAAATCACGACGTCCGCGTCCTTCACTATGTCGGGGTACTCCCTCACAAGGTTTCTGCCGAACTCTTCGCGAATCTCGTAAACGTATTTATCGTTAAACTTGGAGTCAGGCCTGGCAAAATAAGCGAATTCAAAAGCGCAGAAAGCTTTACGGTCTTTGACAATTTGTTTTCTTTCAAAGCCTTCCTCGGAAACCATCACAAGCTCGCCGGGTTCCAGCTCGAAGTCTCCAACAAAGCCATTTATGTCCAAGCCCACGGTTTCGGATGAAAAAGCGTAAACATCCCCATCTGGGCTGTGACCAGCGCATAGAGGCCTTATCCCGTGGGGGTCTTTGAAGGCGAAAAACTCCCCTTCCCTTGTTATGACCGCCACCGAGAAAGCCCCGTCTATTTCTTTCATGCAAGCTTCAACAGCATACTCTAAGTCCTTTCTTCTTGCAAGCTCGATGACCAGTTTGTGGCATATGAGTTCAGCGTCGCATTCATAGCTAAAGCCTGGAAAATTCCTACAAATTTCCCTCTTAAGCTGGAAGGTGTTAACAACGTTGCCGTTGAAGGATATGGCAACCTTAAAACCGTCTTTTGACGCCGTCACAGGCTGTGTTCCAGCTATAAGCGACTTTTCGTCGGTTTTTCCAGAGGTAGTGTACCTAACGTTTCCAATTCCAATATAGCCTGGTAAACGTCCAAACCACTCGTGAATGGCGCTTGCCCTTATCTTTGGAACAAGGTCTAGGCTTCTGTAAACATAAAACTCGCCATTAATATATGTTAGAAAACCGTGGGACTGGTGGCCTCGATGGTTCTGCGCCCTTAACCCCCAGTAAATGTAGGGGAAAACAGGCTGCCCCTTGAAGCTGGAAGCACCGAAGACACCGCAAGCCATCTTCAGCCGTTCCATGTCCGTGAAAAAGGAAGCGGTTATTTATCAACTTTTAGAACAAATTTGAATAAAACACAGTTCTGTTTCTGAAAACCAGAAGGGTAGAGAAAAACAAATCGTTAAAGCAGCCTAAACTTTATGGAGTAAGCCTAAACCTGTCCCGCGGGTAAAGTGTGACCTCTCTGATGTTCTTTTTCCCTGTTAACACCATTGTGAGCCTTTCTAAGCCTATAGCCCAACCAGCATGGGGTGGCATGCCATAGTCAAAAGCTTGCAAATGATACTTGAAGGATTCAGGGTTCAATCCCTTCTCCTCTAGACGTTTTATAAGCAGCTCTTTTGTCGAAATCCTTGTTCCGCCGGAGGCAAGTTCGATCCAATGCCACATCAAGTCGAAGCCTTCGCAAAAGTCAGGATTATCGTCCCGTGGCTTGATGTAGAAAGCCTTGGAGCGGGTGGGCCAGTCCGTTATGAAGTAAAAGTATGGGTGAATTCTGCCCAAAGTTCTGAAAGCCGGGGTTGGTATATCTTCACCCCATGGGATCTCCACACCCTCTCTTCTCAAATCATCAAGCACTTTGTCATATGTCAAGCGTTTAAAAGGTATTTCCGGCACTTCAAGCCGATGGTTGAGTAAAGCCAGCTCTCTAGAACATTTTTCGTTGACTACTTTACACACGTGCTGTATGAGCTGTTCCAGAAGCTGCATAACATCCTCGGCTGAAGCAAAAGCTTGCTCAATGTCTATCGATACAAACTCGCTTAAATGCCTACGAGTGTGGGATTCTTCAGCCCTAAAGAAGGGTCCAACTTCAAAAACTTTTTCTAAACTCATGACAAGTTGCTCTTTGTACAATTGGGGGCTCTGGGCAAGGAAAGCTTTCCTCCCAAAATAGTCAACGGGAAACAGTGCTGCACCACCTTCAGTTGCCGAGGCAATTATGCGGGGTGTGTGAACCTCTATGAACCCCTTTTCGAAAAGGAAATCCCTTATCGCCTCAACGGCTGTGTGTTGGATTTTGAAAATCGCCACGTTCTCCTCTCGGCAAAGATCCAGCGCACGGGCATCCAAACGAGTTTCAAGTTTAGCGGGGACCTTCCCAGTTATGTCGATGGGCAGTTTCTGAGCAGCTGTGCTGAAAATCTTTATCTCCTTCGGTACGACTTCGACACCCCTCGGCGTCATTTCGGTCCTTTTCACGACACCCTTCACGCCAATGCTGTACCTTCTCTGGAGAGCCTCGGCTTTCATTAAAGCTTCAGCGCTAACTTTTCTCCGTGGAACAGTGATTTGCACGGTTCCCTCCCTATCTTGTAGTATTATGAAGATTATCCCACCTAAGTCTCTGACTTCTTGAACCCACCCGAAGAGGGTAACCTCTTGCCCGTCAAGTTCAGGTTTTACGTCAACAGTATAGTGGGTTCTACGCCAATCTCCTATAACATCCAGCTTCATAACTTTACGCAGCCTAAACTAATCGGTGAACTCTACACGCAGTGTTATGTTTCGGAGCTTTCGGGCAATATCTACTAAAGCTTTCACGTCGAAAGGGGGCTGTCTACCACCTTTTCTCTTCAATATAACTCTGGTCTCGGTTGTTCCGTCAGGCAACCAAATCGTGTTTATGGTAACTATGCTTAGGGGGGCGAATAGATCCTCTAAAAACTTCCTGTCGTCAACACCATACTCCAAAACCCGGATAGTTTTTCCTGTCTTTTCGCTCAGCGCCCTAATTATTTTTCCACCATAACCGAGGAGACGGGGGACGTCTCCCTTGCCGACAAGTATCGCCAATGTTTTCCCTACGTCCACCGCCTTGTAAAAGCTTACATTTTGAAGAGATGGATAATTTTCCTCTAAGGATAATAGCATACGGGCAACTTTCAAATCCAGCTCCGTCACTTCACCTAACTTAACTTTCTCCGAACATTTTTGGCATAAGATTCCGCTTTTTAGACAGAAACTGCATAGTACCGTTTTCACCTAGGATAGCGCCTCCACAAATAAAGGAGGGGCGGCGGAGCTTTGATTTCACCGTGGATGCTTTCGTGTTTTCAGCGTTCTAGTGTTATCTCGATGGTGCTAACGTTTGTGGGTGTGCCACCCTCTTCTCTGGGTGCCACAGTTTCAGTCCCAATGCCCACTTTCTTTATTTTTACGTCTGGCAGAAACCGGCGTCTCACGACTTCAACAACGTCGACGGCTCGGCTTATGGCGCGCCCTCTTGCTTTAACGGTTACCTCTTTTGCTCCGCCGTGGAAGAGGGTTATGCAAGCCAGTACATAGTTCATTACTGGCTTTTTCCCGATCAACACTGAGTTGCTTTCAGACATCTTGTACCGCCTCACTCCTTGTTCCCACATTTCTTATGGCTTCATAACCTTTTTTACCGACAAATAAATACGTTACGGTAAAAAATTCTAGGCTAACTTGCACCCATAACGATCTGCCAGCAGATTTGCAAACATTTAAATAACATGCACCTTTGTAAAGGTAAAACAAAAACAAGGTCGCAGCTTCGCTTGGAAACTTTATCCAAACGTTCAATACAACTGCTCAAACTGCTTTACGAGAAAGGACAATTGATAAGCATATACTCAGTGAATGTAAAACAGGGCGACCTTGCAAAAGAGTTGGGCGTAAGCAGGCAGGCCCTAAACCTTCACCTCAAAAAACTGAGAAACTTGAACTACATAAGAACGGGGAGAGGCTTCATAGATATAACAGAGAAAGGCCTGAACGCTTTAGGAGCCTTTTCGACACCAACTTTCATACTTGTCAAAGTTGTTCCAGGGATGAGAAGCAGAGTTTACGCGAAGATCAAGGAGCTGAAGGTTCAAAAGGCGTTTAGAGTAGCGGGCGACGTGGACGCCGTCTTGATGGTGGAGAGAAACAGCCTCAACGAAGTTTTGAAATCATTGTCAGAGATTGAAGGCATAAAAGCTACAAAATCCTATGTATCAATAGAGCCAATAAAATGAGGCTGCCCCTTCATGAGGCTTCTGGAATATGAAGCGAAAAGAATTCTGGCAGAATACGGAATCCCAACACCGAAAGGTGGATTGGCAACGAATGTAGCAGAAGCCCGTAAAATAGCCCAAAATTTAAAACCACCAGTTGTCGTCAAGGCGCAAGTTCCTGTGGCTGGAAGAGGGAAGGCTGGTGGCATAATATTCGCCGAGTCAACTTCAGAGGTGGAAGAAGCCGCCCAAAAATTATTCACCATGAAAATAAAAGGAATGCCTGTTCGATGCCTATGGATCGAGGAAAAAGTTCAAGCTGAGAAAGAACTGTACTTTGGGATGACCATTGACAGGGTTAACAAAACCTATGTGATGATAGGTTCAACTGAAGGCGGCGTGGACATAGAAGAGGTTGCGGAGAAAGCTCCGGAAAAAGTTTTAAGGCATCCCGTAAATCCCCTTCACGGCTTTCGGTTATACCATGCTAGGCAAATCGCAAAAAGCATGGGTTACGCTGGAATCAGACTTTTAACTCTTTCAAGTATCTTCCAAAGCCTTTACGAAGCTGGGATGGACTGTGATGCAGAACTAATCGAGATGAACCCTCTCGTTGAAACACGTGAAGGAAGCTTTGTGGCTGTAGACGCTAGAATAATAGTCGACGACAACGCCCTCTTTCGTCACCCGGAGTTCAAAGACAGAACTTTAAAAAATGAGCTATCTCCGCTGGAGATTGAGGCAGCTCAAAACGACTTGGCTTACGTGAAACTTGACGGGGATATAGGCGTGATAGGCAACGGAGCTGGACTTGTAATGGCAACGCTGGATGCAATACAGCTTTATGGTGGTAGACCCGCAAACTTCCTTGACGTGGGAGGCGGTGCCCCCTCAGAAAAGATTGCTGCAGCCCTTCGAATAGTGCTCCTCGACCCAGATGTTAAAGCGATACTTGTGAACATTTTAGGCGGAATAACTCGCTGTGACGAGGTGGCAAAGGGGATTCTGCAAGCTGAAGAAAGGCTCGGTATTAAAAAGCCAATGGTCATCCGTTTGGTTGGGACAAACGAGGAAGAGGGGAGGCGCATATTGGCTGAAGCGGGGATTCACGTTTTGGACAGCATGGAAGAAGCAGCTAAGCAGGTGGTGGAGATAGCAAAGGGGTTGTAAAATGGGCATAATTGTCGGAAAAGAAACAAGAGCGATCGTTCAAGGCATAACGGGGGCGCAAGGAAGTTTTCATACAAAACTAATGCTTGAATATGGCACGAAAATAGTGGCTGGTGTAACCCCTGGGAAGGGTGGGACATCCGTCCATGGTGTACCAGTATACGATACTGTTAAAGAAGCCCTAGAAAAACATCCAGCAAACGCTTCGATAATATTTGTTCCAGCACCATTTGCGGCTGAAGCTGCGATAGAGGCTATAGAAAACGGGATCAAGGTGGTCGTTATTATAACAGAACATATCCCTATCAAGGACACTGTAAATGTTATGGCTTACGCCCGCCAAACAGGTGCGACAATCATAGGCCCAAACACACCCGGAATAATTACGCCTGGAGAATGCAAACTGGGCATAATGCCATCCCACGTGTTCAAGCCGGGAAATGTGGGCATAATATCTAGGAGCGGAACATTAACTTACGAAATCGCCGCAAGCTTAACTAAGAAACAATTGGGGCAATCAACATGTATTGGCTTAGGCGGCGATCCCATAGTTGGCTTAAACTTTATCGATGTATTGAAACTTTTTGAAAAAGATCCACAAACAGAAGCAGTTGTTCTTATTGGGGAAATCGGAGGAAACCTTGAAGAAATTGCAGCAGAGTACATAGCGAGAGAAAAATATCCAAAACCCGTGGTAGCTTTTATAGCTGGTCGTACAGCACCTCCAGGTAAACGCATGGGTCATGCTGGCGCAATAATAATGGGGAGAGCTGGGACTGCTGAAAGCAAGATTGAAGCTTTTAGAAAGGCCTGTGTTGAAGTTGCCGAAAAGCCAAGCGATGTAGCTACAATACTACAAAAACTCCTCAATATGTAAAAGCTGCGACCCCATAACAAGCAAAAAGTATATCTATACGGTCTTTCATGGCTTGTAGCTGCAGAGGGTTAAATTAATGCCCATTATGGACCCCTACAAAAAAGCCCTTGCTCAGCAGCGTAGACTCTACGTTAAGATATGCAGGGAATGTGGTGTCAGAAACGCTGCGACAGCAAATAAATGCAGAAAATGCCGCAGTAAGAACCTCCGATGGAAAAAGAGGGAAGTAATCAAGTAGGAACAAGACATTTTCGTTAAAAATTCTAGCATTCTTTATGAACAATTTTAAAAAGGAAAATTATAAAAAATATTTTAGCATAAACCTTAAACCAGTTATTAGTTTTGAGGTGTAACTAAGTGTCGTGCAAGAAGAAAGCCACGAAGAAGAAGAAAACCAAAGAAGAGAAAGAGAAGTAAAACGTATCAGTAGCATAGGTCCATTTACTATATTTTTCTCATTTATAGAATCCTTAACAGTGTTTCCAAATTGAAAAAAGTGTTTGCGCATCCATTCCTTAAAAGTGGCACAGCTTGGCCAGCGATGTTCATTTGCTCTAAAACCTTCCCGGCAATTTTTAGTTCCTCACCGCATGCAACCCCAACAACTCCCTCATACTTCTTCATTTTTAAGATCCTAGAGATACAAGACCCACCTGGCAAAATATAAACGTCATATCCCTTCCTTTCCGCGATAGAAACCGCCCTATTAATTAGGCAGTCTGGAGAGCAGTGAGCACAAACATACGTTGGCATCTCGTGGTTAAACAAAGCATTGCAACGGTTGTCCATGAATTTTCTTGAGCAATGAGGCAGAAAAAGCGCCCTTTTTTCCGTCTCCTTAAATTTTTCTCTCTCCAGAAAATTTCTTGTTTCGATGTCAACCAAGTCCTCTAAAAGCTGGATGGCGTCCGTTAAGTTCAGCCCAGTTAACTCTTCAATTCGGAATTTTTTTACGATGTCTTTTAAGGTTTCGCCGACTTTCTCATGCATTTTCTTTTCGTAGCTAACCCTGGCGACTTCCTTAAAAAAGAATCGCGAGATCCTCGTAAGGTCGAATGTAAATTTATATGGCATATGACCTATAAGAGGTGAACAAACCTTTAAAATTAACTCCCAACTAGTATTCTATCTAATGTCTTGGAGGTTAACATGTGGGTCTGCTGGATTTTATAAGGAAGAGAAGGAGAGAAGGCACTGAAATCAAAACTGAACAACAAAGGCAGATAACCGAGCTTGAACAACTATGCGGTGATGATAAGGAAACCTATGAAGCTTTGCTTAATACTATGTTCCTCGATCCTCGTAAAGTTGGTGTGACAATGAAGGAGGCGGCAGAAACTGCCAAGAAATTTGAGAAAGAGAACGATTTAGTAAGGGCGAAGGTTTGGTATCAAATTGCTGGAGGACTTGCCATATACGAGGGTGATGTGGAAAAAGTTGTTGAGTACTTCGGCAAATGTGAGAAGCTGTCCGGAGTCAGTTACCCTATCTTAAAGAATCCCGAAAAAGCGGTCGCTAAAGCCCAAGAATATTACAAAAAATATCTAGTGTCCGCGTCATAACTGTTCTGTTTGTCTATTTCTCCTCTTCTGTGTATCCAAGCAATTCTCTGAGGGACTTGACCTCTTCCCGTAACATGTTCACTTCGCTTTCTAAGGCACTTATCTTTGATTCCGCGGCTTTCTTCAACTTTTCAATTTCAATCAGTAGGTTGGCCCGTTCGGTTTCAAGGGTCTTTATTTTTTCCCGCAAATTTTTCAGCGTCTGCATAAGTTCCCCCTTTATTTCCCTTATTCTTTCAACCATGTTTTTAATGCTTACTGTTCCCTTTTCGCTTTCTCTCTCATTTTTTACAACCGTTGCCCTAAACCTAGCCCCACAGTTTTTGCATTCAAAGAGGCCCATAAGCCTGGGTGCATTTTCAGTTCCGTGTAAAGGAAAATTCCATGTCTTCACAGTTTCAGGTGTTTCGCTTCCACATTTTGGACATTTAACCAAATTACTGACCCTTACCTAATAGTAGTCTCGGAGACTAAAATGTTTTGCCGTGAATACCACTTTAAGGAGGCACTATGGGTTAAAAAAGTAGGGGGTCAGAGGCTTATATTGAACATTAGACGTTCAACAAGCTCCTTGTAGCGGTTTCTGATGGTGACTTCAGTTACTTGAGCTATTTCCGCTATCTCTCTCTGTGTCTTCCTCTCTCCCGTCAACACTGAAGCTATATAGCTTGCAGCAGCCGCTATACCAGTCGGACCCCTTCCAGAGGTAAGTTTTAACTCTCTAGCTGCTGCTAAGATTTTGTGGGCTATTTCCTCCACTTTGCCCTGCATTGTCAACTGGTTTGAAAATTTCGTTATGTACTGGCTTGGTTTTAACGGTGGTATAAAGTAGTTTAACTCCTTTATTAGAAAGCGGTAGCTGCGACCAACCTCTTTCTTGCTGACATTTGAAGCTTGAGCTATTTCTTCTAAAGTTCTTGGTAGCCCGCACTGCCTGCATGCCAAATATATCGCTGCGGATGTGACTCCTTGAATCGATCTGCCGCGTATGAGTCTTTCTTTAACAGCTTTTCTGTATATGAGGGAAGCTGTCTCCAGCACGTTTTTCGGAAGATTTAGATTGTTGGCAATTTTTGTTATTTCTGAAAGTGCAAATGCTAGGTTGCGTTCTGTGGCGTCGGACACTCTGATTCGTCGTTGCCATTTTCTGAGACGATAGACTTGGGCCTTCTGCCCAGGGGACAAGCCCTTTCCGTAGACGTCACGATCATGCCAATCAATCATCGTGGATAAGCCTTTATCGTGTATGGTGTACGTTAATGGCGCTCCTACTCTGGTTCTTTTAGCTCTTTGTTCGTCGTCAAAGGCCCTCCATTCCGGTCCTCTGTCTGCTAGTTTGGCGGCAATGACGTATCCGCAGTTCATGCAGACAAGTTCAGCGCATTCATAGTCGCGCATCAACCTTGTGCTGCCGCACTCGGGGCATGACTGAACCTTTGTTTGTGGAGTGTACGATAACGAGTCTGCATCTTCAATTTCAGGGTCATTCATTTCTTTCCCCTTCCTTTTTTCGAGGGGAGCACATACAAGACCTTGCCAACTAAAACATCCGGTTTAATGATTTTTGGTTTAACCGCCACGTAGGGAGAAGACACAGGGCCAAAAATGTCAAAAACTTCTCCAACATGCTTTAAGTTTTCATCAACCACAGTTTCACCCATTTTAGGCGTGTTTTCAACCTTTACAATGATGTTCTTGTTTGAGCTAACGTGAAGCACACGGCCCAGTCTAATCAAACTTTTGGCTCCCTCGAAAAACAAAATGTCAACTCAGAACATGCTATTTAAATCTTTCTACGTTGCTTTACGTGAAGAGGCTTTTTTCGGTTTTCTGTCGAAACATTGATAAATAGGTGTTGTTGATTAAGACAATGCACTGGGGTGAGGCTTATGTCCAAACCATTCTATGTAAAGTTTGAGGTTCCGAAGGAGGTTGCAGATGCGGCCTATGAAGCCCTGCAAATAGCTGCAAAAACGGGAACGGTGAAGAAAGGCACAAATGAGACGACAAAAGCTGTTGAAAGGGGATTGGCAAAACTAGTTGTTATTGCAGAGGACGTCGACCCCCCGGAAGTTGTGGCGCATCTACCTCTTCTTTGCGAGGAGAGAAAAATCCCCTACGTGTATGTTCCAAGCAAGGCTAAGCTCGGCGAAGCTGTAGGTATAGAGGTTTCAGCAGCATCCGCATGCATCATAAACGAAGGGGAAGCCGGAAGCCTCGTTAAAGAAATAACCAAGAGAGTTGAACAGATAAGGAAAGGAGTCAAGTAATGAGCAAGGAAAAGGAAGCATCAACAGAAGAAGAACTAACTCCGGCGGAAGTAATACAGATTATCGGAAGAACAGGTGTAACAGGGGAAATAACCCAAGTCAGAGTGCGGATCTTGGAAGGCAGAGACAAGGGACGTATAATAACCAGAAACGTAAAAGGACCAGTCAGACTCCACGACATCTTAATGCTTAGAGAGACTGAAAGAGAAGCAAAGAGAATAGGGACGAAATAGCTACAAAGCCACTGGGGGAGAAAGACTTGCCAAAGCTTAGGAAATGCTCATTTTGTGGCAATGAATTTCCACCGGGAACTGGAATGATGTA
>CAZRXM010000012.1:0-8045 GCA_964604045.1 uncultured Candidatus Bathyarchaeia archaeon
GACTTGACGAGGCTCACGTATAGGCTCATGCCGAGAAGGATTAGGGAAACGACGAGAACGTTGTGGAGGAAAAGCATTCCAACGGCTAAAAACTGGTTTTTCAAAATCTGCAGAGTAAAAGATTGAAGAAAACCATGTTTTCATATGATGAAAGGAACAAAAGGGTGAAGAAAGCCAAGCCAAATAAAACCATGCGCTTCTTGGATTCAGGCAAAGGTTTAGCCCCAGTAGGCGTCTTAGAATGGCACGGTGGTAAACCACTTGACTATTAGTGTCAGCAGTCCTAGGACGAGGCCTAACAGTATAAGGATTGCCAGGTAGATTATAATGGCTAGTATTCCAATGGCGATAGCTCCAAGCCAACTGGTTCCAAACAAGCGTTTTATGAGCACCAGCCACGTGATTAATATGAGAAGTAGCGCTATGATGTTTGGAATGAAGACTATGAAAAGGGTTGACAGCACTGTTCCGAGGAGTGCTATTATGAAGGCGTCTGAGAATAGTGTTCGCTTTCTGCCGACGACTATTAATCCTGCGAGGTAGAGTAGAACTGCCAACACGACAAGTTCAATTAGGAATAGGGCTAGGGTAAACAGCAGCGTTAAGCCTTCCCTTATGCCCCACTGCCAGTCTCGCCTAGCGGCTATCAAAAGCAACGATGTGAAGATTCCCATAACACGGTGTACCATCATTTTCCATCACTATGTGTTAAGCATGTTGTATTTTTTAAAAATAAAAGAGTTGTTGACTGTTAATTCAACGAACGTCGCCACGTTTACCCGGTTAACTCTTCGACTTCCTTTTTTCCCTTTTCCAGCTCTTGAACCTGCTCAGCGTCCACTTTTAAGAGCAGCGTTTGAAACTCTCCGAGGTGAGTTTTCTCTTCCCTAGCAACTTCCAAAAGCACCTTCTTGACATTTTCGTCACCTGCAACAGCTGCCAGCTGCTCGTAAAGGTTTATAGCGTCCAGCTCGGCTATCATGGCAACCCTTAAGATTTCACAGTCCAGAAGTTTCTTTGAAACTTTTTCAACTCTAATTGGCATTTGTGAAAGCATCCTTTTCACCTCAAATGGAAAGTTTATAGCCACATGTACTCTCAACTTAAGTTAAACTTTATGTAATTTTATTGTAATGTGAACTGGGAAATGGCTATGCCGTATGGATTATTTCCCCTCCCTATCCCCCTCTATGATAAGGCGGATAATGGAATAGGAGAAGGATGAAATTTAGTTCGGGATTTCCATTACTTGTTTAAGTGGTGCTAATAAAAGGGGAGGGATGAAAAATGGGTTTTTATAGTTCTTCTGCTAGGGTTGTGAATAGGTCGTGGTGTTCCTCTTCCTCTCCTAGGATTTCTTCGAAAAGTCGGGCTGTCGTTATGTCGTTTTCTTTCTCCGCCTGGGCTATGATCTCCTTATAGAGGTTTATGGCGTTTTCCTCGTCTTTGATGTTGCGTTCAATCATTTCCTTCAGGGTTTTTCCAACAAATATTTCGGTTGGCTTTGTTGTGGGCGTCCCGCCCAAGTAGACAAGTCTTTCGGCAATGACTTCAGCGTGCTTCATCTCCGTTATTGCCACCTTTTTCAGTTCTTCTTGGACGGCGAACCCTTTAACCCCACTCCATTGAACGTGTTGCCACATATACTGGATGGATACTTGCAGTTCCCTTGCTATGGCGTCGTTCAGCATGTCTAACAGCTTTTTAGAAGCCAAACGTTTTCACCTCCATTCAGTTCTGCTCTTTCAAATTTAAAACTTTATACAGGAGAAAGGGATGTTGAAGGGTGTTTATCCGCCTGGTGCACCGTGGAATGGAACGTTTTTCCAGAGGACGTCCCACCAGTCTTCCTCTGTTATTGTTTCGCCCCTAACAATGATTTCTAAAACTTCTTTTAGGAGCTGGTGATGCCTTTTCTCGTCGGCTAATATGGCGTTTAAGAGAAGCCTAACTTTCTCGTTTTCAACAGTTGGTAGTATGTCACTTATCTTCTTAATCAGCTCTACTTCCATGCGTATATGTTTCTCCACGAGACTCCGCTGTTTGTCAAGGTGTTCTTGGGAAAGGGCTTGCTGTGTTGTTGTTAAAAGCTTTAGGGCTGCGTCGTACATTTCGGCGTGCTTCAAGGAGTCCAGTGAAATCCCCTTTAAAACGCCTCTTACGGAGGGGTTGCCAATGCTTTTCAAGGCTTCGTTGAGCGAATCCACAATCTCGTTTTCCACGGTTATCTGCCGCCTGATGAAGTTTAGAAGCGTGTTTTCAGACAAACCTGCTCCTCCTCCATGTCTAAATGTATTTGCAGCCTATTTATGGACAACTTTTTCGGCAACTTTTCTTCCTAGCTCCCTACACTTTTCGAGGGCTGGCTGGTCCGGTGTGTAACGTACAAGCAGAGGCGGCTCCACCACCTCCATTCCAAAACGTTTTTTCATGATTTCTAGGACAAGCCTTGGGGCTTCACCGCTCCACCCATAGGACCCAAAAGCCGCACCGACTTTTCCTTTCAAGTCAACGTTTTTCACAGCTGCTTCTTCGAAAAGTCTTTTCAAGTCCATGACTGTGTCATGGTGATATGTGGGCGTACCCACTATTATGGCGTCAAAGTCCTTTAGTTGCTCGGCCTCCACGTGGAACGTTAGCTCCGTTTCTAAGCCAGG
This sequence comes from uncultured Candidatus Bathyarchaeia archaeon, assembly GCA_964604045.1. Classification (GTDB taxonomy): domain Archaea; phylum Thermoproteota; class Bathyarchaeia; order Bathyarchaeales; family Bathycorpusculaceae; genus DRVP01. The sequence goes on from CAZRXM010000012.1 coordinate 2,658, forward strand.
CACAGTATTGACACCTTCAACCACAGCCTTGGCCATCTTCTCCGTGTTACCGGTCTTACTGTAATATATGACTAGGATTTTTGGCATGACGTCTTCCACCTGCAAGCTTATTTTAGGGCTTCTTCCAAGCGTTTGCCTACAGCGTCCCAGTTGACGATGTTCCAGAAAGCCTCTACAAATTTGCCCCTATCGTTTTTGTAGTCTATGTAGTAGGCGTGTTCGAAGACGTCTAAAACCATCAGAATCGGAAACGCTGGGTAGACGTTCACGTTGTGTTTCTCCACCTGCATCAGCATTAGTCGGCCAGTTTGTTTGCACACTGTTAGGGCTGCCCATCCTGAACCTTCAACGCTTACAGCTGCCTGCGAAAACTCTTTCTTGAAACGTTCAAAGCTTCCGAAATCCTCAACAATTTTGTCGGCTAGTTTGCCTCCTGGTTCTCCGCCCCCACTTTTTGGTGGGGCTAGGTTTCCCCAGAAAAGCGAATGCAGTAAGTGTCCGGCGACGTTCCAGGAAAGCTCTTTTAGAGCGGCTTTAACGTCTAGGTCCAAGTTTTCTCGTCTGGCTTTGTCCAGCCTCTGAAGGATGGCGTTTGCGCCGTTGACGTAGGCTTGGTGATGTTTACTGTGGTGTATTCGCAGCTGTTCCTCGGAAACGTAGGGCTGCAGGTCGCCGTAGCCGTAGGGCAGCTGAGGTAAAACATACAGTTTGGCTTGCTCCAAAACTCCACCTCCTTCTAGTCTTTCCTAACAAATTGGTCTTTTGGAGCGCCGCAAACGGGGCATGTCCAGTTTTTCGGTAAAGCCTCAAAGGGCGTTCCCGGCTTTATGCCGTGTTCTGGGTCTCCGACGGCTGGGTCGTAAATGTATCCGCAGATCAAACATTCCCACCTTGCCAAGGCCCGCCGCCCTCTATTCCTCCGTTTTAATTTTGTAGCTAACTTTGACGCCGGCTTTTTCGAAAAGCTTTCCGACCGGGCAATTTTCCACAGTTAGTTTGAAAAGCCTTTGAATGGTTTCTTCCGGGGCTTCTGTTTTTACTAGAATGTCGAATGCTGCCTCCGTAACTGTTCCGGCTTCGTCGGATTTTATGGCTTCAAGCTTAACCTCTAAATCTTTGAGTTGAACCCTCATTTTCCTGGCCATTAAAGCGAAAATTGTTGCAAAGCATCCTGCGTAGCTCATAATGCATAGTTCGAGGGCTGTTGGTCCCATGTCTGTTCCAAGCTCGGGCGGCAAGTCGAGACATACGCTGTGGGCTCTTCCATTATCAACGGCTATTCGTAAGTCTTTAACAAGCTTGGCTGTAGAACGAAGTTTTTGCACCATACATTTTCACCTCACTGGTCATAAAAGGGGGGGTTAGGGAAGCTTTTTCTTGCATAGGAACCAGTCGACGCACTCGTAACCTTGCTGGGCGGCCTCTTGCAATCGTTTTTCAGCATCCTCTTGTGTGGTTGGCGGCGGCACTATGACCGGATCGCCGGGTCTCCAGTTGGCTGGCAAAGCCACCTTAAACTTGTCAGCTGTCTGCAGGGCGTCGATGAGTCTCAGAATTTCATCCATGTTCCTTCCAACGTTTAGCGGGTAATATATCATCGCCCGTAGCTTCATCTCCGGGTCTATCACAAAGACGCAGCGCACGGCAGCTGTTGTGCTTTGTTTGGGATGAATCATGCCGAAAAGGTTAGCGACCTTCATGTCCAAGTCGGCTATTATTGGAAACGGTATGGTTACGCCAAACTTATCCTTGATCATTCTAACCCAGGCGATGTGGGAGTAGACGCTGTCAACGCTTAACCCGATGAGTTGGACGTTACGTTTCGCAAGCTCCGGGTAGATTTGGGCGAAAGCCACGAACTCTGTTGTGCAGACCGGCGTAAAGTCAGCTGGATGCGAGAATAGAATTACCCATTTTCCCTTGAAGTCTGAAAGCCTAATCTTGCCGTGGGTTGTCACAGCCTCAAAGTCTGGGACAACTTCGCCGAGGCTTATAAGCGGCTTTTCCTCTTCAACTTTTTCCTCCAAAACTCATTCCTCTCAATTTTCGTACGCCACAATCCTTTTATCCTCCGAAGTTTATATGCTTTTCGTACAATATTCGGCTAAAACATACAAAAATGGTGCGAAAATGGTAAAAAAGATTGCGGAAATAGACGAAATCGACCAGAAAATCTTAAAGCTTCTAGAGGAGGATGCGAGGCTTCCGTTTCTAGAGATAGCCAAAAAGCTGAAACTGAGCGAGTCCACCGTTCGAAAAAGGGTTCAAGCCCTAAAAGAAAAGGGCGTAATAAAAAGGTTCACTGTAGAAATCGACCCGGCAAAGATAGGCTTGAACACGGTTGCGATAGTGGGTATAGACGTTGATCCGCCGAAACTTCTAGAGGTTGCCCAAAAACTCTGTGAGTTTAAAGAAATCCGCTGTGTGGCAACATCTACAGGCGACCACATGATAATGACTGAGATATGGACTAAAGATGGCCGGGAACTTACGAGGCTTATCTCAGAGAAAATAGGTCCCATTGAGGGTGTTAAGAAGATTTGTCCGGCAATAATCCTTGAGAGGCTCAAAGGCTAAAAGGCTGGAGAAGGGTTTGAGCAGCCACAGCCCCCATCACCATGCTCAACATGTCGGAGAATTTAAGCGGAGATTCCTGTTTTCACTAGTCTTAACTGTGCCCATTTTGTTGCTTTCCGAAATGGTTCAAATGTGGTTTGGCCTTGAATGGATTAAATTCTCCTTTCAAAAAGAGGTGCTTTCGCTATTATCGCTTATCGTTTACTTTTATGGAGGCTGGCCTTTCCTTAAAGGCTTGATTGAAGAGGTTAAGGCCAAACAGCCCGGCATGATGACGCTTATCGGCGTGGCTGTCTCCGTGGCCATGTTTTATTCGCTTGGAACAGTTTTCGTCTTCGGTGGCAAAGACTTCTACTGGGAACTTGCAACCTTAATCGACGTTATGCTTTTGGGCCATTGGATAGAAGCCAAAAGCGTCATGGGTGCCTCCATGGCTTTGGAGGAGCTTGTCCGCATAATGCCTACAACAGCCCACTTGATCAAAAATGGCGAAGTCTTAGACGTGCCGGTTGCCCACTTGCGGAAAGGCGACATCGTATTAGTTCGGCCAGGCGAGAAAATTCCGTCAGACGGCGTTGTGGTTGAAGGAGAGTCTTTCGTTAACGAAGCTTTGCTGACTGGCGAGTCAAAGCCCATAAGGAAAACTGTTGGCAATGTGGTGGTAGGAGGCTCTGTAAACGATGAGGGCGTGTTGAAGGTGCGGGTCGAACGGACGGGCGAAGAAACCTATATAGCGCAAGTCGTTAAGCTTGTTAGGCAAGCCCAAGAAAGCCGTTCAAGGACACAGGACTTAGCCAACAGGGCTGCAGCCCTACTTTTCTACGTGGCGCTTTCAGCCGGAATAGCCGCCTTCACAGTGTGGGGTTTCCTCGCTGGTCCAGATGTCGCTCTCGAGAGGGCTGTTACGGTGCTTGTGATCGCTTGTCCCCACGCCCTAGGTTTGGCTATACCGCTTGTTGTGGCGCTTTCTACGTCGATCACCGCGAAAAACGGTATCCTAATCAGGGATAGACGCGCCTTCGAAATGATTAGGGATGTAGATGTGGCGGTTTTCGATAAGACTGGCACATTAACGGTTGGCAGGTTCGGTGTAACCGACATCGTCGCCTATGTTCCAGAAGACAAGCTTCTAGGATTGGCGGCTGCTGTGGAGTTTAACTCGGAGCATGTGATTGCAAAGGCCATTGTAGAGCATGCCCAAAACAGGGGCGTGAAGATTCCCCAAGCAGCAAAGTTTAAGGCTTTGCCGGGGCGGGGTGCCTACGGCAAAGTTGGTAGAAGCGAAGTTTACGTTGGAAGCGTTAACCTCTTAGACGAGCTTGGCATAAGCGTTAGCGACCCGAAAGTGTTGGAGCTTATGAGGCAGGGCAAAACCGTTGTGTTCGTGGTTGTTGACGGCAAACTCGCCGGCGCCGTAGCATTGGCAGACATTATTAGGGCGGAATCCTACGAGGCTGTTAGAGAGCTTAAAGCAAGAGGGGTGAAAGTTTACATGCTTACAGGCGACTCGGAAGAGGTTGCCAGTTGGGTTGCCAAAGAACTCGGCATAGACGACTACTTCGCCCGCGTCCTACCGGACAAGAAGGCGGAAAAAATAAAGATGCTGAAAGATGAAGGCTACAGGGTTGCCATGATCGGAGACGGTGTGAACGACGCTCCAGCGTTGGTTACGGCAGACGTTGGCATAGCTATAGGGGCGGGAACAGACGTGGCAATAGAAAGCGCCGACATAATTCTCGTGCGAAACGATCCAAGGGACGTGGTGAAAGCCATAGACTTTTCAAGAAAAACCTACGCTAAAATGGTTCAAAACCTCTGGTGGGCAGCCGGCTACAACGCAGTTACAATCCCCTTGGCGGCAGGCGTCCTGGCAAACTATGGAATAAGCCTGCCGCCAGCTGTAGGCGCAATAATAATGTCCCTAAGCACCGTCATAGTAGCCTTAAACAGCCAAACCTTAAGGAAATATGAGCTGGAGGAGGTGAGAGTGAAATTGGAGAAAAAAAGCCTTGTCACAGACCCAGTTTGCGGCATGAAGATAGATCCTGACACAGCTTACAGCAAAATCGAACATGATGGACGTGTAGTCTATTTCTGTTCACGGATGTGTGAGGAAGAGTTCAAGAGAAACCCGAAGAAATACTTAAAATAGCCGCGCATGAGGGAAAAACCTTAACTCGTTTCGTTCGTTGCAGCCTTTTTGGTGGCCTTTGGGAAGGCTGGCTGAACTCAAGTTTGCTATGGGCACATCCATGTTTCTTGTCGCCTCCGTATTCGCCCTGTTCCTTTCAGCCATCAGGTTCGTCTTCCAGGTCAGTCTAATCTACGCCGTTTAGGCATAGACTTCTTTGTACTCATCCAGTACCTCGTAGGCCCAGCGATTGTGGCCAGCTCCACGAGGCTTAGATATCTGGAGAAGGGCGAAAAACCCTCGGCTTGAAGAAACAGTGAAAGAGCTGGCTGAAAAAGCCGGGTTGTCCATGCCTAAACTCGCCATAATGCCAGACGAAACACTTAACGCTTTCGTTTTCGGCAGAAAGGCGAAAAAAGCCACGCTGGCTGTTCATGAAGGTCTCTTAAAAAACTCAACAGGGACGAGGTTAAGGGCGTTATAGGCCACGAGCTTGGCCACATAGAGCACAGGGACTTCATTGTCATGACAGTGCTTTCAGCGCTGCCTCTTCTCGCCTACATGATCGCCAGAGCCACCTGGGAGGTTGGAAGATGGATACCAGCGTCCAAGAAGAAGGAGGCAAGCAGCGTTAAGGCCACCTTTTGCAGTTGCAATGATCTTCTACATCGTTTACATGG
>CAZRXM010000012.1:8145-22224 GCA_964604045.1 uncultured Candidatus Bathyarchaeia archaeon
GGGTCCGGCGACAGCTAAGATGCAGATTTCCGCGATAATGGAGAAGAAGGCGAATACGATTTGGACAAGGACGGTGTTTTAGGCGAACGGGAACTTGAACCAGCCATGGAGAAGGAGGTCAGTCCACTGGACCAAAATAAACACATGGTTCTCCACCTATCCGTCAACCTTCAAACGTGTACTGTTGTTGCGTGAGATAGAGATGGAATTGGAAAGCGGAAGATTCACTGTGGACCGCATATATTGAAAGATGTAGGCCAACATTTGGCGACAAAATCGAGGAGAGCTTCGGTTTCATTGTTTTGTAGGTTAAGCTGGAAGATTCCATCCGCCCAATCCCCCGCCAGCCTTAAGAGACGATCTTCCAGCTCCTTTCTAACATAGACGACTGCACACTTAACTGAAGGTTTCCAACGTTTCAAAATTGCAAAAGATGCTATGGCGGTTTTAAGCCTGGAAGAGTCCAGCTCTACCTTGGTGTCCAAAACAACCCTCGGATCCACAAAGCCACCCCTTTTAACTCCCACTGAAACGTCCAGTTCCAACGAGTACCCTTCACCCTTTCCGAGGCGGATCAAGCATTTTTCAGCCCAGAAAACATCCAGAGGTTTTTCTATAGGGATTTTCGCCTTTAAAAGGCGGTAAACGTATTCTTCAAAGGCGAGGGCTCTGAACTTGCCGAAAAACTGGGCGGCTCCAATCTCCGTCTTGTTCGCCATTATGGTTTCGAGAAATTCTAGAAAGTTGTCTAAAGCAAGGGTTTCCATCCACCTTTTGTATTGAGCTTTAAGAGTTTCCCCAAGCCTCTGCTTTCTTTCACTTGTGCTTGTGCAAAGCTCGTCGATGTAGTTTACGGGCTTCTTTTTCCTTGCCATGAGTGCGTCCAAAAGCGTTTTATCGCAAGCCCGATTTATTTCCTTCGGGTTTAGGGTAAAGGTGTCTAAGAGTGAAGGTCAAACTTCTCCGCTACACGGCTGACCCGGAGCTTCTTTGCGGTGCGGCTGCCTTAACGTCCTCGAAAAGTGGCAGCCCTTCAGAAATGCTTGAGAAAATGGGCTTGGAAAAAGCTAGACAAATAATCAAGCGGGTAACCAGTTACGGGCACATGTCGGTTATTGAGCATGCTTCTTTTACGTTTAGCATCGAAGAGGTTTCGAGGGCTTTAACCCACCAGCTTGTACGCCACCGCATCGCCTCCTACACGCAGCAGAGCCAACGCTACGTCCGATACGACACGCTGAAAAGCTATGTAGTTCCGCCCTCCATAAACGCTAATCCCGAAGCGAAAAAAGTGTTTAATGAAACTTTGGAGCGCATATCTGAAGCCTACAACAGACTTCTGGATATGGGTATTCCAAAAGAGGACGCCCGCTACATTCTTCCAAACGCCGCCAAAACCAACATAGTTGTAACTATGAACGCCCGTGAACTCCGTCACTTCTTCAACCTCCGCTGCTGCATGCGCTCCCAGTGGGAGCTCCGCGAAGTGGCGGTTGAAATGCTTCGTCAAGTGAAACAGGTTGCGCCGTCCCTATTTGAAAACGCTGGACCCACATGTGTGGAGTTTGGATACTGTCCGGAGGGCAAAATGAAGCCGCCGGAATGCAACATTGAAGAGATTAAAAAGCGCTTCAAAAACCTCTGAGCGTAGACCTCGTGAAAACCGGTTTAAGGGCCTATGCCGTAAAAACCAAGTACTGGCGGCCCGGCGAAAACTACGTACTTGAAATAGTTAAAAGTGTTTCTGGAAAGATTTTGGACGGCGACTTTCTGGTTGTTTCTGAAAAAGCCGTCTCGGTGGCGCTTGGTAACATCGTGGACGAAAGCAGGGTTCATCCAAGCCTCAACGCCAAAATCATCGCTAAAATTTGGATGCCAATAGTTTGGGGCTACATTTTGGGTTTCCTCTGCCGCCTAAGACCTAAACTGATACAGCAGCTTCGCAACTACCCACGGGACGCTGGAAGCCGTCACAAACAGGTCGCCCTCCAACATGCCGGTTTAATGCAAGCCTTAATGTTCGGCTCTGAAGGGGGCATTGATGGATCAAACCTCCCATACGCATATGTTTCTTTGCCGCTGGAAAACGCTCAGATGGTAGCTGAAGAAATCCGCAGAAAAATCTGCGAAGTGTTGGGGAAGAACGTCTGCGTCATGATAGCTGATACCGATAAAACTTATTCCCTCAGAAGCTTCCACTTTACCCCTAGGCCAAAACCCATCAGAGGAATACACAGTTTCGGCGGTTTCATATCATACCTCGCCGGGCGAATATTGAAATTGAAGCGGAGGGCAACACCTTTAGCGGTGGCCGGCTGCCATATGTCCGCTGAAGAAGCCTTAGAGATAGCTGAGTTCGCAAACCGTGCCATGGGATGCGGCGCCGGCAGAACGGTCTGGGAAATGGCCGAAAGGTTCGGGGTTGGCCTAACAGAGGTAAGTTGGGAGATGCTGGAGGCTGTGGAGCACAAGCCGATAGTCATAGTGCGCAGAACCCATAAATATAGAGCTTAAACCACTAAGGGAGACGTTGATCGGCAAACGTTCTATACCGCTTCCCCAACTATTCACTTGAGTTGTTGAAATTTGGAGTTCTACAAAGTAAAAGAAGTTGAACCTGAAGAAGTAGATTCGCTGGTAAACCTTTGTGTTCCCCCGAAAAACCGCAACTTTCCATCAATCGTTGAAGGAATCAGAGCCAAGCAAAACTGGGCGAGAAAAAGCATCGAATTATTCGGCGGAGTGGCGAAAATAGCCTACCTAAACGGTTCTCCAGCGGGTTTAATCCAGTATCAGCCGAAACTCGAGGAGAAAGTCTTGGAGATAACGTGCATCCTCGTTCCGGAGAGGCGGAATCAGCGGCGGGGCTGGGAAAAGCCCTTCTAAATGCTTTAATAAAGGATGCCAGCGAGCCAAAACCATACTTTGACGAAGCCCCTCCAAAGGCTTTGGTCACATGGGCCTTCAACGTGCCAGGCTACTTCCCCCAAAAACATCTTCTACTTGAAAATGGGCTTCAGACCAGTCTTCGAAAACAACCTTTTCCTCCTATATTATCCGCTCAGAGAGGGGTATGTCTATAAGCCGATGGAAAAAGGTTTCACTCCGCAACCGGAAGACAAAGGCAAGGCGTTGATATTTTACGACCCTTCCTGTCCCTTCTGCATGTACTTTACAGAACAAGTTAAGTCTGCGGTGAAAGAGGCAGCGCCGACCTACCAGTGCGTGTCGTAAACATGTTCGAGGAAAGGGATGAAGTTGAACAACGGGGATATGTGCCACTATGCGCCGTCAACGGTAAACCCATAACCGCTTTCTTCATGGACAGAGAAAACTTTCATGAAGTTAAAGCAGCGCTGGTGAAAGGCTGAAAGCGAAGTTAGGTAATAGTCAAATCAGTGAAGGCTTATACCTCTTTAAGTAGTCCGTTGCGGTTGGGAATATTGCCTTAACCCTTTCGAGGCGTTTTCTAGCGTTTATACTATTTTCAAGTATTGTAAAAACACGGGGTGTGCTGAACCTTTCAATTTTACCGTTTTCCCTCAGTCTCTCAACTTTAATGCAGTCGTCCACTATACAGTTTAAAACGCAGGCTCCACAGTATATGCAGAGCTCATCTATTATGCCCACTTCGCCGCTACTTTTCCAGTAAAGGGCGTTTGTGGGGCAAGCCTTAATGCATAGCTTGCACTCCACACCCTTGCATATTCGTTTGTCAATCATTATTTTTCCATCAACAAAGAACTCCCTAACACCGAGAGGGGCGAGTAGCTCCTTCCGGCGTTTTCGCCTCTTTTTCTCGCTTTCCTCAACAAGCAAACTGAAGATGTCTGCGGACATGTTTTCATTTATTTTTGTCTTTTGCTCCATTCGATTCATCTAGCCAGCTGCATAGATAATCTAAAATTATTTTTGGTATTATTTATTCCATGTGACAAAAGGTAAAGGGTGAACTACCTTAACGTCAGTTTGTCCGTGTTTGGAGAGGTTGTGCTGTGCTACTCGCCGAAAAGTTTTCTTAAATGGTAGCTGTTTTCGTTTTGCGGGTTTTTCGCGTTTTCTCAAGTTCCGAGATTGCTGTGAAATTTATAGTTGCCCCTAGCCTTTATTCTAGGTCGTTTATGCGGGCTTCAAGTTTCTCTATGCTTTAGTCTTCAACCTAAGCTTTTCTTCCAGATCATTTATGGCAAGTTTTTCCTCTAGAAGCTTAGCTCTCTCTTCGAGGGTTCTTCTCTCCTCGTGAACAAAGCTGAAATTCTAGCTCAGCCTTCTTCTATAGGTCTTCGATTTCATGCCATAGTGTCAACTTTCACACACCGCAATTCTTTTTTTTGGGCGTTAAGGTAATAGGGTTATGAATTGCGAATCAGTATTAATTGTCCACGTACCAGAAAAATTATAGCCACCCAGTCCTTAGAGTAATATCGCTGGCGACGAGTATGTGCGAGTTTAAAGTAGTCTTAAACGAGAGAGTAGTCTGGAACGACGTTGTCTATGCTAAGGTTGAAAACGGGAAAGTGATCTTAAAGAATGTAGCTGGTCAATCAAAGGAGTTTAAAAACTGTAAAATCGTTGAAGTGGATGTAAATACGACAAGGCTTGTTTTAGCAAGCCCCTAAAACAGGAAAGCGAGGAAGCCCAAAGCCAAACCCAGGAAAATTGGAATTGGAAGTCCTGGGAAAATTCCACTACGCTCCAGTAGCTTGAAGGCCAGAAAACAGCCTAACAAAACTCCGGCCATCGAGGCTAGACATGGTAAAAAGCCAAAGTAGAGCAGCATGTGCCCAACAAGCATGGAATAGAAGGTTAAGTCTCCAAGGCCTATCTGTATATCCTTAAAAGAAAAGCTCAGTCCCCTAAGCTTCTCCAGGTTCACGTGGGCTATTTTCCCGATGGGACCCCGGTAAACCGCAAACATGTCGTAGACTGCTAGAAAACATAGGATGAGTGCGGCGCTTAGGGTTTGAATACATGCCCCTAGAAACGCCCCCAATGCTCCGCCCAGCAAAAGAACTAGGAAATCCCCAAGTCTGCTCTTTGTCCCCAAAATAACGTAGCCTACAGCCACGGTCACAACCGCTGACACGACAATTGAGGCTTCGCTGGGCAAGGGTGCAAGGGCTGTGGAAAACGCGTAAAAGTAAACCATTGAGAGGAGGAAGGCCGCTGATGCCAGCGCGAAACTCGTGACGATGGTGATAAGCTTGTAGCTTCTCCTTTTGAGGAGGAAGAATATGACCAAGGCGCCGAAGCCGACTAAAAGAACGAAGTACAACGCGTTTCCAAAGGACCCAGTGGGGCTTTCAGGAAAGGGCGTTACCAGGTAAAGCTCCATTTTGGACGCCATAAGAATGTAGGCGCAGCTTATGCTGAAGAGCAGACTTGTGAGGATTGGAGCTAAATGAATAAGTTCAGCTTTGAAACCTTTGCTCAACAAGTGTCCACCAAGCTCAGATGGTTCTTGTCTGAACCTTCAAGTGGCATTTGTTGCAGAATAAGCTTTTCTTCCTGTCCGTGTCGAATATGGAATTGGAAAAGTACATAACACAGTACGGGTTTGCGCAGTGTCCTAGGCCAAAAGTGTGGCCAATCTCGTGAACAGCCTCCTTCGTTGCCCTTTCAACGAAAACCTCAAAGTTAGGAGGTTTCCCGTAAAACTCCGGCCTAAGCCTCCACAGGGAGATAAGGGCCGCTTTTCCCGGAGATTCAGCTTCACCAAAGACAAAGTTTAATCCAGGAATATAAATGTCCACGTTGACAACCCCTAAAACGCGGTTCAGAACTGCAGTTCTATGCGCGTAGTTCCTTACTAGGCCAAGTATGATGTCTGAACGGTACTGGCCTCGAAGTTTGTCGAAGGCTTCGTGAGGCAAAGCTAAAGTTTCGGCAACCAACACACACTCTGATTTTGGGAAAGCCATCTCCAAGTTTTCCAGTAGTCTCCCTAGAACATCCGAGGGAACATCGCCCACCCTTAAAATTCCGATCTTCATCGTTTATGCCACTAAACCTCGAAGGTGTCTCCCGGTCTTGGCGCCACAGCTTCAAGCCCCATCTCTTTCTCAGCCCATTTTGCAAGAAGCTCACAGTTCCCTTCGGCGCCGTGAATTACGTAGATTTTTGCTTTTCCATTGATTCTTTGAACGGCTTCCCTAAGCTCTTTTGCACCGCAGTGGGATGAAAAGTCGAAGCGTTTAACCGTCGCCTTAACTTTTCTTAGCTTGCCATCAATTATGCAGACACCTTTCTCGAGGAGCTCTCTGCCCGGGGTTCCTGGAATCTGGTAGCTTACGAGAAATATGGCGTTTTGAGGTTTCTTCCCAATTTTTGAAACGTAAAAGGCCGCCGGTCCCCCTTTAAGCATGCCTGCCGGCGAAATTATCACACACGGTGTTTTCGTCGCCCTTCTGCGGTCCCTCCACCCCTCCACCCAGTTGACGGAATGCACTGCGTCCGTGAAAAGCTTGGAATCCCTAAGAAACTTCAGATGGTTCATCATAAGCCGGCTTGCCTCCCGCGCCATCCCATCAAGGTAAACAGGATGTTCAAAGTGGTGGGCGGTGAGGATGCATGCAATTTCCTGGGCCCTGCCTATGCTAAAGGCTGGAACCAGAACTGTTCCACCCCTCTCAACAACTTCTGTGACCTCTTCAACGAAGCTTTTCTCGAGTTCAGCACGGTTTGGGTGGTCTTCATTTGCGTACGTGCTTTCGATTATAACGGCGTCTAAGTCCTTGTAGTTCATTTTTGCGCCTTCCAATAGCCTCGTGTCGACTAGGTTGAAGTCGCCTGTGTACAGTAGCCGTCTACCCTCAGCCTCTAAAAGCACTTGAACACTTCCAGGGATGTGTCCAGCGTTGTGGAACTCGAATGTTATGTCGCCCACCGTTTCTTGGACACCGAAGTCCAAGTGTTTGATATTCCTCATCATTGTCCGGAGTTCCAGATACTCGTATGGAAGGTAGTAGCTTGAAAGGTGTATGAAGTCTGAAATTAAAAGCTGGGTTAACTCAGCAGTAAGCCTATTTGTGTAAACAGGTTTTTTGCCATGAATGAAGAATATGGGGATTGCGCCTGAATGGTCAAGGTGGCTGTGCCCCAAAATTATGGCGTCCACCTCCTTCGGCGGAACATGAATTGGGAAGCCCGGCTCATGATTTAGCATGACACCGTAGTCTAACAAAACCTGAGTTTTCGATGTTTTCACGGCTATTGCCGCTCTTCCAACCTCGTGGGTTGCACCCAAAAACCTAATCCGTAGAGGGCTCATTTCACTTCAGCCATTCTAGCGCAGTAAACATTCTATCTGCTATTTTAAAAATGTATTGACTTCCCAACATGAGAAACCCTTACCAAACCGCGTTTAATAGCCTTTAAAACATCATCTAAATCCGTAGAGGCCTGAATTTCGGTGTAAACGGTCCAAAGTTCCTCAACCCTGTGGGCGTCGCTTCCAGCAACTCCTGGCAACCCCAACTCTTTAGCAAGTTTCTCTGCCATGGCGTTTAAGTGATGGGGGCAACTTCCATTTAAAACCTCCACGGCGTCTACTGGGTAGTTTCTGGCAGAGTCGCCTAAACCATAAGCCCTATAAGGGTGGGCGGCGACGGCTAATCCCCCTCTGCTGTGGGCGAAGTCTATGACATTTTCAACAGTCCAGGGTTGGGGTGGCACCTCAGCAACGCCCAAGAGGACCACATCTCCTTCAATCGTGCCGACTTCGACTCCCGGAATGACCAGTATGTCTGGGTAGGCAAGCGCCAACTCCCGCACTTTAAAATAGCCTTTTACAGTGTTGTGGTCTGTTACTGCAACCGCGTTTATGAATGGGTGAGCTAAAAGCGTTTCCACCAGAGTCTTCGGCGGCACCGAGGCGTCTGGTGAGAAAACCGTGTGAACGTGGAGATCTGCCCTGATCAGCTGAGGCATCCTCCCTTTCTGTCTTTTCTAAAACCCTTCAAGAAGTCAGCGACAAGGTTCGGCCAATCCATTTCAACCTCAAAATGTTTGAAGATTATCCCCTTCTCTTGGCAAACTTTCCTACAGGCTTCCAAAATCTTTTCGCCCCAAACACTTGGATTGTTCAGGAAAACCACAGCTTTGTAGTTTCCCCGGCTTATATGATTGACCGCTTGGGCTGCAACATACTCTACTGTTTCCGAGTCCGGTGGAAGGACGGTTTCATGTTGGGAGAGAGGGTAAACCTCATCCAGCTCTATCGGAACCAGTCCAAAAGGGGCTTCGTAAAAGCAAACCTGGATATTGGCCTCCTCCTCTCTTAACACGCCGCGTAAAGCCTTAACCAGCTTCTTGTAAAGCTTCGACCTATGGAACGGCTTAGTCTTCGTCTGGGGCACTAAAACTAGAATTTCCCCGGCTGGTGTGAAGCGTTCGGAAAGCCTAACCCTATGGCGCACAACCTCTGGACGTGGTAAGCCCACAGAACTGAAAAAGAATATTCCGCTAGGCTTGACTATTGGACTGTGCTTTTCGATAAACTCCTCGTACTTCTTCAGCTTTCTCAAGGCCTGCAATAGGGCGGGGTGACCGTGGGCTCTGAGCTCCAAGTGCTCCCAGAGACGTCCCTCCCTTATTGCCTGTTTTATTCGTTTGATTTCAGCGAGGCAGGCGTAAAGGTTGTGTTCGGCGAGGAATGTCTGCCTCTCTATCTGGGGCATTTCAGAAACCTCTTTCGGCGTTTTGGCTAAACATTTCGGGCAATGGCATGGGAAATATTCAAGCTCCTCAAGTCTAACCGTTCCAGTCTCAGTCATGTAGCGGTCTTGTTTGGCGTATATGGCATATGCCGCCGAGTCGAAGAGGTCGCATCCCAATGCGACTGCCAAGGCGAACATGAATGGGTGTCCAGCTCCGAAGAGATGGAGGGGCCTCTCGATGGGCAAGTTCATCTTGGCGGTTAGGATCATGTCAACCAACACGTCGAAACGGTAATTCTCCAAGGCCTCCGTGGGACTGCCCAAAGCATGGATCTGGAACGGCAAGGCTCCCATTTCCAACGCCGACTTCGCCACGAGGTCTAGGTAGCGTCCTCCCTGAACTGGGCCAACCCAGAGGATGTCATCCCTAGTTTTGATTTGGAAGAGTTGCCTAGCCCTCCTCAAAGTTTCCTCCACCGTTTGCTCTGCATGTTTTCTCGTAGCTTTCCAGCCTGTGGGCCAGTCGAGTATTGTAGCTATGTCCGTGTCTATCTGCTCCTGGTAGGCTACTATCTCCTCCGGGGTGGTTTCCACATCCCCATAGACAAGTATTTGGTAGGCTCCTGAATCGGTCATTATGACTCCGTTGAAGTCCAGAAAACTGTGCAATCCCTTGTCAGCTGGCTCATTTTTAAAGCGCTTTTTCAGAATGTAGGCGTTTGTTATAAGGGCTTCGAAGCCAAATTCTTCGCGAATTCTCCTAGGTGGAACTGGCTGAACTGTCGGGTTTACAACCGGGAAGAGAAGCGGAGTCTCCACTGTGCCACTTTTGGTCCCCAGTTTTCCAATTCTCGCTAGTAAATCCCTTTCCTTCAATTCGAAGCTCATGACAGCCTAGACAAAATCAGTGAAACAAGTTTATAAAATGTGAAGCTTCTAGTAAGACACGGGAGACAACATGCCATTGTCGATTCTAATAGAGGAGAAACCCAAACTCGAAAACCCGGTGCTCATTGAAGGGCTTCCGGGAATAGGCTTTGTGGCAAACATCGTGGCTTTACACTTAATCCACGAGCTGAGGGCTAAACGCTTCGCAAGCATATTCTCAGCTTCCTTTCAAGACTTGGCTGTTACAACGGAGAAGGGTGAGCCACGCTCGCCAATTAACGAACTATACTATTACAAGAGTGGCTGTGGAAGTCGAGACTTGATCATTTGGTATGGCAACACTCAAGCCTTAACGACTTTTGGACAGTACGAGCTTTGCGGAAGAGTATTGGACATAGCTGAAGAACTTGGATGCCGCTTCATTATAACAGTAGGCGGCTTCAAACAGGAGGAAGTCAAGGAAGTTCCGGAAATTTATTGTGCGGCTTCAGATCCAGAAACCCTGAAGGAGGCTTTGGGTTTAGGCGCAAAAATAATGGTTGGTAACATTTTCGGCGTGGCTGGCATTCTCATTGGAATAGGCGCCATTAGAGGTTTTAGGGGTTTCTCGCTTTTAGTTGAGACTTTAGGTACCTATCCAGACGCCAAGGCTGCCCGTTGCGCCCTTTCTGTCCTAAACAGGTATTTGGGTTTAAACGTTGACCTTTCAAGGCTTGACGAGGCGGCTGAGAAGACATCTAAAATTCTTGAGTCTTTCGGCTGGGTTAAACCTGCCGCCAGGGAAGAAAAGAAGAGGGAGGAATTCCGCTGGTTCGTTTAGCCCCTTGTTTCGCTGACGAACTGCTCGTAAACCTTCTGCACCCTTTCGGCGGCAGGACCTGAACCTTCCACAACCCCCTTCTCGGTTACCTTAATTTTGTCCATAACCCAGATGAACCCCTTATCCTCATAAAGTTTAACCATTGTGGGGAAAACCCTTTCCAAACGTTCGGCTAGTGCTCTAAGGTCGAAGGGTTTCTCCACGCTTAATATTTGGGCTACAACCGACCCGTTCAAAAAAACCCTGTGAAGTTTTTTCCCCTCCTCGTCTTTAGCGTCCGCTAGGCAGAGGCTTAGGTTGTCGGGGTTTATGCCGACAAGGGTTCCGTTATACGTTTTGCCCGTTGTAGTTACCACTATTACGTTTTTGTCCACTAGGGCTGAAACCTCAGTGTAAAACCTTCTCTGAGCCGCTGACAAAGCCTATCCTCCTCTAGCCTAAATGTGGAACACCATATATATTTTAGTATTTAAAATGCACAATGGTTATTAGCCCTGTCAGGCGAGGACATAGCCTCGGTGAAAGGCATAGCTCCGAAGGAGGCGCCAAAAATAAGGGTTGATGCCCCCACTGTGAAGCACCATACACTAGGAAATCTATAAGGGGCAAACTTCAGTGTAATGCGAGTGCCGTGGGACAGCAATAATAATCAGCTAGTCAGCTTCCTTTCTTCAAGTTCTTGCTTCAGAAACACAGCCGTGTCTGGGGGGACATCGCAGTAAATCACAACGTTTGGACCTATCCAACAGTTGTTTCCAATCTTCACGCCGGGCATGAAGAGGGCGTTTATACCCGTCTTCACGTTGTCTCCTAAAACCACGCCGAGCTTTGTTCTGCCGCTGTCAACAAGTCTACCCTTAACCATCATCTTAACTGTTCCAGCGTCAAAACGGTAGTTAGCCGTTATCGTCCCCGCGCCTAAGTTGCAGTTCTCGCCTATAATGCTGTCGCCAACGTAGGAAAGGTGGCCGATGTGCGTCCCATCCATGATTATGCTGTTTTTTATCTCGCAAGCGTTCCCGATGCGCACCTTTCTCCCTATGCTCGTGCATGGACGTATGTAGCAGTTAGGTCCAATGTCGCTGTATTCGCCTATATAAACCGGCCCTTCAATGTAGGCTCCTGAGCGGATGCGGGCTGTTTCTGCCACCGTCACCGGACCGACTATGTGGGCGCCTATCTCTACGTGCCCCATCACCCTGTGCTCTGCATGGCTTAAAACCCAACGGTTGGCTTCGAGAAGATCCCAAGGTCTTCCAACGTCAAACCATTCGGCGCTTGGAATTTCAACTGCAAAGACCGGTTCTCCTTCTCTGGCCATCAAAGTGATGGCGTCGGTGATTTCCCACTCGCCTCTCGAAGAAGCCTTTATCCTCTTAATTTTGTTGAAAATATCCGTGGAAAACACGTATATTCCAGCATTAGCCATGTTTGACGGGACTTCTTCACCAGCTGGCTTTTCAACAACACGCTTCACAACGCTGCCCTCTCCAAGCTCCACAACACCGTAGTCCTCAGTCCTCTCCACCGGGACGACGGCTAGAGCTGCTGCGGGCTTCTTAGCAGCGTACAAGTCAAGCACATTCTTTAGGGCTTTTGGGGTGAAAAGCAGATCGCCGTAAATTAGCGCAAAATCGCCGTCCACATAGGGTTCAACAACGCCGACAGCGTTCCCGGTTCCAAAAACACCTGGCTGCTCCGCATACTCTATGTGCAACCCAAATTTTTCACCTGAACCGAAATACTGGCGTATCACGTCTGCCATGTAGTGGACGACTATGATTACGTGGTTTATTCCGCAAGCCTTTATGGCGTTTAAGCAATGCTCAAGAATGGGTTTTCCGCCAACGCTTATCATGTGTTTTGGACGCGTGAAGGTTAACGGTTGAAGTCTAACACCTTCACCCGCAGCTAATACAACAGCCTTCAATTTCCAAAATCCTCCAAAACCTTCGCCACCACGCTTGCAGCCTTCTCCATTATTTCTTCGGCAGCTTTTAAGGATTCACCCTCAACGGTTAAACGTATCAATGGTTCCGTGCCGGAAGCCCTAATCAAAACCCACCCATTTTCGAGGGCCAAGCGGACCCCGTCAACGGTAGAGACGCCCACATGTTCTGGAAAGCTGGCTTTTAGACGCTCTTCCAAAACTCTAACTGCGTCATGTTTCACCTCATTTTTGCATGGAATGTTTTTCCTCAAAACTGGAAAAGCTGGAATGTTGGAGACAAACTCTGAAAGCCTTTTGCCCTCATCCTCCAAAGACTTCAACAAAAGCGCCGCTGAGAGAATTCCATCTGGACAATAGTGGATGTGGGGGTGTATCCAAGCACCGCAGGGCTCTCCGCCAAAAACGGCGCCAAGCTCCTTAACCGCCCTAGCGACATAGACATCGCCAACCTTTGTTCTAGAAACTCTTCCCCCCACCCGCTCCACCACCCGCTCAATGCACATGGAAGCCTCAACATTTGTAACAACGATGCCGTTTTTCGCTTGGCTTTTTTCCAAGGCGTGGGCGGCGTATGCCGCTAAAACCCTGTCGAAGTCCACGAAAACACCATTTTCGTCTATGAATGCTGCCCGATCCCCGTCCCCGTCAAAAGCCACACCTAGGTCGGCGTTCAACGCCCTCACGGTTTCAGCTAAAAACTTTAGGTTTTCAGCGTTTGGTTCTGGGCTTCTCCCAGGAAAAAAACCGTCAGGCTGGGCGTTTAAGGCTGTAACTTTACATCCTAAGTTTTTAAATATGGCGGGTGCTATCTGGCTCGTCGCTCCACATCCTGGGTCGACGACAACTCGCCACTCTGTGTCTAGCTTCACGTTTTCCAGAACCATTTCAATGTAAAGGCTGCCCCCGTCCAGTTCTTGGGCTTCGCCTAGACTGTGCCATTCAGCCAGTTGGAATTTTTCCCGTCTAACTAAACGTTCTATTTGGTTCTGTTCCTCCTCGCCGTAAGCCATTCCGACACTGTCAAAGACTTTTATTCCATTGTACTGGGGAGGGTTGTGGGAGGCCGTAATCATTACTCCGGCGTTGGCGCTCAGCCTTCTGGTTAAGTATGCTAGGGCTGGGGTTGGAAGAACACCTAAACGGTGGACTTTCACGCCACACGCTTGCAGACCCGAAACAAGGGCGTTCTCAATCATTAAGCCAGAAGTTCTAGTGTCTCTCGCCACAAGCACTTTTCCAGTTCTGAGAAAACTTCCAATGGCCATTCCAACTTTAACCGCCAACTCTGGGGTTAAGTCAACATTAACAAGACCCCTCAACCCGGAGCTTCCAAACAGCTTCATGTCTCCCACGTCGGCGCAATCAGCCCTTCAAGGATAAGTGCTAATCAGCAGCTTAAATATTTGAGCCTGGAAAATCGCAACGAAACAGAATCATGTGTATTAATTGGTGTTTCACAACATTAAAGTACACTCAAATTCTATACGTCAAAGGGCTAGTTATGGAAGTTTTCCACGTTGCTCTGAACATCGTCGCCTTCGTCAACGCTTTCCTAGTCTACCTTGCATGCAAAATGCTTACAGTTTTTAAAGGCGGCATGATGAGTGAACATTGGCGTTTCGTCTGCACTAGAGTCCTGTTCCTCGCAGCAGGCTTATCCATTTTCTCAATCAAATACCTGATGAACATCGGAAGCTTCTGGCTCACGCCGCCGGAGGCCTAACCATGCTCATGGGCGGGATGCTGGCCTTAGCCGGACTATA
>CAZRXM010000013.1:0-18287 GCA_964604045.1 uncultured Candidatus Bathyarchaeia archaeon
TGGTGATATAAATGTTTGATGAATATGAACGCTGTCCTCCTCTTCCGCCGTTTAGACATTGGTTGAGGCATATGGCTGCTGTGCCTAAGGGTTATTTACGCTTCCAGGTGCTTGAGCTCCTAAACGAGAAGCCTATGTCCGGCTCGGAGATCATGAACGAGATTGAGAGGCGCACTGGTGGATGTTGGAAGCCTAGTCCGGGTTCTGTTTATCCGCTTTTGGCTTGGCTTCAGGATAACGGTTATATTCGCGAAGTGTCAGCTGAGGAAAGCGGTGTAAAACGGTATACGCTAACAGACAAGGGTAAACAGCTCTTAGAAGAACAACGAAAATTACGCACCCATTTCCGCATAGGCAGAAAATTCCTCTTCCCGCCGTTCATTGGCCTTTTCTGGATGAGGCGAATCCAATCGGAAAAGGCTGAGGAAATCCGCGGGGCTTTTAGGCGTTTATTCGAGGCTTTGTTTAATTTAGGCTTAACCCTTGAGGAGCGGTTCAGCGAGCAAGCCATAAAAGAGGCCTTAACCGTTATAAACGAAACTGCCCAGAGGCTTGAGGAAATAGAGTGTAAACTGCGAGGCGAAAAGGCTTAATGAATGAAGTGATTAAAGCTGAAAACCTAACAAAAGTTTTCAACAAAAGCCTAGTAGCTGTCGACCACATAAACTTCAGTGTTCGTGAAGGCGAAATCTTCGGCTTTCTAGGGCCGAACGGCGCGGGCAAGACCACAACAATAAATATGCTTATAACCGTGCTAAAGCCGACGGAGGGCAAAGCATTCGTTTTAGGTTTCGACGTGGTTAAGCAGGCCAATGAGGTCCGCAAGATCATCGGCGTTGTGCCCCAAGAATACACGGCAGACGAGGACTTGACGGGCTACGAGAACATTATGCTATGTGCAGACCTGTACGGGATTCCACGTGACGTAGCCAAGAAACGCGCATTGGAACTGCTGGAGCTTGTGGAACTAACGGAGTTCAAGGACAAGCGGGTTGAAACCTATTCGGGTGGGATGCGCCGCAGACTTGAGCTTGCATGCGGGCTGATTAACAGGCCTAAAGTGCTGTTTTTGGACGAGCCCACTTTGGGCTTAGACGTGCAAACGCGGGCCGCTACATGGGAGTACATTAGGCGTTTAAAAAAGGAGTATGGAATGACCCTTTTCATGACGACACATTACTTGGAGGAGGCTGACGCCCTCTGCGACCGCATAGCCATCATCGACCACGGGAAAATAATCGTGACCGGCTCACCAAGCGAGCTTAAAGACAGCCTAGGCGGAGACATAATCACCATAGCCATCAAAGAAAACGCCGACGTAACAGATATCATTAGAGGTGTTGAAAACGTGAAAGAGGTTCGAAAGGAAAACGGAGCTTACAGTATAAAGGCTGCTAAAGGCGAGGCGACAGCCCCCCTAATAATTGAGGCTCTGAGGAGGAAGGGCTTCACGGTGACGAGGCTTTCGCTTACTGAGCCAACCCTAAACGAGGTTTATTTGGAGTACACTGGCAGAGCCATCCGCGACATGGAAGAGTCCAGAGAATCTTTCATAGCCCATAGAATAACTTTGAGGAGGGCGAGGGGAGGATGAGCACCGCAAGCACAGAAAACGAGTGCCGCCCAAGCCTAGCAAGGGGATTATGGGCGCTAACCTATCGCGAACTCAAAAAGTGGCTTAAGGACCCAGTCATGCTTGTAATGTTTGTGCTTCAACCCCTCATATGGATGGGTTTGTTGGGCAAGTCCATGAATATTGGCGGGCTTTTTTCAGCCAACAACATAAACCTGCCACCGCAGATACCAATTCCAGGCAACGTCATCCTTTATCCATTTGGGCTTCAAGGCGTAGTGCTTAATGGTACTATTCTTGCACAAATGTTCGCTGACATGGGTCCCAGCATAATGCAGAACACTTTCGGCGTTACCGACTACTTCAGTTTCATGGCTGTCGGCATGGTTTCAATGATAGTTATGACCACCACCATGTTCAGCGGCATGTCCATAGTTTGGGACCGACGTTTAGGCTTCTTGGACAAAGTGATAAGTACTCCAGTTTCGCGGGCGGCCATAATATTCGCAAAAATCCTCAACGCAACCTTTAGGGCAATGTTCCAAGCGTCGGTGATTTTGGCGCTGGCTTACTTGCTAGGACTTCAGTTAAGTTCATCATTTACTCTGCTTAACCTTTTAGGCGTCTACGCCGCCATATTCCTGTTAGGCGTTGGACTTTCATCAATTTTCATAGCTTTTTCCATAAGGTCCACTAGGATGGAAAGACCCATGCAGTTCATAAGCCTCATAACAATGCCTTTAATGTTTGCCAGCAACACCTTCTTCCCGACAAGGCTTATGCCAGACTGGATGCAAGCCATAGCCAACGTAAACCCGCTGACATACCTAACAGACGCCATTAGAAGGCTCACAATACTGCCCATGGACGCTTCAGCCCTAATATGGGACTTCACCTATCTAGGCTTGTTCGCAGCAGTTCTCGCCACAATCGGCATAGTGCTGGCATGGCGGTACCTAACAAGATAGAGAGGTTGCGTGCATAATGGCAACGATTGTTGAGGCCCTAAACCTTAGGAAAGTGTATATGCTTGGCAAAGTCCCCGTGGAAGCCTTAAGGTATGAATAGTAGCAAATTATTTAACACCCCAAAGCTTTTCTTAAAGCAAGGAAGTTGAACGTGAGTGGTTAGCATTAAAAGAAGCCTCGGCATTCCAATGGGCGGGCCGGTCCACACTAAGACCCGTCCCTGGGCAACCATAGGCCTAATAATTGCAAACGCCGCGGTTTACGCAGCATCCTCATACCAGAACTTTTTCTTGGAAATAAGCGACTACTGGGTTAGCGCTGGCGGCTTCGTCCCATCGCTCGTCGCCATGCCAACCCAGCTTTACAGAATTTTCTCATCCATGTTTTTACACGCCGACTTTTTCCATATCCTATTCAACATGTATTTCCTATACCTTTTCGGCAGAGCCGTCGAAGGAGCCTTGGGCAGGTGGCGCTACCTCGCCCTATACTTTGTTTCCGGAATAGCCGCATCCATATTTCACACGGCTTTCAGCTTCCTAGGCGGGCCAACAGCCTACGTGACTCCAGCCATAGGCGCCTCGGGCGCCATAAGCGGGGTTTTAGGCGCTTATTTAATCCTTTTCCCCGGCACCTCCCTTGTGATGGGTTGGGTTTTCATATACTTTCCAGTATTCTTTAGGATGAAAGCCGCCTACTACCTCATCTTCTGGTTTGCAACCCAAGTGATTTACGGATATGCACGAATGGGTGGAAGCACAGCAGTCTTCGCCCACGCAGGAGGCTTCATAGCTGGAATGGCTGTTCTGCCACTGGTTGCCAGCAAAGAAAGGCTAACCCAATTTAGACTTGCAAGACAACAAGCCTTCTTCCCAGCATATGTAATATTAACACCAACATGTATAAAGAGCCCCGGCCTCGGCGCCGCCACAAAGGCTGTTATAGCCGTGCTTTTGACCGCCCTCCTTTTCGGAGCAGCCTATGCCTCAAGCGGCCTATCCATCCAAGGCAACATAAAGGCGGCAACCGTTCAATACTCTTTCGAGGGAAAACCATACATGGGTTATGTAGGCTTTCAGCTCCAAAACATTGAAGATCAAATCTCCCAAGTGTCGCTGGATGAAACAAGGATTCTGTTAAATAGGCTTTATGCGGCTAAACTTCTCTATGACAAGGTCAAAGCCAACCAAGAGGTGAACCTGAACAACCGGGACGTTAGATTGCTTATGAGGGTTGGCGGACGCTCAGTCACCGTGGACATGTCAGTGATATGTTTTAGCGGTAGATATGATGGAGACGGCTTCCTAAGCTTTGGCATAGGCGAATTGGAAACCCAGGTGATTCTGATAGACTATTTGGGACGTGTTTCCGTCAGCGACTATTTTGTGCATTACAGTTTTAGGTTAGACTCACAAACGGTGGACCTCACTTACATAACGCAGTACACTGGAATCTTGTCGCTGGTTGCCACGGTCTCAGCCCTTGCCGTTGCACTAACAAAAGATAAGGATTTAACTTTGATCAGCGAGGAGTCTGGCAAGTTTTGGCGTCCCTTCGCATCACCCTACTATGTTTAGGAAACTGTGGAATGGTTAGGGATGGTTAAACGTTTCTACCCGAGCCAGCCTGTGGTCGGTGTGGGCGCCATAATTGTTTGTAACGGGAAAATTTTGCTTGTAAAGCGGAGGGGTGAACCCGGAAAGGGAAGGTGGAGCATGCCTGGCGGAATTGTGGAGCTTGGAGAAACCGTCAAGGAGGCTGTCATCCGCGAGGTTAAAGAGGAAACAGGCCTGGATGTGGTTGAACCGGAGCTCATCGACGTGGTGGATAACATCGTCCAAGACGAGAGAGGGCGAGTGAAGTGGCATTTCGTCGTACTCGACTTTTTCGTTAAGGTTAGGGGTGGTGAACTGCGAGCGTCCGACGACGCTGAAGAAATCCGGTGGGTGCCGCTGGACGAGGCGGAAAAATATGATTTAACAAAAACTTTCAGGAGTTTTCTCCAACGGAATAGGGCTCGGCTGGAGAAACTTGACTCGTGTTCCCAGCGTGGGCGCCCGTAAAGAATAGGCGGGTTTCCCCCATGGTTTTAACGTCTAAGGCTCGGACTTTCACAACTATTGGGAAGTCTCTGACCACTTTGCCCAGCACGAGGCAGTGGTGGGGTGGAAGGTCGCGGGCTATGGACTTAACTGTTTCCGCATCTACGCGGGCGGCGCGGGAAACTACTTCCAAGTCGTGTTCGTTGGTAAAGTTGAAGAGGAATATGTTGTCAGCTTGGCGATAGATGCTTTCGCGGATGGTGTCAGGCTGATTTGTTATGAAGGTTGTGAATATACCGAAGTGGCGCATCCGGGTCACGATGTCGTCCCAGTAGGTTTCCCGCAGATACAGGTGGGCTTCTTCGGCGAAAAGGAAAACAGCCTTAAGCCTCCAGCTCGTCAAAAGTTCAACAAGTTTGCCGAGAAGGTATTCTACGACTATTTGGCGGTCTATGGGCGAAGTGTTCCGCAGGTTGATTATTATGGCGCCTCCTTCCTCCCTAGCCTTAAATAGGCTTTCCTCCAGCAGCGTGGCTTCCGCCACATTGTCCGTGAAAAAGCCAGAGTTCACCAGCGCGTAGTAGCGGCTGAAAAGAGCGTCCCGCACGTTTTGGTTGCAGTTCCAGTTACGGATAGCCTCGCCTAACTCGTGCAGCGTTAGGCAGCCTTTGTCCTTGAGGTACTGCCATATACGGCGGAACTCGCGGGCTGAAGTGCCGGGCAAATGTAGGGCGTAAATGAGAATGTTTAGGATGACGTTTAGGTGAAGCTGTTTTAGGGCAACCTTGAAGTTTTGCGCGGGTGTCAAAACGTGGATTTTGTTGTAGTACGCGTTGCGTTTTCCGTCGGACGTGAAGCCCAAGCCAGTGTATTCGCCGTTCAAATCCAGAACGACAACCACAGCCCTGTACTGGAGGAGGCTTGTTATTAAAAGCTTGGAGAGATGCGATTTTCCAGTCTCCTTCTTGCCAGTGATAATGTTAAGCCGCCCATCCAACGAGGAAGCATCTATGGTAAGAAGCGAGTTCTCCTTCGTCACACCCAAAGTTATTGGAAGGTTGCCGTTAACCTTTGCCAGTTTAAGCAGCGTGGCGATGGGCAGTTTCCTAATCGAAGACTGGGAACGTGAAGGTAGCCAGGAAGTGCTTGGGCTTAAATATTCGCCTTCCACTGTGGCGCGGATTTTGCAAATCAGAAGTCTTGAATCTTGGATGTATGTTATATGGGGTGCAATCTCTAAGGGATCTATGTCCTCGCCTTGGATTGTCCCACCTCCGTCTGGAAGACTTCTTAAAAGCTCTTCTAATATGCCTGGTATGTTGGCGAACTGCACATCTATAACCTGGGCTATCAGCGCTTTCTGGGCTTCTGCATCCTCGATAAGCAGGTAGTCTCCTTTCTCCACGTTTTCGCTTGGAAAACTCAGAATCTCTATTATGTTGCCTTCTTTCTTATAAAGCCTCATGGTGGCTTTCACCCTTCCCGAAGGGTCCGAACAGGAGTCGGTGCATGTCTGGGCGGTCTATGATTTTTAGGCGGTATCGTTGTTGGATGAAGTGTTGCATGGCGATCACCTCGTTGGCTGTGAAGGTGCAGAGGATGTGCGCCAAACGCAGAGTCTCCGGGTAGCCATGCACCACCAAGTCGTTTCCAAGAAGCCTTTCAACGGCTTCCACACGTTTTTGGGATGGCAACTCGCGGTCTACGTCCAGCCGGAAGGCGTAGTTGCCCCGGGCCAGCTTTGCCACGTAAACCTCGCCTAAAAGGGTTAGTGGTGGCTTCGGCTTAATGTTTGCCACCTCTATTAGGCATGGAGGCTTATAGGCTGGAAACGCTTCTGTTAATAGGGAGCCGTTAAACCTCAGCGTCGTCACCTTAGTGAAGGCTAGGACGATGTTGCCCATGGTTCTGGCGGAGGCCAAAATCTCCCTAAGCTGTTGGGTCGGCGTGTCCGGGGTTCCAGCGGTTAGGGAGCCGTCGAATAGGATTATGCCGTTGCTCATGGTTTTAGCCAGAGAAGCCTGAAGCCACCTTTCAAGAAGGTTTGCCATCCTTAGTGGGATTTGAAAGGACCCCAGTACCCCCTGAGGGTTATGCTCCGGGAAGTAGACCTTCAAAAGGGTTTTGTAGACTTCTTGAAGATTTTCTTCGGTTACGTGGAATATGAATGGTCCAACGCGTAGATAAACGTAGTTTCTGCCCATTTTCCAGACAGTTGTCCCGCGGACTGCGATTATGATGCCTTTGCCCGTTTCGCCAAGCTTTATGCTTGAGGTGTCTACGGCGGCTATGGTTGTCGGCTCCATTCTAGGATTTAAAGGTATGGACTTAACAGGCGGAGCTGGGTGCTGAGCGACCAAGGTTTCTTGGCTTAGAATTGCTTGTTGAATTGTTTGTTGTTTTAGTTGAACGGCTTGGTTTTGCACTTGTTTCAACGAGTGAATGCTCAGCTCTATAAGTCTCTGGGGGAGCGCCGTGTCTATGGCGCTTTGTGGAAAATTATATTTTGGTGTTGCAGTTATAGTGTATTGTTCAATCACCAAGATTCACCAACATGCACTTGACTGGTGAAGGAATATATAAATGTTGTGCATGTACAAATTGCGCAATTCAATATTCAACAAGGTGGAAAATTGACAGGATCAACCCAAAAGCCACCCATCCGCCTAAAAATGCGGATAGGCGAGATAGAATTTGAGATAGAATGCCAAGAAGACCAACTGCAGGCAGCAGTAGACCGCATCTTATCCACAGTAACAGAGAAACTAAAACAGGCGCCCCTCGTCATCACGGAACGGGCGGCGGTGCCGCCACGCGCAGAAACATGTAAAGGCATAATCCAAAAACTTTGGGAGGAAGGATGGTTCTCAACGCCAAAAACCCTAAGCGAAGTCCACAGCGAAATGGCAAAAAGAGGCTTCCACTACGATAGAACGGCTGTAGCTCACGCCCTTATAGACCTCGTAAAAGATGGAATCCTAACCCGCGAAGGAAAACCACGCCGATATCAATACGCCCAAAAAAGACCACCACTGTGAAGCAAAGTGGCGTTAAGCACCGTGATTTACCGGCTCTAAGAATCTCATAAACAGGGGGTTTTCCCGTCTTCGCTGAAGGGAATCAAAATTCCTAAATTGATGGCAACGCTGACGGCTTTCAGCGTAAAATTCAAAACTTAAATTTTTTTGTTAGCTTTTGGTCTTGCGTGTTTGGAAAGTGGGGATGTATGGCGGAAAGCGAAGTTGTTTGGGACTTATCTGAAATCTTTCCAAGCCCGACGGACGCCTCTGTGCAGAGGGCTATGGATGAAGTGACGGCGTTGGCTGAAGCCTTTGCGGCTAAATATCGCGGGAAGATTGGCGCTTTAACAGCCAAAGAGTTAGCTCAATGCCTCAAAGAATATGAACGATATTTGGCGAGGCTTAGGGATGTAACCCTTTACGCTGAATTGGCTTTCTCGGCTAATATGACTTTGCCTGAAACCCAGGCGCTTCATGATAGGGCGATGAAGCTTGAGGCTAAACTTGGCAAGTTGTTGGCTTTCTTCGAGTTGGAGCTGGGTAGGCTCGTCTATGAGAAGCCTGAACTTTTGGCGGATCCCGCCCTAGCCAATTATAGGCATTGTCTTGAAAAACTGAGGAGGAAGGTCCCTCACCAGCTTTCGGAAACCGAAGAGAAGCTTATAATTGACAAGGATCAGTTCGGCGTCTACGCGTGGGAGGAGTTTCAGGCTAAGTGGCTTAACACGCGGACGTTCGAGGTGACCGTGGAGGGTGAGAGAAGGCTTCTACCCTTCGGCGCCGCTTATGGGCTTTTCTCCCATCCGGATAGGACAACCCGCGAGTCCGCCTATAAAGCGGTTTTCAGCGTTGTCGGCAGAGACGGCGAGGTTTTTGCATCCGCCTTCCGCAACATTTGCAACGACTGGCTGACGGTTTGCGAGTGGCGCAAATACAGTTCGCCCATGGAGGCCAGCCTAATCGAAAACGACACGGACCAGCAGACTATAGAAAACCTCCTAAAAACCGTGGAAGAAAACGTGCACGTCTACCAGCGTTATCTGAGGTTAAAAGCAAAACTCATGGGTTTGCCGAAGCTTGGATGCCACGACATAATTGCGCCCCTGCCAGATGCCACAGACGTGAAGTTCACTTTTGAACAGGCTAAGGACCTTGTCATCAGGGCCTATGAAAGCTTCGACGAGGAATTCGCCCAACCCGTTAGAGACATGTTTAAGCGCAAGCACATAGACGCCACACCTAGATACGGCAAACAGCATGGCGCCTTCTGCGCAGGATGGTACAACGGCAAAACAGCTTACGTGCTTCAAAACTTCAACGGCCACCTAAACGACCTATACACACTGGCCCATGAGCTTGGCCACGCCACCCACGACTACTACTGCTATAGGAGCCAAACCATACTCAACACGCGGATACCCATGGTTATAGCGGAAACGGCCTCCATATTCGGGGAACTGCTTTTAACGGATTTACTTTTGAAAGAGGCTAAAACAGACATGGAGCGGAAAGTTGTCCTGTGCAGAGTTTTGGACGGTGCTGGACGCGTAATTTTCAACGTTTCAGCCCGCGCCTGGTTCGAACAGTCCGTCTATGAGGCTATAAAGAGAGGCGAATACCTGAGCCACGAGGTCATTTGCCGCCTTTGGGTGGCAGCCCGAGACAAGGTTTACGGTGATACGGTGGAATGGTTTGAGGAAATGCTTTCAGAGTGGAGCATAACACCTCATTATTTCATGGCGAACTTCCGCTTCTATAACTACCCATACGTATACGCCCAGCTTTTCGTCTATGCCCTATACCAAAAATACATGGCTGAAGGAAAAGCATTCGTCCCCAAAATGAAACAAATGCTCTCCGCCGGCGGAAGCCTATCCCCACGAGAAATAGCCCAAATAGCAGGCTACGACACTGCCGCAAAGGAGTTCTGGCAAGCAGGCATAAAACAGTACGAACACTTCCTGAAACAGCTTGAAGACATAGCAAAAACCTAGAATGGGGTATCCACCTTACCACCAGAAAACCTCTAAAATTCACGTTAGGCGACTGCAAGCATGAAAAAACTAGTTTTCGTAATTGAACATTTAGAGTCCGAAATCGGCAAATGGCTCCTATATGAATATGAACATGCTTCAGAAATCGTCGGCAAAAACCGCCTAATGTTCACAAACGTCAAAAAAGAGGAGTGGCGGCGGCTCCTTTCAAGACTCGGCACCGTTGAAGAGAAAAGTGCAACAGAAGTCTTCAATCATGAAAAGGTTGTCGTCTTAGACCCCAAGGCTGAGCTTCCCTTAACGCCTGAAGATTTTGCGGGTAAAGAAGCCGTCATCTTGGGCGGGATTTTAGGCGACCACCCGCCCAAAGGCAGAACGAGAAAGCTTTTGACAAGGCGTTTTAAGAAAACGGCCACTGTGCGGAACCTTGGAAAAGGCCAATTCTCCATCGACGGGGCTGTTTACGTGGCCAAACTTGTAAGTGAGGGAACACCTTTAAAGGCCATACCCGTCCAAAAAGGTTTATCTTTGAAGCTGAATCAGCATGGGGAGGTTTATCTGCCCTACGCCTACCCAATGCGGGATGGAAAGCCCCTCATAAGCCAAAAACTTGTAGCCTACCTTACCTCAGACGAGATCGTCGGTGACGAGGAGAAAATGCTCAAAGGGGGATGAACAGCCGGTTTACAGGCCTAGCTTCGCCTTTATCCTTGGAAGCCACTCCCTCTGCATTTGGAAGACGCCGAAACTTGTTATGCGATAGCCGCCTTCGCTTGTTTTTTCAGCTATTTCAGCCTTCACCAGTTCGCCTAGCCTTGTGCTCGTGATTTTTGGGTTTTTACCTAGCTTAGTCTGGAGTTCCTCGCGGGTTAAGACGTCGGTTTGAAGCACGCCAAGCCTAAACCCTAGGTGGGCGGCTAGGAGGCACAACGCCAAAGTCTCGTTGTCCGTAAGCTTCTCTTTGGGGACAAGCAGGTGCGGCGCATTATCCGCGAAGCCAATTAACTCCTTACAGTCTTCAGCGAGCCTCTGCAGGTCAACGTTTAAAGTCAGGGCTTTGGCAATTTGGAAGGCTGGAACATGCCCGGCGAAAAACCGGTTCAAGGCTGTCCAAACCTCTTCAAGGCTTCCGGAAAACGTGCACTCGAAGTCTCCGTGCTTCACGTGAACCGTTATTGACGGCGGCTGGCTTGTCAAGTCATCATCCCTCTAAGTTTGGCTAAAACCTCCTCCTCAATCCATTTTTCCCCTTGAACCGTCAACTTAAACTCCGGTTTCTTAGGGTCTGGCTTGAAAACTTGACCGCGCTTAACCATCTCGTTTAGGCGGGCTGGAACCATGCACTTTACGCCGCTGGACTCAAGAAGCTTCTGGATCTGCGAGGCAGTACTTTGGCGCCCTTCCGAAGCGTAAAGTATGAGGCCAATAGCCTCGTAGTGGGTGAGCTTTTCCTTGGGAGCCACCAGCACGGGGCCTTCGGTTGTAAACTCCACTATGCCCTTAAGCTGGACAGCCACCGAAGGCACAAGCTTGCTTGCCACTAGGTTTGAAACGTTTTCCACGAAATCTTTTGGAAAAGCCTCTAAAATGCTTAAGATTTCTTGGGGTGTCTCGCCCTCCAAAACTATTTCGCCGAAAGGCGCCTTAATGCGAACTTCAACTTTTTTCATGAAGGTTCCTCCCTCTCCCCATACTGTTGGGCTGCCACCTCTTTTTCAGCTAGAATGTAAACATAACCTTTATCAGTTTTCCAACACTTGACTAAGCCTTTACGCACAAGAGCCAACAAGCTCGCAACCAGAGTTCGGCTTGGAAAGTGCAAATCGTTGGCTGCTAAAGCCTCCTTAATCTCGGTGACGGTTCTAGGACGCCACTTCCCCCAATCGCTCTCCAAAACCTTCAACAAGGCTTCACCGCAGCTCTCCACCCTCGGGATTTTAGGGTACCGCTCCACGGGGGATTCGGCCTTAACAGCCGTCTCAATGGAAGTCTTAACAGCCACATTTACCTCTCTACTCTTTAGGCTTTCAAAGGCTTTGCTGAAGCTTGGCACTTTGTTTGGTAACTCTTTTATGGCTTCCAAAACCTCGCCGCGGGAACCCCTAACCTCAACCTCATAGTCGCCGGCCTTCACGCGAATGGAAAACTCCCCTTTTGAACCCTTCGCCACCCTATTCCACCCTACGGCCACACTATATGAGTGTTTATTCTCTTTTTAGAATTTACGCGTGTGATATATGTCGGGCTTCGGAATATCATATTAAATATTAAGATGCACTATACCGCTAGGAGGAACAAGTTGTCCAAAAAAGGCTTAGGCGTCTGGTTCTTCAGCACTCTAACCGCCATAGCCGCCGTCCACCTTGCAGACGCGGCGAACACCTTCCTCTTCAATAAACCCGCAACACTTCTAAACCTCTACCCAGTTGACAAGGTGAAGCTTCAAGCAATTACACCGGACATTTACCTCCTGGTCTCCGCCGCTTTCACCATTCTGTTCTGGGGTATAACGTGCGCCATAGCCTTCGAAAACCCTGTTGAAGCGTTTCTAAATAAAATATTGTCAGACGCCAAGAAACAAAGCGCCGTGGAAACCCAGCTCCTAGAGGAGAAAAGTGAAATCCTAGACGCCATGAACGAAACTATTGAAATGAACAACTACATACTTTCGCAAGTCAAAGACGTGGTTTACAACATTAGAGCCGAGATTAAGGAAATACAGCCCCTTAAGGAGGCGTTGGAGAAAATAAAAACTGAGTTGAACGCCCTAAAGAGGGAGCTCAAAAATGTTGAGGGAAAGTTGCAGTATCCAAACATTTGCCTTGCATGCGGTAAACCCGTGCTTCCGGAATTCAACATATGCCCATACTGCGGGGAAACCCTAAAACCCGTAAAGGAACAAGTGATCCCGCTGGAAAAATACCGTTAGCCCGTTTTCCCAGTTTCAGCCAGTTTCCGTTTAATTATTTCGCCCACAACTTCGGCGTTGGCTCTTCCCCTAACCTCCCGCATAACCATGCCCATGATGGAGCCGAAGGCTTTTTGGCCGCTTTTTTCAATTAGGCTTATGTTTTGGCTCATTATCTGGTCCACTAGTTTCTCTAATTCATCTCTTGACATTACCTTTAGGCCTAAGCTTTCAACAGCCTCTTTCACAGTCCTGTTTTCGTTTTTAGCCAGCCATGAAGCGATTTCCGGGAGGGCTTCCTTGGTTATTTCGCCGTCCCCCAGTGCTTTGAAAATCTCCCTTATGTGGTTGTCTGCTAGCTTCTCTACGGGTGTGCCTTCCCGTTTCAGGGCTTTGAGTGTCTCGGTTAGGAAGGCGGCGATGGTGGTAGGTGCGACGCGGTTTTCTCTTGCTATTTCCTCGAAAAGCTCCATGTATTCCGAGTCCATCAACTGTTGGGCAAGCTTCTGGTTTAGGCCGTAATTACGCATGAGTCTCTGAAGCGTTTGCTCCGGGAGTTCTGGTAAACGTTGGCGGATGCTGTTCACGTACTCCTCGGTCAACTGTATGGGCGGGATGTCCGTTTCCGGGTACATGCGGGCTGCTCCAGGTCTGGGTCTCATGTAGCGGGTTGTGCCGTCCGGGTTGGCGGCGCGGGTTTCCTCCGGAACGCCTTTGAGGGCTTCGAGAGCTCGTTCCAACACAGCTTTTAATGCGTCTCTGGCGTTTTCCGGCGTGTCTGCGACGAAGACCACCGCGTCGTTTGGCTCGGCATTTACAGCCTTTTTTAAGGCTTCAACTTCTTGGGTTGTTATGCCGTAGGCTGGAAGCTCGTCTGTGTGGAATATTCCGCCCACTCGTCCCCAAAATCTGGCTCGGTCAGCCATCTCCGTTCCAAGGCGGACGCCCGGCATGAGTTCACGTTTCAAAAAACCTGCAAAACCCGGAAGCTTTGAGGCGAGGACCCGGTGGCCTCTTTCTAAGGCTTTTCTGATAACCTTGCAGCTGGTTTGCTGGAAAACCACCGTCACGTCGAAGAACTCCTCTTTAATGTTTTCTGGACGAACCCCGGCCTCTGCTAGTTCCTGGCTGATTTTTATGAGGTTTAGTTGCCTCTGCACCTCGTATTCAACGACCAGCGGGATTAATTCAAGCTCTTGAACGCCTTTTATTTCGGTTAAGGCTCCGCCTTTTATGGATATGTTTAGGTCTTGACGTATTGTGCCCAAACCCCGTTTAACTTTTCCCGTTGCGCGGAGAATCTTGCCTATGGCGAGGGCTACTTCTCCGGCTTCCTTCGGCGTGTTTATTACTGGGGCTGTTGCCACCTCGATGAGGGGTATGCCAAGTCTGTCTATGCGGTAACGTATTGTTGTGCCCTCCTCGCCTGTCTTGCGGGCAGCGTCCTCTTCTAGGCTTATGTGCTGGATTGGAACTGTTTTTCCGCCCACCTTTATAGCACCGTTTAAGGCTATTATGCATGTGCGCTGAAACCCCGTTGTGTTGGAGCCGTCTATGACTGTTTTGCGCATGACGTGGATTTCGTCCACTGGGGTTGCATTCATCATTAAAGCCGCTGTTAGGGCTATTTCAATGGCTTCCATGCTTAACGGGTGGGGTGGCTCCTCGTCCATCTCCACTAGGCATGAGGTTTCGCTGTCCGCCTCGTAGAGGATTGTTATCCCTTTTTGGAATTCGAAGTAGGCTGCGGGGTCTATTTGGCCTAGCTCGCTTTGGGTCGGCCTCAAGCGCCTCAAAAAGGTGATTTCGGGTTCTTTTTTGAAGAGTTCCGGCTTACAGCGGCAGAAAAGCTTGGTGGAAGTGTCTAGCTGTTGGTGGACCTCCAATCCCACTTTTAAGTCTATCTGCGTGTAGTCTATTTGGTTGGCTGTCATGGCTTGTTCTCCTCCGCAGTATAGAGGGTGCGGGGTGAGAACTCACCAGCTATGTTTATCTTCAAGAGCCTCTTCGCCTCTTCAGAGTTGTCTGTTTGTCCGTAAATCCACATTAGTTTGATGGTGGCTGTTTCCGCCAACATGTCCTCCAGTGGGATTACACCCAAAGCCAGCAGGTCCCGTCCAGTTTCGTAAACGTTCATGTTTACGCGTCCCCAGATGCACTGGGAAGCCATGGCTACCAACACGCCTTTGTCCACTGCGCGTTTTATGGGCTGGAATAGGGTTTTTGCCACGTGTCCCAAACCTGTCCCTTCAAGCACAATCGCCTTGTAGCCGTTGTCCACATACCAGTCTATTATGGCTGGGTTCATGCCGGGGTAAAACTTGACTAGGGCAACTTTGTCGCTGAAGTTCGGTTTAACCACAAGCTTCCGCGTTGGGTCCCGCTTCTGGTAGTCGCTTGTAAGCATGGTCATGTTGTTTTCCACGATTCTAGCTAGGGGTGTAGCATTTACTGTCTTGAAGGCATCTCGGCGGCTTGTGTGGCACTTGCGAACCTTAGTGCCTCGGTGAAGCACTATGGCAGTGTCAGATATGGTTTCGTGCATGGCTACGGCGACTTCGGCGAAAGGCGCCTTGGCGGCCGCTAGAACAGCGCCCGTTAGGTTTGTGGCTGCGTCTGAGCTTGGACGGTCTGCTGAGCGTTGAGAGCCGACAAAAACCACTGGAACCGGGAGGTTTTGCAGGGCGAAGCTTAAGGCTGCCGCCGAATAACCCATGGTGTCTGTTCCATGAGCTATCACCACGCCGTCCACGCCTTCCCAGATTTTTTCAGCAACGGTTTTCGCCATCTCCGTCCAATGGGCTGGCGTAATGTTTTCGCTGTAAAGACTGAACAATATTTGGGCGTCTATGCGGGCGATGTTGGCTAACTCTGGAACAACACTGTAAAGGTCGCTGGCGGACAAGGCGGGTCGAACAGCCCCGGTACGGTAATCCACACGGCTAGCAATAGTCCCACCAGTACTAATAATGGCGACTTTTGGCAACTGCGGATTCTGTTCCGGCAATGGCGGGGCAACAAAAGCTGGTTTCTCGCCTTTTCCAACTTTCTCCACTTTAGTGTCTGGAGTTAACCGAACACCAATGTTATAGCCGCTCCGCAGCTTAATCACAACATGTCTATCATCACCATACTCAGAACGGGGAATAAGAATTCCCTCATAAACCTGCCCGCTCTTCGTTATGCGAATTAGGTCGCCAACTTCTGCTCCTATACTTTTAAGAACTTCAAGAGCTAACCCCTTATAGCCCGAAAGCTCCTCTCCATTCATGTCATTTTTCTCCAGATTCCAAGATAGTGGATTGTTTGTTTTAACTTTATGCGGAGCGATATTTGACAGTTTAGTTCAGTCTCTTTGACATGTAGGGTCCATCGTGCGTGTATCCAAACTTTTTATAGTATTGTTTTGTGCCCAGTGCGCTTATGACTAGGATTTTCTTTAAGCCGTACTCTTCGCTGGTTATGCGTTCCGCCTCCGCCAGTAAAACGCTTCCATAGCCTTTGTGTTGCCAAGCCTTTGGGATGTGTTTACCGACTGGCACGACTGGTCCGTAGACGTGGAGTTCGCGGATTATGCTGCATGGCTCCGCTTTTATTTCTGGTCGATGCGCCTTTTCGGATGGTATGCGTAGGCGTAAATAACCAATCAAAACGTCGTTTTCTGTGTCTTCGGCTGAAATGAAGATTTCCTCGCCCTCAGAAGCCTCGTAACGCGTTATTAAGATATTCACCTTTTCGGGGTTTGGCTTGACGCCGTCAGCTAGAAGTCTGTGCCCAACTTCCCGGCATCTAATGCATCGGCAACGCAGCCCATGCTCCCTAAGCATCCGCTGGACGAGCTGGCGGAGGTTGCTCATTTTAACACCTGCCACTATAAGCGGTGCTGGGATGTCGCGTTGAACGCGCATTATCCTCATCCACGGCGGTATCATCTTCTTAACTTCAACAATAAGCCTAGCCGCCTCCTCCGTGGTGTATGGCTTGTATTCACCCCGCA
This sequence comes from uncultured Candidatus Bathyarchaeia archaeon, assembly GCA_964604045.1. GTDB lineage: Archaea > Thermoproteota > Bathyarchaeia > Bathyarchaeales > Bathycorpusculaceae > DRVP01. The sequence goes on from CAZRXM010000013.1 coordinate 16,503, forward strand.
TAAACCACTCGTAGGCTTTGGTTCCCTTCAAGACTAGGCATGGGTAAATTTTAAGCATGTCCGGCTTGTAAGCTGGGTTAGCGAAGATTTCTCGGAAAACAGCCAAGTCTCTCTCCATGTTTGAGCCGGGCAGTCCAGGCATCATGTGATAAACAACCTTCAAACCAGCATCCTTTAGTATCCGCGTAGCCTCAACCACATCCTTAACCGTGTGCCGTCGGCCCACAAGCTGGTAAATCTCGTCGCTTGGGTTTTGAACCCCTAACTCGACGCGGGTAACACCCATCTCCAACATTTTGTCCACATGCCTCTCCCTAGCCCAGTCCGGACGCGTCTCCACCGTTATCCCCACATTGCGGATGGGGCTTGTTTCAGCCAGCCGCTTAGCCTCTTCAAGGCTTGAAGCATCCACACCATTCAAGGCGTCTAAACAACGTTTAACAAACCACGTCTGATAATTTTCCGGCATGGCCGGAAAAGTCCCACCCATAATAATCAACTCAACCTTATCCACCCTGTGGCCTATAGCCTTCAACTGTTCAGTGCGGTTTTTCACCTGCAAATAGGGGTCGAAGGCGCTTTGCAACCCCCTCATGGCTGCGGGTTCAAAACCAGTGTAGCTTTGTGGCACCCCATAGGGCGGTCCGCCTGGACAGTATGCGCATGGTTCGGGCTGGGGGCAAGGGTAAGGTTTCGTCATAACAGCCACAACTGTAACGCCTGAGATGGTCCTCGTGGCTTTCCTCCGCAGAACATCCAGAAGCTTGGCCCTTTCCTTAGGGCTCTTTAAAGCCGCTATGATTTCAGAGTTTGATGGAACCTTTTCAAGCCTATGTTTGGCGGCCACCCGCATTTTGACACGGTTAACATCATCCGGGCTGGGTGAAGGGATAAGCATCAAGGTTTCAATGATTTCCCTAATTGCCTCTTCCAGCATCTGAAACTTCAACCAAAATATTCCCTAAGGCAGACTCATAGATAAACATGAACATGGTTAGGGAGGCTTAAGGAGGCTTCTGAACAGCGAACTGTGGGCTCCCCTTCCATACCTACAAGCCCTCTGACACTCCATACACATCAGGTGCGCGCTCTCGGTAAAGGAAGGCGTGTAACACCTGAACCTTTCCTCAACCTCCTGGGGCAGACCCTTCAATGTGCGTAAACCCACAAGACATCTTTCTGCATCAATCCTGTACGGAGTTAAAGCTCCAACAGGACAAGCCCTAACACACTCCTCACAGTCTCCGCACAAATCCCCCTGAAAAGGCTCGTCGGCTACGAGCTTGGCGTCTGTTAGAACTGCGTCTATACGAATCCACGGACCGTAAACTGGATTGATTATCAGCGTGTTTTTACCCATGCATCCAAAACCTGCAAGCTGGGCTAAACGTTTGTATGATAGACCTTCAGCCGGAGCCGCCTTAAAGCCTCGACTTTCAAGAAAGTTTTTCACGGTTTGCGCCGCCACTTCTAGGGGGAAGTATCCAGGGTAAACCCATTTCTCGCCCTTCCTTATGGCTAGCTCAAGCATGTCGTCCCAAACATGGAAACCCAAAACAACCACGGATTTGGCTTCAGGCAAAACCTCCACAGCCTTCCTCGAATAGTCCTGAATCTTCCAAGCCACCCAAACCTTTGGCAAAGCGTCATAAGCCTCGGCGGAAACAACCCCAACAAGGTTTACACCGGACTGAAGGGCTAAACGCTTAACCTCTTCGGTAAACCTTTCAGTTGAGCCTAAACCCGCGTTTCCGTTCACCTCTGCCACCATCCAAACCTATTGTT
>CAZRXM010000013.1:18387-20538 GCA_964604045.1 uncultured Candidatus Bathyarchaeia archaeon
GTTGAGCCTAAACCCGCGTTTCCGTTCACCTCTGCCACCATCCAAACCTATTGTTGGCTATAAACTTGCAAGTATGTTTAAAAACATTTAAGTCGAACCGTTCAGCTCCCCCCTTTCTTGTAGACAACTTCACCGCCAACAATGGTCATCTCAACCTCCACTCCGCGAAGTCTTTCGGGCGGCACGTTAAACGGGTCCTCGGACAAAACTGTTAAGTCTGCAAACTTTCCCACTTCAATAGTTCCCTTTTTATCCTCGTCGAAAGAAGCGTAGGCGGCGTTCAACGTATAAGTTTTCAAAGCCTCCTCAACCGTTAGGCTTTCCTCCACAAAAGTTTTCCTGGCAACGGCGGCCCAGATGCCAAGGACGGGGCTTATGGGTTCAACGGGGCAATCTGAGCCTGAAGCAACCACAACACCCTCCTTCATCAACGTTTTGAACGGGTAAACCCACCGAGCCCTCTCCACACCAACCCTATCCACAATCCAGAAGTCTGAAACAATGAAGTGGGGTTGAACAGAGGCTATTAATCCAAGCCTTTTCATCCGCCTAATCAACCGTGGATTAAGCACCGAGCAGTGTTCAACCCTATGCCTAAGGCCTCCCCTCGGATGCTTCTTGAAGGCTTTTTCGAAGGCTTTTAAGACGGATTCCACAGCTCTGTCGCCTATCGCGTGAACAGCCACCTGCCACCCAGCCCTATGAGCCTTCAAAACAAGACTGTCAAGTTTCCTCTGAGATAGGAGCATCATGCCCCTTGTTTCAGGCTTGTCCATGTAAGGCTCTTTTAAAGCGGCGGTTCTAGCTCCAAGGGAGCCGTCTGCAAAAATTTTCACGAAACCTATTCGGAGCATGTCGTCTCCGAAGCCCGTTGAAAGCCCGAGCCTTACTGCCTCGTTTAGAAGCTTGGCTGGAATCCCCACGTAAACCCTTAGGGGAAGCTTCCCATCCCTCCAAAGCTTCTGTATTAGGCGCAGTTCCTCGGCGGAGTCCACAATCCAGTGAACCATGGTTAAGCCTTGGCTAACAGCCTTTATGCAAGCCTCCAAAATGGCTTCTTCCAATTCGGTTTCAGACGGTTTGGGTACAGCTTGCCAAACAAGGTTTAGGGCGTTCTCCCTCAAAACTCCGTTAGGCTCACCGCTGGCCTCATCCAAGTCTATTCTCCCACCCTCAACTACAGTGTCCCTTGTTATGCCAGCAGCCTCTAGGGCTTTTGTGTTGGCAACTCCCACATGTCCGCAAACGCGGACTAGGAAGACAGGTCTATCTGGAACAGCCTCGTCCAAGTCCCAGCGGGTTGGATAACGCTTTTCAGAAAACTTTTCATGGTCCCATCTTCCACCCAAAATCCAACTTTTCCACGGGTGTTTATCCGCATACTCCCGTATTTGCCTCTTCAATTCCTCTATTGAAGCTGTGTCCCGCAAGTCTAAACCCTGCAACTGCTGCCCGAAACTCGCCATGTGCACGTGGCAGTCCACAAACCCCGGCACAACCGTCTTACCCTTTAAATCCAAAACCCTTGTCCCGCCACCCACATAACCACCAACTTCACTATTAGAACCCACAGCAACTATCTTACCACCCTTAATGGCCAAAGCTTCTGCCTTAGGCTTCATAGAGCTAAGCGTAACAACATTAGCGTTTAAAATGACGACGTCAGCCCACAACATGCATCAAAAGTAGGCTAAACCCAAAATAAAAGTTTTAAAACCTCTAAACCCAGTTCTGGCCAGGCTTCCTCTGCAACAAAACCCTCTTCTCAAAATTCCGCCTATTCCTATACCTAGGCACAGGGCTTTTCTTGGGCAAAGGCTGAATCTTAGGAGTCTGAGACCTAACCTTCCCAGCCTTCGAAAGCGAACCATGCGTAGGCAAACACCACACACCTCCAAAACATAAGCCAAAACAGCAACTCTTAAACCTTTCCAAACAAAATACAAACATGAAAAGCGCAGGGGTAGCCAAGCCTGGTCAAAGGCGCAGGCTTCAGGAGCCTGTCCCGTAGGGGTTCGTGGGTTCAAATCCCACCCCCTGCACCACTTACGTGGGTTTAAAGGGAAAAGCCCAGAAATGGTTTCTTTTGGAATTTGGCTTTTAAAAAAGGGCAATAGGGAAGCATAGTCGAGAGGAAGCTGAAATACCTTA
>CAZRXM010000014.1:0-19699 GCA_964604045.1 uncultured Candidatus Bathyarchaeia archaeon
AATATTTGATGTTTCGCCTCCCATTTATACGTGACACCTTCACTGTCAGCTCCATGTAATTGAAGTTTTCATCTTCGGCGCGGAGTTCAACGAGCACTAATCCGCTGACAAAGCTTCCATCCCGGGGCTGCTGGATTTCAGCGGTGGGCGGAGTGTTGTCAACAATCACCGAGATTGTGCTTTCAGCCCTATTTCCAGCCTTGACGAGAACCTCTGAAGTAAACTTGTGAACGCCGTCTCCAACCGTTAAAGTGCTTAATGTGAATGTTTGTGTGCCGGCTTGGCTCCATAAAGCTAAAAGTGTCTCGTCAACCTTCAGCCTAGCCGTGTCCAAGTTGTCGTCGTAGGCATAAAGTGTTATGTTAACGTCTTTCGAAAGGAAGCTTCCGTATTTCGGCGAAAGTATAAATGCAACTGGCAAATACTGATCCTCAACTGTATGGGAGTAGACTTCAAAAACAGCGTGTTCCCAGCCCTGTCAACGGCGCAAACCCTGTACTGAACAACGGTTCCGAAAGGTTGCCTCGGAATAACCGCCTTGCAAAGCCTGTCCACAAGCTCCATGCTAGCGTTCTTCCAATCATCTCCACAATTGTAGGATAGGGTGAGCTCCTTGACACCGCTGGCGTATTGAGACTCTGAAGCATTTGCAACTATTATGACCGTGACGTTTTAGTTTGGTTTGGCTGGAGACTACTGAATATACGTTATTACTGGAGGCTTAGTATCGCCAACAGTGTAGGAGTATTCGTCCGAGCAAGCTTTGTTCCGGCTTTGTCGTACGCCAGAACAGTGTAGACAACTGTTGAGTTGTATGGGAGTGGTTGGATTTCTTCTGGATACCGTAACACCCAGTGAATCTAGGTGGTTTCTTGTCTCGGCGGAAGCAACAGTTCACTGGGAGCATTTGGGCGAAAATTAGTAGCAACACTATCCAGACTACCGGCAGTAAACTCTTCTCTAGTAGAGTTTTTGCATCTCCCTTCTCCACATGGAAAGCCCACCGCCCTTATTTAAGGGTGTTTCAGAAACTGGAATATCGTAAACTTGCGGCTAAATTTTGGAGGCACATAATTTATTAACCATAAACTACTTTTCTCATTAAGCATGGATTCGGGAAGGTTACTACCTGTGGGTTTGAAATGGAAGTTTAAGGGTGAGGATGTCGGGCTTTTAGCGGCTTCCATATTCAACGTCGCCGTCGGCGTCCTATGCTTGGCAATGTTATTCCTTGAGGATTTGCAATTAATCCACATTGGGTTAATAGGCGCTATTAGCTTGGCAACGGCTTACGGGCTATTCAGAAAGAGGTTCTGGGCACTTTGGACCATGTTTGTGGCAGCTTCGATGGCTACGGTCTTCGCGTTGTCAACACTATACTACGCTTTGAGAAGCGACATCCTACTAGACGCGGCTGTAATCGTTTACATGGTTTTAACTTGGATTTTCACAGTTTACATCGCTTCAAAGAGAAGTAAGCTTGGACTTTAAAGGTTTTCAAGGCGGCTTTTGAAGAGGTGAACCGTAACCTCCTCGTTTGCATCTATAAACTGTTGGTTTTCAGGGATTTCCAGGTAGCCGTCGGCCTTTAGAAGGGTTGTTATTGCCCCAGACGACCCTGGTGGAGCAGGCTCAGCCACTAATCTAGCATCATCCTTCTTCAGTTTCACCGTTATGAACGTTCGCCTCCCCTTAGCAGGGAACAGCCGCGTTGAAGTAAAAGCCTTAACCACCGCTTCGTCCACGTTTTTTCTTCCAGCGGCCCGCATTATTATCGGACGAACAAGTATATGAAAAATTAAAAGCGCCGAAGTGGGATGCCCGGGTAAGGCAAAGATAGGTTTCCCATTAACTACAGCCACAGTTGTGGGTTTACCAGGTTTTGTGGCTATTCCACATACCACGACACCGGGTTTCCCAAGAAGGCTTAACGTTTTTGGGATGACGTCCTTTGGGCCTACTGATACTCCGCCGGAGGTTATAACCATATCCCCTACGCTTAGGGCTTGCCTGAGCGCCTTTTCCACTATAGACGCGTTGTCCGGGAAGACTCCGAGATAAACCGGTTTGCCGCCGCTTTCAACGACAGCCGCGCTTAGGCTGTAGGCATTTATGTCGTAAATTTTTCCAGGCGCCAGGGGCTCGCCTGGTTCGGTTATCTCTGCGCCGGTAGATAGGATGGCTATCCGTGGAATCTTGTAAACTTTAACTTTCGCCTTTCCAACAGCTGCGATGGCACCTATTTCCCTTGCGCCTAAAACACGCCCTTTTTCTACGACTGTTTCACCTCTCTTTATGTCCGAACCGGCTTTCATGATGTTTTCGCCTTCCGCTACGGCAGTATAAACGTAGACTTCCCTGTTTTTACGCTCGGTGTTTTCAACCATCACAACGGCGTCAGCCCCTTCTGGTATAGGGGCGCCTGTCGTTATTTCCGCCGCCATTCCACGCTTAACGGTGATTTCAGGTTTTTCTCCAACGTTCACTATACCACAAATCTCGAGTTTTACGGGCTTATTTTCGTCTGCACCAAAAGTGTCTTCGGCTTTAATGGCGTAGCCGTCCACTGTTGAACGGTCAAAGGGCGGGACATCGATTTCTGCTACTATGTCTTCAGCTAGAACGCGGTTAACAGCGTCTAGCAAGGGGATTTCTTCAATCCCTAGGGGTTTAACTTCAAAATATTTCGCTAAAGCCCTTTTTGCCTCTTCAAGGGTTAAAAGCCTCCTGAACAATTAGCCAGCCTCCAAGTTGTCAAACATGTGGACTATAACTGTCGCGTCGGCCTCTAAGCCTTCACAGTTTTCTGGAACGACCACATAGCCGTTCGCCCTAGTCATCGTTGAAATCACACCCGAACCTCTGGTGCTTATTGGTTCAGCGTAAAATTCGCCGTTTCTCTGGAAGACGCGCACTCGGACGAAGGTTCTTCTCCCGAGGGCTGTGGATATTCTTCGCGTAAGCTTCGCCTTCAAAACAGGTCTTAACTCGTGTTCAGCCCTCAGCATTTTGAGGATTAGAGGTCTAGCGAAAACCTCGAAGCCGAACATGGCGGCGACGGGGTTGCCGGACAAGACTATTATAGGCTTGTTGTTTACAACGGCGAGGGCTGTTGGCATAGATGGACGCATGGCTATCCCATGAACTATAATGCCGGGCTTTCCTAGACTGTTTATGGCTACGGGAACGAGGTCTAAGGCGCCGACGCTTGTGCCACCCGTAGTCACAACCATGTCTGCCTTTTCCAGACCAGACTTAATTTTTTCCGAAATCTCGTCCACGTCGTCTTTTGCTATCCCCAAGTCTACAGGCTCAGCGCCGAGTTCCCTGCATAGTGAGGAAACAATCAGCCTGTTAACTTCAAAAACCTGTCCTTTCCTCGGCTTGCATCCCGGCTCTACAAGCTCGTTTCCAGTGGCTAAAACAGCCACTTTGGGTTTTTGGAAAACTGTTACGTGGCTTCTGCCCAAGGCAGCAATAAGTCCCAAATGGTGGGGTTTTAGACGTGTTCCAGCCTTAACGGCGACCTCGCCTCTAGTCACATCTTCACCCTTTCTGGAGACGTTTTCGCCGGGGGTAACTGCAACCCAAACCTCTATTTCATTATCTAAGCGTTTAACATGTTCCAACATTAAAACGGCGTCCGCGCCCTCTGGCAAAGGACTCCCAGTCCAAACTTCCTTTGCTTCGCCTTCCAAGAGCCTATCCGCTTTTGTCAGTTTGAGGGTTTTTGGGTTGAACTGTGACGCTCCGAAGGTGTCGCTAGCTTTTACGGCGTACCCATCAACGGCTGAGCGGTCAAAGCTTGGCAAATCTTCTTCGGCTATAACGTCTTCAGCCAAGATATGGTTTAAGGCTTCAGCCAGAGATACACTTACGGTCTTCAAAGGCTCCAGCTTCAAGCTGTTTAAAAGGAGTTCGAGCGCTTCCTCTACGGGTGTGAGTTTCTGGAAACCTTTCAGCCTAACCAAAACTTGAAGCACCTATAAACAGCACACAAACGGTGTAGAAAAACATATCGCACAAGGCTTAACCGCTTTGACCCTCAAGCTCTTTTATTAAGATGTTCCGCATCTTGACGGCGTCCACGTCCAGTACGGGGCTTTCGCTTATTATGACCGGGTTAAGCCTAAACTCCGCGATGACTTTTGCGAGCATTGCGAAGTTTGGCCCATACTCAGCCTCGTCCATAGTGTGGTGGCATTTTTCACCCTTATCTGTGAACTCCACCTTTGTGAAGTGGCAGTGCATGTTTTTGACGGCGTCGGTTCCTAGATGCTTTTCAACGGTTTCAACAACCCTACGGAAGTCCTCTACAGTTTTAAACAAGCCTTTCTCCCTAGCGTGGAGGTGCGCCCAGTCGATGACGGGCTGGGTTTGCTCAACGTTCTCACATAAACCTAAAACCTCGTCTAGGCTTCCAAGCTGAGAGCGTTTCCCCATGGTTTCCGGTCCAAGTTTAACGTCTCTAATCCCCAGAGACCTTAGGTTTTCAACCACATCCTTTAAGGCTTCCACGCATCCGGCGAAAGCCTCTTTCGCCGTTTTTCTGCCATAAAACCCGGGGTGAAAGACAACAACTTGGGCGCGCATCCAATGAGCGGTGGTGGCGCACGCTATTAGACGGGCTTTGCTGGCCTCGATTGTTTCCTTGTTTCCGCAGAAGTTTATGAAGTAGGACGCGTGAAGGCTCAGCAAAACGTCGTTTTCCCGGGCTTTTAACCCAAACTTCTCCGCGTCCACTTGCCTTATCTGGGGTTTTACACCCCAACGAACCGCCTGATACTCGAAAGCATCTAGGCCTTCCTCCCGCAGAAGCCTTGGCACATCCATCAAAGTGGCTTTAACAGCTTTAAAGCGCGGAGGTATCCCTGCTGGGCCGAATCTTGGGCGATCAGCCATTCTAAAACCTCTAAAATCTTTTCGTCTTTCTATAGCGATAACCTTTACGCATATACGCCCCATAGGCTAGAACGCCTAAAGCAGAGGTCCAAGCGGCAAAGTTCTGGAGAACCAAGTATTTTCCAACAGGTGACAAATCAACCAGAGGCTTTGTTAAGGCTCCGAGGAACGAAGCAAAACTCCTAATGCCCGGCGACGCGGACCTTAAAGCTTTGTCCACAGCTGAGCATAACCATCCGATGGGTGGAATAGCCTCGACAAAACTGTGGAGGGCGCTGTTAAAAGCCATAATCGACCCGAGGAGCTGGGGGTTCCCCTTGTAAATGTCCACGAAGCCCTTGTAAACTAGCCATGGACTGGCTATTACAGATATTAAAAGGGCTAACCCCAAGAAACACAACAATATCACCGCGGCGATCTTCACAGGTGCCCTTGAAGCGTCCAGTTTCTTCCAGATGTAGGCGAAAAACTTGACCTTTAACAGTTTAGCCTTGAAACCGTTTATTTTGGCTTTTAAACCACTAGTAGGCGTTTTCTGCTTTTTCTGTGCTGGCTTAGCCTTCTCCGAGGGCTTTACGGCCGCATACTTTGCCATGCAAGTCCAACAAGCAGCAAGTGTGATGATTGTGGATATTGGAACTATGTGGAAGAGGGGGCTAACCGTTAAGCCCAAAAAAGGAATATGAAAACAAGCTTCATCTTGGACTCCGATGCCGACTGCGTAAGTAACGATCAAGAACTCGGCTACTATGGCTGCGGCTATGAACAGTGTTAGCGCTGCAAAACCCCTAAGCGTAGACCAGCGGGGAACAAAGCCTCTTGAAGGTTTTTGCACAGACAACTGACCACCGCAAGCCAAAGCCTTTCAAGACCGTATGTGAACGCTTCATGATTATTGAACTTTCAAGTTAAAAAACATAGTGTTCCCGGAAGCTAGGTTAACGGAAATTCGTGGCCGCATTTTGGGCATTTAGCATATCCACACTGCACGGTGGATGGGCAACCGGAACAGGCGAAGGCTCTTCCGTAGGATATGTCGAAAGCGAAGCCGCATTTTGGACAACGTACAATCTTCTTCGTTTTTGAAGTCATTCTATCCCCCTTTCCGAAAACAGAGAAGCGGTCAAGACTTTAAACCTTTCCGAGCCGGCTGTTTCACATGATAGCTCTATTGTTCAAGAAATTTTATTAATGGATTTTAAGCACTAAACTGTTTGTCGAGCCTAAGCTGGTATGGGTTTCCGATGCAGAAAACTGGAAAATCGGAGAGACTTGAACTTTACAAACAGCGCAGCGTCCAAATTTTCCTGGGCAAGTTTTTAAGCGGAGAAATCAGCGACCTTAAGCCAACCTTTGACCCGAAGGTCGGCTACCGATACCCAGAGGTTGAAGCAGTTTTAGATGATCCTTCAAAAGCTGAGGAATTTCTTGAAAGGCTTCACGCTGCGGGGGTGCTGGAAAGGCGTCTTTATGATAAGGTTGTTTATTGTCCAAACTGTGGCTCGCAAAACGTTTCCACACGCTACTGTTGTCCATACTGCAAGTCATTCAACATTAAGAAGGGCTCTCTGATCGAGCATGTTAAATGTGGGTACATGGATGTGGAGGAACACTTCCGTAAAAATGGGAAACTGGTTTGTCCAAAATGCCGCGAGAAGTTGAAAAAGCTTGATGTCGACCACCGTAAAGCTGGTGTTTGGTGCACATGCCTAGAATGCGGCAAAAGCTTCGACATACCCGTTCCAAGACATTTCTGCAGAGACTGCCAGCGCGAATTCACCTTTGAAGAACTGGAAATCAAAGACGTTTACGTCTACACCCTGAACACAGACGTGAAGAGCGAAATAACAGCCGGATGGATTTTTGTTGCGCCCATTAGGGAGTTCTTGGTTGAAAATGGGTTTGAAGTGGAAGCCCCAGCTTTAATAAAAGGCAGGTCCGGAGCTAACCACATGTTTGACATAGTCGCCTACAAGGAGAAGCAGGCCGACAAAATAACAGTCATGGACGTAGCAATAGCTACGGAAAACGCTGTAGCGGAACAACCAGTCATAGCTCTCTTCGCAAAAATGTATGACGTGTCACCTGAGAAAGCCTTCCTAATAGCCATTCCACGTCTAAGCGAAAACGCCAAAAAGATGGCGGAGCTCTACAACATAAAGGTGGTAGAGGCTGGAGACGCCAAGGAAGTGATAAAGACGCTTAAGGAGAAATTGGCGAGGGGGTAGCTCTAAACTAGCCAACTGTAAATATGGCTGTGTTTCCCCTTTCACTAACAACCTTAACTACGCGGATGTCTGCTGGCAAGCTTTTAACGACCATTGAAAAAGTGGTGCTTTCACCCGGATTTATGAAGACGTCTACTGAAAACCGCATGTGAAGCGTTGCGTTGTTCATCCAAACCGCGACTACGTGAACGGTTAATGGGCTGGGGTTTCTCACTTTAATAGTCAACGTTTGCACATCGTAGGCTTCCTCTACTCCCCAAGCACCGTGTACAGGTTCAGGATCCATGTATTTGCGGACGAAAATGTAGTCGTAGAAGGTGTCTCTGTTCTGATTGTCAGAGTCTCCTAGTAAGCACAATGGTCCAGTGTTATATGTATATGAAGCGGTCGCATATTTGTTGGCTGTAAGGTCGTAGAACACTTGTAGCCCTGCCATAATCCTTGCTTCGTAAATGTGCCACGAAACAACGTCTCCAGCTGATCCCGAAGGATAAACCCAGCTTGTTCCTATGCCTGGGTTGCCTGTTCCTAAGTCGCTTATGAAATATAGGTTTCCCACTCTTATGCCACTGTCAAAGTTGCCTCTTGCCTCTCCTCTCATTTTAAAGTTTACGGCGAAGGGTGTTTGGAAGCTTTGTATGGTTTGCATCCAAACCTTCTGGTTTCCCCCGTTTCCTCTGAGGCTTCCCCCACTTTCGCTTGCGTCGTTAATGTTCGTCCACTTATTTTGATCTATTACTCCATCGTCGAAGTCATCAAAGAAGATGAATGTAGCGTCCCCGTTGCTCTCCGTTCCAGCCTCACCATTCCCGTAATATATGTAAATCGTGGACTCCCCCGGACTCTCTGGAATCACCGGAATCCTAACCCAAAAAGTTGCGTTTCCTCCTGGGTGAACACTTTCACACCAATATGGTATTGGCTGCTCCCTTTTTCTTGTACTATTGTACCATGTAAACCTCACGTCGCCAAAGTCTGGTCTGCTCACGTGAGTTGTGTAGTGGATGTTTCCTTGGCTTAACCCGGTGCCGTTCACAATGGTGATTTTGACCTGGTAGTCTGTTACGTTGATTTTCGCGGTTATGTTATGTTGAATGCGGTGACTAAAACCATGATAATACCAGTCCATTAGGGGAGATTGTACCTCTACCTCCACCTCCGTGATTTCAATTTTCTCCTGCATCCTCTCCCAGTCAAACTGGTTCATCTGGAAGCCCCATAGCACCACATTTGCAGCTATAACCACCACTAGGATTAGACTGAGCATCACTACAATCACGTTGCTTAAGCCACGCCTATCGCTTTTAAGGCGCCCTATAGTAGCCTTCAACACGATTCCCCCGCAGGGTTACAACGTTAATGTGATATAAGCTGCCAGCAGCCCAGTCGTATGTAATGTTGAGCCATCCGTGGTCTCCGGGTTGCAGCTTAACCTTAGGCAGATACTGTTGGGTGTGGTTTATGTAGATTGTGGAAACAGTTATGGGAATTTTTCCAGTGTTGCGGACATATATACTTATGCGGTTAATGCTTTCCATTTTGTTGAACCAAACATCCTCCACGATGAAGCGTTCGCCCATCGTCTCCCTGAGGTTTGTTGTTACAACGTACGTGGCTGTTGCTGCTATTGACATAGCGGCTACAGCCACGAGCATGAGCAAGAGGTTGCTTAGCACGGGAGTTACACCCCGTTTATCTGTGAGAGCTCCTAAAAACGGTGGCATGTTTTACCCTCCTACAAGAAGAGTTTTAGGGCTATGTAGCCTAAGACCATGAGTGTTAAGCTGTGTTTTAACCCAGCGTTTACGGTGCCTTCGCCCATTTTTCCAGCCACTAAGCCGCCGAAAAAGGCTTGGATAATCGTCATGTGGAAGAACAGGCGTTTAACCTCCTCCGGAGCCATTATGGCTGCGCCTAGAAGCGGTAAGCCTTCTATGTCTACGAAGAAGGACTTGAACAGCAATATGATAGTGAATATGAAGACGAAGAAGGCCACATAAATTATGGCGATGTACGGGCGTGTTCTATTCTGCCGTTCCTTTTGGAGTATTAACGTTGACCGTACAAACTTGCCCATGGGGTCAAAAACCTTCTCTATACGTCCACCTGAACGGTTCGCTTCGATTATGAGAGGGACTGTTCTTTGCACGAGCAATGTATTAGCACGTTTGGAAAACGCCACCATAGCCTCTTCAAAGGTCATGCCCCAAGAAATCTGTGCAGTCATCTTGCGCAGCTCCGCCGTTAAAGGTCCATAATCCCTTTTCGATGCTTCCTCTAAGGCTCTGGGCAGCGTCATACCGGTTTCTTGGGCTTGTACAATGCTCCTGAAAAGGTCCGGCAAATGTTCATCCACGCTTTTCTTCCATCTATAGTCAATGTAGTTCAGAATTGTTGGAGGTGTGAAGGCGGCTATTAAGGCGAAAAAGACAAATTCGTCGAAAGAAAGATTCCTCCAAACCTTCCAAAAGCCGAAGACTATTATGGCTAGGGCTACTAGCGCAGACGCAATCCACGTTATCTGCTTGACCGTTTTTCCGACTCTTGGCATGTTCACCACTTCGGCGAAACAGCGTCCAAAATGATTAGAAACATTATGGAACCAGCTGGAATCCCGATGTACGTAATTATCTTCAGCAGTAAGTCTGGCCTTAAAATTCCTAGGCTACCTCCACCCAACATCGCCATAACAGCAAGCATAATTACGAAAAGCAGTGGTCCAGTAACAAGCAAGGCGACGTAAAACTCTGAGAGGATAGATAACATGTCTGAAAACTTTCGGAGACTTATCCTCTTCAACCCCATATGTTGCTTAGACCTTTCCCTCAAGTACTCAGCGAGGCTGCTTCCGGAATGTATCGTTGAAATGAAGCCCTCGAGCATTTCTCTGAAAAGCTTTGAAGGCGACCTTTTGGAAGCGTTTTCCAAAGCCGAGATAATGTCATAACCGAAAAGGTTCACGTCCCGAACAACATTTTTCGCTTCGACGGAAGTAGCCAAGCGCACTGGAAGATTGGCCAACGAGCAGAAAATTTTCTCCGGCGGCACTCCTGCACTAGCCAAAATCGACATGTATCCCGTGGCGAAGGCCAACTCGTCTTCTAGCTCCCGCCTGAACTTGTCAGCACGGTAAACAGGGTAAATGTAGAATCCTAAAACTGAAAGGGCAACGGCGAACAGGCTGCCTCCCAAACCGAAAAGAGAAGCCGGAAAAACTGGCAAATGGAAAACGAAGACAAGAACACATAGTATACATGCGAAAGCCGCTAAGGCAACCAAAACTGTTGAGAAAACCGTTAGACACACGTAAGCTCTTAAGCTCGTTTTTAAACCAGCCCTCTGCAGATGCACTCCCAGATCTTCAAAAAGTGGCAGAACACAGCCAATTTTTCCGCCCAAAAGCCTATAGGCTATGGAAAACATGCCACCTATGTCCCTTGAAACTTCTGCTTTTTCCTTACCCTGCCGCTTTAAAAGTGGTTTTTTTAAAAAATTTCTGAGCTTTTCGAAAATTTTCGCCTTCTTCATTTTAGCTCGATCCTCGCTTTCTTAAAAACCCTCGCTGGGTTGGCGTAATATTCGCGGACGACGTTTGCCACTTCCGTGTATCTGCGTATGCCTTTCTTCACCATCCATTCAAGAACCGTTTTTCTGCGTTGAAGCTCCCTCCTAACGTCTTCCTCGCTTAAATCAAGCTTCTTCATGTGTTCTTCTAGGAGGGCGCTGTGCCCAAGAAATTCGAACTCGTCTTTTTTAGGCTTCCAGCGGAAAACCTCTTCCGTCAAGATTTCGCCAGTTTTAGGGTCAAGCCCCAAAACCTCTGTGGCAGTGATTGCTCTCCTAGCAGGCTTTCCTTCAACCTCTGTTCTAGCCATAACCATTATCAAGTCGATCATTGCTATGAGGGGTTTAGGTATGTTCATAGGCTCAGAGTGAAGGCGGTTTATAACGGCTTCAACGGATTCAGCGTGAATTGTGCACATTCCAAGATGACCTGTAGCGATGGCTTGAAATAGCGTGTAGGCCTCCTCACCTCGGATCTCTCCAACAATTATGTAGTCTGGCCTCTGCCTTACAGCCGCCTTCAGAAGGTCGAATAAGGTTATGGTGCTCTTGTTATCGTAGCCGAAGCCCTCTCTGACAACGGATGGAATCCAGTTTTCATGGGGTAGATTAAGCTCTTGGGTGTCTTCAACACTCACTATTTTCATTTCAGGCTTTATAAACATGGACAAACAGTTCAGCATGGTGGTTTTTCCAGCTGCTATACCCCCAGCTACGAGAACCGAGGCGCGGTTTTCAATGACGTACCAAAGGTAGGCAGCCATCTCCGATGAAAGCGTGTTGAAGGCTATAAGGTCCGAAATCGTTAATGGATCCACTTTGAAACGGCGAATAGTAAAAGTTGAACCTCTCCTGGTGACCTCATTTCCGTAAGTGAGCTGCACTCGGCTGCCGTCCGGGAGAGTAGCGTCTAAAATCGGAGAAGCAATGGAGATGTTTTTGCCCGCCAGATATGCCAAGCGGACTATGAAAGAGTTCAGTTCGGCTTCATCCTTGAAAACTATGTTTGTTGGTAAGGACTCGTAGGTTCTATGCCACACGTATATGGGTGTGTTCACACCATCAGCCGAAATATCCTCAATAAGGTGATCCTTCATCAACGGGTCTATTTTTCCGTAGCCTATGAAATCCCTCGTAATGTAATAGAGAAGCTTGTCAATGGATTCGGGTGGAACCTTTATGTGGTATTTCTTGATGATTTTTTGGGTCTTCTCCTTAAGGTACTGTTCGGCTTTGTCTTTAGTCTCTATGTCTTTCAGGTTTACGTCTATTTCCTCCATTAGAATGCCTTTAACCTCCTTTAGACGCTTCTCCTCCTCCTCTGTAAGAGTTGGCTCTATAACCTCGTAGCGGATTTTCTGCGTTTCCGGGTCCTTCACTATGGCTGCGTATACGTAGGGCTCTTGGATTGGGTAGACTTCCTTGAAAACGGCTGGCCGCCTTTTCTTCTCTTCGATAACTATGTGAAAGGCTGTTTCTTCAGCTTTGGCCGTCTTTTTTGTTGTTTTCGGCATTTTTCACCCTTTTTATGGTTTATGATGTGGGGCTATCCCTAGAATATATAATATCGTAAGTCTTAATAAGCTGTATGCACGCCCAATCTTTAACACGTTTAAAAACACAACATCAACAAACTTGAAAACTCTGCACCGCTAAACAATTACTTGTACCGTGCTCTTCTCTTCTGCCTCTTCTTTTTTTGTCTGCGCATCCTCTTCTTTTTCCATTTAGCCCGGATAGTTTTCACGCTCCGTCATGGTTTTTACTCTATTGTTGCGTGCCTCTGTCTTAAGTCTTCCTCCGTCTTTCCCATGCGGTGCATAAGCTCCACTATTAAAGCGTCTAGAAAAACCATGCAGTTGTTTTCGAAAATGCTCCCTAAAGGTGTCAAAGGCTCCCTTTCACCCATAAGCTGTCTAGCCAAATAATCCTCTTCTCTGGGCCATCCGGCTTTGGTTCTACCCCTGACAGTTACAACCAGGTCGGCTATCTGTCCTAATGGCGATTCTGGGAAGGATGTTATGGCTACAACAGTTGCGCCTATGTCTTTTGCCGCTTGGCTTGCCGTCAAAACCATTTTGGTTGTCCCCGTTCCAGAAATGGCGATTAGGAGGTCTCCTTTCCCCGCTGCTGGTGTTATGGTTTCCCCTAGGAAGTATACGTTGAAGCCTAGGTTCATCAAACGTAGAGCAAAGGCTCTGCCCACGAAGCCGCTCCTCCCCATGCCTATAACGAATATCTTCTTGTCTTTTGCCGCCAAAAGAAGCTCAATGAAGCGTTCCACCTCATTGGGGTTCAACTCTTTAATGGCTCTCTTTATACCGGAGATAATCTCCTCCGCTGCAGCTTTTAGCATCTTCAAATTTTCAGACTCCGAGAAACCTTTTTACAAGTTGAGCCGTGTTAAAAGTCTTGCGGTTAAAACTTTCCGGTCAAAATTTCCTCTAAACGGGGTATGTGGACATACAGTCGGACTAAAACCGCCGCCACTAATATGCCAACAGTTAAGGCTGCAAAGATGTAATCTCTATGATGGAGCTTCAAAACGTAAAGGTTTGTGCGTTTTTGGGTCGCGCCCCAAGCTCGAGCCTCCATAGCTTCCGCGAGTTCAAGGCTTCGGCGGATGGCGCTTATAATCAGTGGTATAAGTATTGGAACATAGTTCCTAACTTTTTTCAAGAAATTTCCCTTTTCCAGCTCCAAGCCCCTCGCTTTTTGGGCGTCCATTATTGTTTGGGCTTCCTCAGCCAGAACTGGGACAAAACGCACGGCTGTTGTAAAGGCGAAGCAGAACTCGTAGGGCACGTGGGACTGTTCAAGTGCCAGCCCTAAATGGTCCGGCGATGTGGTTAGGAAGAATATCGAAAAGGACCCTACAAGGACTAGGAAACGCATGGTCATGGCTAAAGCATTTTCTACGGCTGTAAATGTGACCACATAGCCGGAGCCTATGATGGAGGCTATGAAGTTTGTGAGGAAAATTATTGAGGCTAGGAAGGATGCACCCTTCATGGAGCGGGTCCATTCCTTTTTAACGCCCGCCAGAAACACGAGGGGAAGCTGCATGATAAATAGTGTGAGAAGAGGTAGGAGTTGCCAGAAGATTATGGCCACGGTGAATATTACGATTGCGTAGACAAATTTCACGCGGGGGTCAAGGTTGTGTATTGGTGAGCTAACCCTTCTAAACCTTAAACCGTCGAAGAAGCTCATGCCAAACCTCTACTCCTAAAAGCCTTTAAAAGGGTCTCCTTCGCTTCATAAATGTCTATTATGTCCCTTGGAAAGCCTAAATCTGAAAGTTTCATGAAGATCTGGGCTATTTGGGGAGGAATGAGGGAAGCCTGCTCCAGCACATTTGGATCTGTTAAAACCTGCCGTGCTTCCCCATCAGCCACTATTTTGCCACCCCGCATAAGCAAAACCCTCGGGTTGCATTCGGCTACAAACTCAACATCGTGGGTTACAATGACCACTGTTTTGTTCTGGGCTTTCAACTGCATAATAAACTGTCGGAGCTTCTCTTTCTGCTGGTAGTCTTGACCTATTGTAGGTTCGTCTAGGATTAGTATTTTCGGGTCCCATGCAAGCACAGAAGCCAAAGCAACTCGCTTTCTTTCGCCACCGCTCAGCATAAAGGGTGATGTTTTCCTGTACTGGGATAACCCCATGAGGTTGAGCGCCCACGTTACCCGCTTTTCTATGACGTCCTCGCTGAAGCCAAAGTTTCTTAGGGCGAAGGCTATCTCTTCCTCAACGGTTTCGCAGAAAAGCTGATGGTCTGGGTTCTGGAAGACGAAGCCCACTTTGCGGGCTAAGGTTGCAACGCTTACCTTTGTGGTTTCAACCCCGTCAATAAGGACTTTCCCTCTGGTAGGTTTCAGCAAACCGTTAAAATGTTTAACCAAGGTTGTTTTCCCAGCGCCATTCTCCCCCATTATCGCCACAAACTCACCGTCTTGAATGGTTAAGGAGATACCCTTCAATGCCTCTACACCGCTTGGATACGTGAAGTAAACGTCTTGGACATCAATCATGCCGCGTGAGAGCCTCCCTAATTTTTTCCGCCATCTCCTCGGATGACAAAGGTGCTTTTCCGCCTAACTTGACTCCGTCAACCTTCAACATTTGGTAAAGGCGAGTTGCCTTTGGAATGCCAACGCCTATAAGGCGGGCTTCCTCGGAGCTTAAAACCTCCCGAGGTTCACCGTCCAAAACAACCTTTCCGCCGTCCATAATAATTATGTGGTTTGCATATTTGGCGGTTAAATCAAGCCTATGTTCTACAAGCACTATGGTTATTCCAAGCTTCTTGTTCAAGTCGTATATGACTTCGAATATTTTTTTGGCGCCTAGGGGGTCGAGGAAAGACGTGGGTTCGTCTAAGACTATTACCTCAGGCTGCATGGCTAAAACGGAGGCTATGGCTACGCGTTGCTGCTGTCCCCCTGAGAGCTCCATGGGTGTTCGTTCCCTAAGCTCATATATCCCTGTTAGTTTGAGCGCCCAATCCACCCGCTTTCGGATTTGTTCCCTCGGAAGTCCAAGGTTTTCTAGACCGAAGGCCACGTCTTTCTCAACCGAAAGTGCGAAAAGCTGGTTTTCGGGGTTTTGGAAAACCATACCCACGTGGGTTGCCAACTCGTAAACTGGATGTTCCTGCACTCTTAATCCCGCAACAGTTATTTCGCCTTTAAGTTCGCCCTGGTAAAAGTGGGGGATAAGCCCGTTGAAACATCTGCAAAGGGTTGTTTTACCACACCCGCTTGGACCTGTGATTAGAACGAACTCGCCCTTCTCAATCCTTATTGAAACTTCCATTATTGCGGGTTGGCTGGCGCCGGGGTAGGTGTACGTCAAGTTTTTTGTTTCAATTATTGCCATGACTTTTCATAACACCTAAACATTTTTCTCATTTAAGAGTAGCTACTCAAAGTTGCGTTTGTGTTTGAACTATCCGCTCCTTCAAAAGTTTCCAGCAACGTTTAAGTCCAGCTTCAAGTTCCCCATAACCGTTTACGCCAGCGGCTGTTGCGTGTCCTCCGCCCATGCCGCGGAGATAATCCCCCAAAGGTTTGGCTATGTCTCTGCCTAAGTGTATGCCCGTTTTTTCGTGGAACTCCTTCGTACATCTGAGGCTTATCTCAAGGCTGTCGTCCTTCTGTCCGGCCACCACGGCTACGTGAGCGCCTAAATCAACTATCGCACGGGCCGCGGAAGCCTGGTAGGCGCTGACATGGGATAGGGCTACTATCCACTCGCCCACTTTGAAAAGCTTCGCCCTCTTACATGCCTTTAGGCGGGCAACCCTCTCCGAGTAGTCCATGGGAAGCGCCAGTATAGCTAAAGCTTCTTGGGCGTTTACCCCCATATCCACAAGTTCAGCTATGACCTTCAATGTTGCAGAGCTTGCGAGAACAAAGTGGCGGGTGTCGAAGGCTATGCCTAGAAAAAGAGCTTTGGCCTCTAGCGGTTCAATTCTAGTGTTCGTTTCCTTGTAGAATCTGTAAATTATCTCGCAGGTTGACGAAACATTCTCGTCTGTTATGCAAAGCCTCGCTATTTTCACGGTTTCCGGATGAGCTGTGTGGTGGTCTATCACAATTATAGGTGCCTCTGAAGCCTTCACTTTTTCAGCTAAGTTGTCAAGTTGCTGTACAGTGTTTGTGTCTAAGAGTATAATCACGTCTGCCTCCTCAATTTTGGGTTCTGTCCCGACAGTTAGTGGGAGATGCCTCAAAACGTGTTTTGAAAGACGGCTTACACTTTGGGCAGCCCCAACCTCCACGATTATTTGGGGATTAAACCTCCTCATCAGGCTTGATAAGGCATAAGCCGAGCAAACAGCGTCTGGGTCTGCATTGTGGTGGCATAGTAAAACAACATGTTTGGCTTTTTGTTCGTCGAGTATTTTGGCTACTTCTGTAAACGACACTTTAGCTCCCTCAAGTATTTTTCAGCCGATATGAAAGCTTCCTTTACGGCTTCATCTGCAAGCTTTTGGGCGTCGAAGTTCTGCATGAGAGGCGAAAGGGTCAATTCAACCTCAACGGTTAAAGTTAAGGGTTTCCCATTTTCCAGCTCCACGTCGGCGCTAACGTTTAGCGTTTCAACCTTTTTTGGCGGAACCTTTGACAAAATATAAGCTCTCGCGGCCTCCTCGGCTATTGAACACAATTTCTCAATATGCTCTGGAGTTAGCTCTGGCAAACCGATGTTTTCCAAATCTCCCACCCAGACCCAGTTTATGGCTGAGTTCCCGAAAGTGGAGCCAAATCCTGTTGAATTTTAGCTTGCAATTCCTTAATCTGGCTTCGAAGCCGCTCCTCTTGCTTGCCCAAAACTGTTGCCCGCATATTCAACAATTCTTTTCTCTCGTTTAAGTCAGCCACAACCCTAGCCTTCTCGGTTTTCACAAGCAAAGACCCTATAGACCTGTATATAACAGCGTCGTCGGCGGCCTTCTGCAACTCGCTCAAAGCCTGCTCAACCTCCGTTAACTCAAGCTCCACCTGTTGTTTCTGAACTAAAACAGACTGTAAAGTTTGCTGTAACTGCTGAAGCCTTAACAGACGCTCCTGAACCTGTGGAGGAAGCTTCGCTAACTCTTCACCCAAATCTTACCCTTCCATCTGCACAGCTTTACACTAAACCAGTTAATTAAACATTTCCAAAATACGGTTAGCTATGACGTGGTGCAATTTTCGAGAGTTGAAAGAAATAAGGGAGAAGGATATTGTTACCTTTTAGTCTAGCCGTCGTATGATATATAGACGCTTGATGCTCCAGCGCTTATGTCAAGGTAATACTGTCCAGAGCCAGAATACGAGAAACCCTCAATATGTACGTGCCGGTTGTTGTTATACTAACCGCAAGTGATCATGAAAAGCAGCAAGACCACAAAAGCCTTGTTTTTCCAGCCCACTGAATCACCCGACAATTTACTGAATAACCATTCGATTTTTATATCCTTTCCAATATCCGCGAAATTTGACGTAAATTGGCATTTCTCAACAGGAAGCATTTCTGAATAACAGTTAATTTTAAAGGCTTAAAAATGATAGATTATCAGACTACATGCGGGGTGTAATGACGTGGTCAAAGTTGATGGATACGAGGTTCCAGAAGGCCTCTACTATTCTAAGGATTTTGAGTGGGTGAAGATTGAAGGCGACAAGGTACGCATTGGCATAACTGACTATGCCCAAAAGCAGTTAAGAGAAGTTGTTTATGCGGAGCTTCCGAGTCCCGGAACAACTGTAAAGCAAAATGAGCCTTATGGCACTGTTGAATCCGTGAAAGCCGTATCTGACTTAGTTGCGCCTGTGAGCGGGACAATATTGGAAGTGAACACCGAAGTCCAGTCTAAGCCGGAGCTTTTAAATGAAGACCCCTATGGAAAAGGCTGGCTTCTCGTAGTGAAACCCTCAAACCTCGAGGCTGAATTAAAAAACCTAATGGACTTTAACGCGGCGGTTGAATGGCATAAAAGCCTACTTAAAGAAGGGAAGTAGCCCTTGCCAAGACGCATAGTAGTGATCGGAGCGCATGCAGCTGGTGTCGACGCAGCTTCAGCAGCCAGAAAAACAGACCGTACCGCCGAAATAACGCTGATAACTGACGAGAAATATGCGGGATACTCCCGCTGCGGCTTACCCTTCGTCATAGGCGGTCACATACCAAGTTTTAACAGCCTCATAGTGTTTCCACCAAGCTACTTCCAAATGATGAAACTTAACCTAAAAACGGAAACAAAAGTTACAAAGATCGACACTGGAAAGAAGACCGTCGTAACAGTGGATAAAAACGGAAACACTGAGGAACTCCCATACGACAGCTTAATAATAGCGACAGGTGCAAGCGCTTTCACGCCGCCGATAAAGGGAAGGGAAAAGCAAGGAATTCTCCCCCTGAGAACCATTGAGGACGGACAGCGAATAGACCAAGCAATAAGGGAAGGAGCAAAAACAGCCGTGGTGATGGGTGCGGGTCTCATAGGGCTCGAAACAGCCGTCGCCCTCCAAGAAAGAGGTCTGCAAGTGACTGTTGTAGAAATGTTGTCCCAAGTTTTGCCCGCCATGCTTGACGCGGACATGGCCAAAATAGTTCAGGAAATGCTTGAACGCAGGGGAATAAGAGTCTTGACAAACAAGCCTGTTGAGGAGTTTCTTGGCGCGGATAAGGTCACCGGCATAGTGGCTGGAGGTGAACAAATAAACGCTGACCTTTTCGTAAGCGCCTTCGGGGTGAGGGCAAATACTCAGCTTGCAGTGGATGCTGGCATAGCTTTAGGCGAGACAAGGCTCATTAAAACAAACGCTAGAATGGAAACAAACGTTAAAGATGTTTACGCGGTAGGCGACTGCGCAGAATCAATTCACATAGTAACTCAAAGACCAACGGTTCAGCAGCTTGGAACGGTTGCTGTCAGGCAGGGCAAGGTTGCCGGGATAAACGCGGCAGGAGGCTACGCCACGTTTCCAGGAGTTGTTGGTTCGGCAGTGACAGAACTTTACGATATGCAGATTGGCGCAACAGGTTTGACGGAGACGGCGGCTAAAAGAGCAGGCATAGAGGTTGTCACAGGAACTATTTCCTCCAAAACCAAAGCGGATTACTATCCCGGGGCATTGCCCATAAGGGTCAAGCTTGTCGTCGAAAAAGAATCTCAACGCATAATCGGCGCCCAATTAGTAGGCGGTGAAGAAGTAACTCAACGCATAAACGCGGTCTCTCTCGCCATACAGAAGCAGATGACTGTGCGTGAGTTAGCGAAGGCGGATACGGCTTACGCTCCACCGTTAAACGAAACTTGGGAGCCCCTTGTTATAGCCGCTGAAACGGTTTTGATGAAACTGCGCTAAAACCCATATTTTTTCTTTTTATTTTCTGCATTTTCTGCCGGAAAATTAATTAAGAGAATTATTCCATTATTATCCGAAATTTAGCCTAAAATGGTGATTTAAATGGCAATAAGAGTAGCTATAAACGGCTTTGGAAGAATT
>CAZRXM010000015.1:0-18142 GCA_964604045.1 uncultured Candidatus Bathyarchaeia archaeon
CTAACTATAACGGGATAGCCTATTTCCTCAGCGATTTTCAAGGCTTCTTCAACCGAGTAAGCTGGCGCGCTTTTTGGAACAGGTATGCCTATGCTTTCCATAGTTTGCTTGAAGAGAAGCCTATCCTCGCCCCGTTTTATGGCTTCAAGCTTCGCCCCAATCAACTCCACACCATACTGGTCTAAGACGCCCCTTTCAGCAAGCTCAGCGGCCAGGTTTAGACCTGTTTGTCCTCCAAGCGTTGGAAGCAGCGCGTCAGGCCTTTCCCTTTTAATGATCTCCGTTAAAACTTCAACGGTTAAAGGTTCAATGTAAACTTTGTCCGCCATCTCCGGGTCGGTCATTATCGTAGCCGGGTTGGAGTTGACCAAAACAACCTTGTAGCCCTCCTCCCTCAATGCTTTACATGCCTGGCTTCCGGAATAATCAAACTCGCAGGCTTGTCCTATAACGATGGGGCCTGAGCCTATTATCAGGATTTTGTGGATGTCCGTTCTTTTCGGCATTTACGTGTACTCCTCCATGGTTCTAGCGAAATCTTCAAAGAAGAAGTAGGTGTCGTGGGGGCCTGGACCTGCCTCGGGGTGATATTGGACGGCTTTTATTGGCAACTCCCCATGCTTAAAGCCTTCTACAGTGTTGTCGTTCAAGTTTATCTGAGTTAAAACAAGGCCAGCTTCCTTTAAGGTCTCCTTGTCCACTGCGAACCCATGGTTTTGGGTTGATATGAAAACCCTCCCCGTCTCCAAATCCTTTACCGGCTGGTTTGTCCCTCTATGGCCAAACTTAAGCTTGTAGGTTTTTGCACCCAAGGCCAACGATATTATCTGGTGGCCGAGGCATATGCCATACAAGACAACTTTCCCCGCAAGCTTTCTTGCTGTTTCAATGGTTTCCTTAACCCGTTGAGGGTCGCCTGGACCGTTGGAGATTAGCACCCCGTCAGGGTCGTATGAGAGGATTTCCTCCGCCGAGGTGTTGTATGGGACAAGTATTATGTTTGCATAGTTTTGAAGTTGGCGGATTATGCTAAGCTTTACTCCGCAGTCAATTAAAACCACGTCCAGCCTGCGGCCACGCTCAATTATTTTGGGCTTTTTAACGCACACCTTTGGCACGACGTCTAATTCTGTTATGGAAGGTTGCATCCTTGTTTTCTCAATAAGCCCTTGAATGTCGGGTTTTTCTCCCTCTACATAGACTAGCAGGGTACTCTTCATCGCCCCGTAAACCCGCAGCTTTTTGGTAAGCATCCTTGTGTCGACGCCCTGGATTCCTGGAACCCCCTGCTCTTCGAGGAGTTTCGGGAGGGATTTTTCTGAGCGCCAATTGCTCGGGGTTTCACAAACCTCTCTAACAACGAAGCCTTCAACCTTCACCCCGTCGGATTCGAAGTCTTCAGGGCAGACGCCGTAGTTTCCGATAAGCGGGTAAGTCATCATTAAAATCTGTCCTGCGTAGGATGGGTCGGTTAAGGCTTCGACATAACCTGTCATCCCAGTGTTGAAAACAAGCTCGCCATGGGCTTCGCCGAGGGCCCCGAAACCCTCGCCATAAAATAAAGAGCCGTCCTCAAGGACGAGAACCGCCTTCTTACCGTTATGGCAGCAGTCCATCCCCGCCATCTCCGATGTGGCTTTCGTTTCTTTTTTCAAAAAGCCAAACTTTCAGTGAAATAAGCTCAAATATTGGTTTAAAAGAGTTTTTCAGCATTTTTATTGGCGATTTTGGCTTGAGAATAGTTTTGCTTTTATTTTTTCCAGAAATCTCTCGGATCTCACTAAATTGGGTCTTCACGACCCACACCGAGGATTCAAGGTTCAACCATATAAACCTTTTCTACAAGCCTATTACAAAGCCCTGTTAGGCTGCGAAGACGATGAATATTCCGGCGACAACCAGCACGGAGCCTAAAACGGTTTTTTCCGTCACTTTTTCGCGGAGCAGCACGACGCTGGCCATTGTTGAGAATAGTGGTGTCGTGGAGGATATGGGCACTGCTTGAGACTCAGGTATTAGGAGGAAGCTTAACGTTAAAAAGAACCATCCTAAGCCAATGGCTATTAAACCGCCGCCTAAAAGGAACGCCGTGTTTCGCCATCCAACCTTCGCGAAGCCCGTGCTCCTTGTGCTGGTCAACGTGTATGCTAGAAGCAGTGTTGCAACAGCCAAAAGGCGGATTGTGTTCACGGCGTAAGCGTGTTCGATGTTTTGCGTTTTCTTCACAGCGAGGTTAACCATTGAAATGCTTATGGACCAAGCCATGGCCGTGCAGAGGGCTAAAACCGTTCCACGTATGCCGTTCCCAGCGGGCTTGTTTAGGTTTTTGTCCGCCTTCTCGTCTGTTAGAAGCCAGACACCAAAACAATTATGAAGGCTCCAGCCGCTACTGGAAGGGTTATGTTTTCCCAGCTAGGAGGTAAGCCTATAAGAGGTTGAAGAGGGGGTAAATGCATGTTATTGGAACAGCTCTTGAAACGCCTATGGTTTTTAGGCTAAGCATGTACAGCCTGTAGCCTAGTCCCAAGCCGACAAACCCGCTGACGCAGGTAAGAACAATTACTTGTTTTGAGAGCTCCGTGAAAACGTTGACCCGCCTAAAACGACTAAGACGGCTATCAAGACGAGGGTTGTACCAACGCAGCGCACAGTGTTTGCTTGAATGGGCTGGGTTGAAGCCAAAGCTCGCCTGTAAAAAACGGCTGAAAAAGTCCAACATAAGGCTGCTCCTAACGCTGCAAGCTCTCCGATCATTGAGAGAAAAACGTAAAACCCCCACGGTATTTAACAGTTTTCAGCGGGGCTAAATGCATGGCGCAGATTCAAGTCTACTGGTGCGCCGGGGTGGCGGCTAAGTTCCCCCAACTCGCCATAAGCATAGGCACAATAAGCGGGGTGTCCGTTGAAAGAGAAAACGAGAAAATCCGCCAACTTAAACAAGCCATATACTCCGAGGTCAGAGCCAAACATGACGTTGAAAAGCTTAAAGACAACCCGGTTGTACGCGCCTACAGGGACTTTTACTGGCGTCTAGGCATAGACCCAACTAAAACGAGACCCTCCGGGGAAGCGCTGCTGAGGCGTGTTTTGCACGGCGGTGAACTGCCAACCATTTCGACAGCCGTAGACGCCTACAATTTGGCTTCCATGAAAACGATAATTCCCATAAGCGGCTTCGACATGGACGCCCTTAGTCCGCCCTTCAATGTGAGGTTTGCCGAGGAAGGCGAACCCTTCACTGGGATAGGCATGGATAGACCCATGACCTTGAAGGGCAACATGCTGGTCTTAGCCGACAGAAAACGGGTTTTATGCATCTATCCCCACAGAGACGCCGACCAAACAAAGATAACGGAGAAAACGCGGAAAGTTCTGCTTGTAGCTTACGGAGCGCCTGGAATAACAGCCGAACAGCTTGAAGATGCTGTTAAAACGGCTTTAGACTACATAAAAATGGTTTGCGGCGGCGAAATTCAAACAGTAAAGGTTTTTAGCCCAACCCTATAAAAGCTTAAAAGGAGTTCCGGGTTTGGCTTTTCGGGAGAAAATTTGGGAAGCTTCCCAAAAAAGGCAGACAAACATCGTTTTAGCCCTAGACTTCCCCTTTGAAAAGCCTATAAAACGTCAAAATCTGCATGAAAGGGCGGCGAAAATTATTGACGCCGTAAGCCCCCACGTATGTGCTGTGAAATTCAATCACCATCTAGTTTTGCCTCTCGGAGTATTCAATGGGGTTCAGAAACTAGTGGAGAAAACACATGAAAAAGGGCTTCCGGCAATAATGGACTGTAAGGTAAATGACATAGGAGACACAAACCGAGTCATCGCTGAATACTATTTCGAAGCGGGCTTCGACGCTTTAATCGCCAACCCCTTCGTAGGGTGGGAGGAAGGCCTAAAACCAGTTTTCGAAACCGCGAGAAACCAGCGTAAAGGCGTAATTCTCCTCGTCTACATGAGCCACAGGGGTGCAGACGAAGGTTACGGACAAACCGTTGTAGACGCCGAAAGCGGGATGAAGACACCCCAGTACATGGTTTTCGCCAAAAAAGCCCTAAAATGGAGCGCTGACGGCGTGGTTGTTGGCGCCACATACCCAGAAAAAATAAGGGAGGTACACACGATCTTGGGCGGAAAAATCCCTATATACTCGCCAGGCGTTGGCGTCCAAGGGGGCGAAGTTGAACCCGCCATAGAAGCTGGCGCCTACTACCTCATTGTGGGACGGGCGATAACACTAGCTGAAAACCCTGCGGAAACAGCTGAAAAAATCAAGAACCTCGCGTGGGGCTTTCTAGCCAAACGCCCTTAAAGCTTGAATGGCCCTCTATCCCTACCTTTCCTTTCTCTCCCAAAGCTCCTTTTTAAGCAAGTCCCTAACCGCCGACCTGATGGCGGCGCTTCTGCTGGGGTACATGTTTGCTCTAACAAGCTCGTCTAAACCCTCTAAATAAGCTTCGGGCAATAGCACTGTTACGAGTTTCATTCCCTCCATCCCTCACCCGGGTATGTTATGCTTATAACATGCTACAAATATAAGATTTTAACCAAGCCTTCCGGAAAGGTGCGTGCTTTCCTGCGCCGCCTGAATCTCCCTCAAAACGTTTTTGAACGTTTTCGGCACGTCCTCCACGTGGAGGGCTCGGCGGCGTAAGCCTTCCTGAACGGTTCCAGCGGCTATGAGGAGGCTGCCTAGGATGTCGCTTATGGCTGGTTCTGGGAAAACTATTAGGGCTAAACCTAGTTTTATCAGCCAAGGTTTCTGGCCGTCACGCCAAAGCTTCTTTGTTTTTTTCACTTCCTTCACGGTGCCAGCTATGGAGGACGCGAAGTCCACGTAGCTTTCATTCAACTCCTTTAAAACTTTTGAAAGAGCTTTTAAGTCGTTTTTTCCTACGTTCAAAGCGCGCAGCCTCCGTTGGGTTTTTTACGGAAGGCAACTGTAATAGGGAATGGATTGCTGAAAAATTTAACTCGGCTTTTGCGGTTCTAAACGGAGTTTTTCGCCAACACACCGAATACTGTTTTTAAAGTTTCATTTCAAAACCTGAGGGTTCAAACCTTCATTACTTTGCGTTTTACCCGTAAAATTTGGAAAATTGTAAGCTTCCATTTAACCGAAAGCGTTATTTTTCGAGCCTAAGCACTCAAAAGAGTGTGCCCCCATCCGGCGGTGTTGCCTTGCCGAAGAAAGAGCGTTATGGCTTTATACTGATTTCGGACGTTAAATGGTGGGAAAAACTATGCCAGAGGACAAAAAGATGTGGCGGTGTTTACGCTTTCGTGAGGCGGGGTTGTGTTGGACCCCTATATGCTGAGAAACTCCTTTTCTATGTCAAGCGTCCCTTAATGCAAATCAGAGGCATCGCCGACTTCGTTGAGCGGGTGGCGGGAGAAGCCGACGAGCTTTGGGAAAAGTACGGCGTGGAAACATGTCTAGACTCTTTTGAAAGCTTCTGCAGGTTTCTCGGAGGTAGGGATAAAGCCACCTTCATCAGGTTCACGGGCTTCAAGGAGCTTGAAACTCCAGTTTCAATGGATATGTTGAAAAAAGTTTTAAGTATTTCAAAGATACCTAGGGGTGGCAAATACATTAGCCGAGAGGAAGTGAACCAGTTAATCTTAGAATGAAGGAGTCTGAAATGGAAAGTTTTAATCCGGAAGAATTTGTTGCAATGCAAGTTAAAGCAATAAGGGAAGCCATAGGCGGCCAAAAAGCCCTGGTGGCGGTTTCCGGCGGTGTAGACAGTACCACATGCGCCGTTTTAACGCGTAAGGCTATAGGCGAAAACCTTGTCTGCGTTTTTTTGGACGACGCCTTCATGAGGGAGGGCGAACCTGAAAAAGTGGCGGAGATCCTCTCAAGAGAACCTTTCAACGTCCCAGTGAAAATCGTGAATGTCCGCGAGCGCTTCTTAAACGCCATGAAAGGTTTGAGGGACGCAGAAGAGAAACGCAAAAGGTTCCGCGAAACTTTCTACAATGTTTTAAGCGAAACAGCCAAAAAAGAAGGCTGCACTGTACTGGTGCAGGGTACCATCCGAGCCGACATTGTAGAAACTGTTGGCGGTGTAAAAACCCAGCATAATGTTCTTGAGCAGATTGGCATAAACCCCATGGAAAAGTTTGGCTTCAAAGTGGTTGAGCCTTTACTCACGCTTTACAAGGAGCAAGTGCGCATGGTCGCCCGATACTTGGGCTTGCCGCCAGAAGTTTCCGAGAGACAGCCCTTTCCAGGTCCAGGGCTTTCGGTGCGGGTTGTGGGCGAAATCCGACAGGACAAGCTTGAAACTCTTAGAAAGGCGACAACCATCGTGGAGGACATGCTTTCCGAACACAAGCCAAGCCAGTACTTCGCAGCCATAATAGATAACGAGGAGGTTCAAGAGCCCTTTGCAACCCATGTGCAAGAGACCGTGGCGAGACTCCTAAATGTGCCATCTAGAAACGTGCACGTGAAAGTTTTTAGGGATAAGGCTACAGGCGTTGAGGGCGGCAAGAGACGCTATGGAAAAATCGTAGGCGTTAAGGTTAAAGCGGCTGACGGGAAGATTTTCCAGACGTCAATTTCAAGGCTTGTCTCCTTACATGCTAAAATAATCAGCGAAAACCCAGCTATAACAAGGGTTTTGTACACCGTAACTGATGTGGCTGAAAAGAGGCCATACGTCATGACCATCAGAGCCGTCCAAACAAAAGACTTCCTAACCGCACGAGTCTCCGAGATACCGTGGGAAACCCTGGAAAAGACCGCTGAAGCGATCCTTGCGAAATGCCCCAACGTTTCAACAGTTTACTATGATGTTACGCCAAAACCCCCAGCCACCATAGAAATGGAGTAGCGCTAAGCCTCCCTTTTCCTAGCCTCCTCAACCCCTAATAGGACTATTAACAACGCCGATATGTCTAGTGGAATGCATAAAAGGAAGGGGGCAGAAGCACCTACGTTTTCGTATAGGGCTCCGCCAACCATTGAGCCAGCTGCCCCCACTAATACGTAGAGGGCGCCGATGCTGCCAAACAGTCTGCCCCGCCTTTCCCTTGGAATTATGTCGGCTTGCAGGGCCGCTGTTGCCGAACCAAAAAGGACCGAGGCCACGGCGAAGAGCGCGTAGACCAAAGCAAAGGTCGAGAAACTCTTTGAAAGGACGAAGATGGCCGTTGCCGGTGTGAATATTAGATGGGCGAGGATTAGTGCCTTTTTTCTGCCGAAAACGTCAACAACCTTGCCCAAAAACAGTCCTAAAGTAAACAGAATTGCCAAATTCACGGTGTTCACGGTGCCCCATTCCACATCACTTAAACCGACAATATTAAGGGCGTACAAGGAGCCGAAACGGTAGAAGAAGGGGTCTGTAAACGCAATAATCAACGTTGATGCGGTGAGAAAGGCCAAACTTTTCGGCATCAACCTCCAAGATTCGAAAATTTCACGCAGCGAATCCTTAAAAGCCAACTTCAACTCTTTCAGGTTGATAGGCTTTGTTTCTTTCAATGTTTCCTTCAAAAAAGCGTGACGTATAAGAGCAGCAATCAAACCCACGGTGAGGGCTACGCCATATATCAACCGCATTCCAAAATCTACGCCGTACATACCTACCAATGCTCCGGCAATCAATGGCGAGAAAATGGACGGTAGCTGAGGCAAAACCCTAAAAGCTGCATAGCCCAAACCACGGTTTTCAGGGGTCAACGAGTCCGCTTCGATGGCTTCCAATGCTGGCTGATAAACTAGGCATAGATTCGAGAATATGACGCCAACTAAATAGAAAACCCAGTTGGGCGCCAAGATGAAGAATATATTTGAAAGGGCTACGCCATAAGTCATAGTTACGATTATCTGTCTTCTTCCATGCTTATCAGCAATATAGCTTCCAGGCATCCGCACTATGAAAAGCGTTAACGAGCCTATGAAACCTATCAAACCGATCACGAACGGGGGTGCTCCGAGACTTTCAAAGAAAGGCGACTCGAAGGGCCAAGCGAGGGCTGAGCTAAAGCTGAAAAGGCTATAGCTTAGAACCAGCACTAGGAAGTTTCCACGGACAAATGTTAATTCTCTTTTTTTAATTTTATCCAGCATTACCCTTCAGCCTTTTCAAGTGGAAAGGGTTTCATAAAAGGTTAAGCCCTAAATATGAGTGTAGCCCCTTCCTTCAGTGGTGTCCATGTTCCAGGTTAGAGTTCATAAAATTGAGTCCATTCGAGACCCTGACGGAAACCTTGGAAAACGCATAGAACTCGTCGAGGAACGTCCCATCCCCCAGTTCGCCATTAGACCACAGTCTGAAGAGGCTAGAGTTGTTCAAGAGGTTTTTCAGGCTTTACAGCAGCAGCTGCCCATTTTCCCAGCGAGAGCCCAGTTTACAATTCCAAAGATAATACTGTTCCTAACAGAGGAGGAGTATGAAAGCCTAGGAATAGACTTCGACGTCAACCAGGTTTACGAGATATCCCTTGAAAACCAGTCCATAAAGTTTAGGAAAACCTCATGACAGCCCTTCTGATCCTCTTTAGGCGACGTATTTTGGATGGAACGATAAGACGAACATCATGCTACGCAGGGCATTGCACACTTGCTCCAGACTTTTCGAGCATTCTCCGTCGAAGTAGAGTGGCACGGGGTCTGCCCTTCACCCTCATAGTACACGTAGATGGGTGTGTTGCCTTTAAACGATACAATTTCAAAGTCCATGTTCAAAGCTTTCGCCGTTTTCTCAACAGCAGCCTTCACCACCTTCAGCCTCTTTTTGCAAGAAGCCGTCTTCGGAGCGTAAACCAAAAGTTTTCCAAGGCTTGACTCCAAAACCGTCAGCCTCCGAAGCTTCGCTGTCTTTCTTGTTTAAAAAGCCAGTGGCGCATTGTCAAAACCACACCTAGGGGAGAGTTAAGTTAAAGTGAAGGCTGAACACCTAAAACTTAAGCGTGTTTTACCCGAAAAAGGGAGGTTGAGGTTTTCATGAAGGTTAGGGCCCACGTGTTTGTAAGTGGACGTGTTCAAGGCGTATTTTTCAGGCATGAAACTCGCCGTGAAGCGAGGATGCGGGGTGTGAAAGGCTGGGTTCGCAATCTTCCAGACGGCAGGGTTGAGGCCGTCTTTGAAGGCGAGGAGGAAGCCGTAAAAGAGCTTATAGAATTCTGCAAACGTGGACCGCCAGGCGCGAAGGTTACTGGCGTAGATGTTAGATGGGAGGACTATACAGGCGAGTTTAAAGACTTCGAGATAAGGTATTAGACTCTAATTTTTGGAACGCGGAAGTGGCTGTCTTTCCCGGCGCTAACGTAGTCGCCGCCTGCTCCCCTAACTATTTGAGCTATTTTTGCAAAGTTTTCCGCGCCTAAATATTGGCGTGGCGTGATTTTGATGTATTCGCCCTTATCCTCAAAGTTTAAGAGGCCCTCTAAATCCTCTGGGAACATCATTTTAACGTCCTCTATGCCCATGGGCTTCTCAGCGGGCGGCTGTTCAGGCGTCTTCATCGGCGCCGGGATAGCTTTCTGTTGTCCATGCTGGGCGATGGCTATGGACTTCAAGGAGGTCGCAACCATTTTAAGGTCTTCAGCTATGCTGTTCAAAACTACAAGTAGTTCCTCCACTTTCTCGGCAAGCCTTTCGAGGTATTCCCTATCCTCACCCATAAGGGGTTCCCGCTTCACCCTTCGACTAAAACTTATTCTACGTGGTATTTATCAGTTAGCGTGATGAACGCGAAAATCGAGATTTATGGTTTGAAGATAAATAGAGAAATTGCGCCCAACACTGACCTTTCAGCGTTGATTGTTGGTGAAGCTGAGAGGCAAGTTGGCGGCGTGAGAGACGGCGACATAATTGTAGTGACTTCTAAAATTGTTTCAAAAGCTATGGAAGAATCCATAAACTTGCAGAAACTAAGCCTTCCCGCAAAGCCATGCGCCTCTCTAAATTCTACAAGACTCCTCCAGAAGTTATGGAACTATACCTTAAAGCTGGCAAGGTTGTAGCCGTTATCCCTGTGGAAAAGTTTGCTCGAAGGTTTTAGCGCTTCTTCGTCGAACACACCTTCAACTCCAACGCAGCGTGGAAAGTTATTGAGGAGCATCCTTACCTTTTCGTTGTAGACGTTGACGGCAAGCTGTTAAGCTGGGGTGGAATAGACTTTTCAAACGCTCCACTTGGGTTCTGCACGTCTCCACTGGAGAATCCGGATGAATCCGCCAAATCCATTAGACTTGGGATAAAGAGGTTGACCGGGAGGGAGGTGGCCGTTGTCATATCGGACACGGAATGGAAGCTTGACAAGTTCGGCTCAGTGGATGTTGCAATAGGGTCCTCTGGTATTCAGCCCGTAAAAAAGGGCTTCGGAGCCAAGACTTGTACGGGAAACCGAAGTTTGGTGGGGTGGACAACTTTGTGGATTTGGTTTCAGCGGCTGCGAACATGGTTTTCGGCCAAACAGGTGAGGCTACGCCAATAGCGATAATAAGAGGGCTTTGTTATGAAAAAAGCGAAGGGGGAGTCAAGGACATAGTGTATTCGAGGAAAATGTTTAGAGAAGCCTTTAAAGCGGTGGTTTGGGAAAGCGTCAAGTTCAAGCTCCTATCCAAACTACTATGATGGTGCATGTGGGGCTTGGGTGCGGTTGATTGAAATCGATGGCAGCCAGAAGAGCGGAAGCGGCACAATACTGCGGCTTTCAGTCGCCCTAGCCTCCATACTTGGCGAACCCCTTCACATCTTCAACATTAGGCAGAACAGACCCCAGCCCGGGCTGCGCCCCCAGCACTTGGAGGCTGTTTTAACGGCGGCTAAACTCTGCGATGCAGATGTAAAAGGCGCGGTTTTAAACTCCCGGGAGTTGTGGTTCACGCCTAAACGCGTTAGGGGCGGAAAGTTTGAGGCTGAAATTGGCACAGCCGGAAGCATTCCCATGCTTATCATGACTGTTCTTCCAATATGCCTTTTCGCAGACAACCCGGTTTACCTTCACGTTTCGAAGGGCGGAACCGACGTCTCCCACTCTCCTACGATAAACTATATGCGGCATGTTTTTCTTCAGGTTTTAAGGCGCATGGGCGTAAACGCATCCATAACAGTCCACAAGTATGGCTATTACCCCAAGGGCATGGGCGAGGTTACCTTAATCGTTGAGCCTTGCAAGGGGCTTAAGCCGATTCTAGTGGAGGAGTTCGGCTCGGTGAAAACTGTTAAGGGCGTTTCAGTCTGCACCTTCCTAGCCGAGAGAAGGGTTGCCGAACGACAAGCGGAGGCGGCTAAAAACTATCTTCGCGGTAAAGGCTTAACGGCTGACATTCAAGTCGTGAACGATCGTTCAAACCCGCTGCAGAAGGGAAGCTCCATAGTGCTTTGGGTTGAAACCGAAAGGGGCGCCGTTCTGGGAGCGGACGCCATAGGTGAACTGGGGAAGACAAGCGAGGCTGTGGGCGTAGAAGCTGCTGAAAAACTCTACGCGGAGGTTAGTTCAAGGGCAACTGTAGACGTGCATTTGGCTGACATGCTCATCCCATACGTAGCCTTAGCGAAGGGTAGATCCGCCTACTACGCGCGGGAGCTTTCTGACCACCTGGAAACGAACATTTGGCTTGCTGAAACAATTCTCGGCGTGAGGTTCAAGGTGGAAAAGTTTAACGGCCTCTACAAAGTGGAGAAGGTTGGCTGAAAATTGAAGGCGAAGGTTAGGGGCATATACACCACAGCCTTAACGAAACTGTTGCTGGAAAACGGCTTCGAAGTCGTCCAGCCATCTCAAGCTATAAAGTCGCGCTTCGGCATATCCGACAACAACGAACCCCCAGACTTAAAAATCAAGGATAAACATGACCTCCAAGGAGTCGTGGCGCTTGGCAAAAAGGAAGCAGTACAAGCATTCAAAGCAATCCTTCAAGCCACCCTCGAAGACGTTATAACAAGAGAGTGGAACGTAAGCGTGGACGGCATATACAAGGGGCTCGTGGTGGGCGAGGACGATAGAAACCTTTACGTGAAAATTGAAAACAAAACTGTTGGGGTTCTCTCTAAAAACGAGGCTCCGGCAGAAAAACAAGGAGAAATTCTCGTTCAAGTTGAACGTAAACACATGGGCAGAAAGACGCCGATGTTGACAACCCAGCTTAAAATCGTCGGAGACTGCGCCATCCTAGCCCCAAACATCCGCGGAGGGGTAAGCCTGAAAATCCGGGACGTCGTGAAGCGGGCGGAACTTTACGCTTTGGGTAAAAAGTTGGCGCCCGAAGGCTGGGGCATAATATGGCGGGAGCCGGCAGCCCACAAGCCTAAAGAAGCCTTGGAAAACGAGGTAGCGGTCCTCGTCGAAAAAGCCAAAATTCTAGCCGAAAGGGCTTCGTCAACCTCCGCCCCCTCCCTTCTGCTTGAAGGCTTGCAATTCATGAGTGTAGAGTTTCCATGCGTGTCGAAGAGGAAACTGGACGCTTTAAGGGCTTTGATCGCACCAACCCTTGAAGGACACCACTTTTACAAAAGCTGCGGAGGCAGAGTTTCCGCCGCCCTGGAGATGGCTGAAAAGCTTTTGGAGAAGGGTCAAAACCTAGAAGACGTAAAGCGGCTTTTCGAAGAGCAGACAGCCGCAGACTTTCCGGTGGAAGGCTTGATGGTTGAGGTGGAGCATGTTAAACTTAGCGGCGCAGTCTTCCGCCTTGGACAAGCAGTCCTTGAAACTTTAAGTGGCGACGAGATACGCTACTGCAGAACTATTAAGGCGGACGGATACTACGATGGGCTTGGCACCGTGAAGGAGGCAGGAGACATGGCGGTCAGCCAAACAAAGCCCGGCGAGTGGCACATAACCACAAACTATTACTCGAAGGACGGCGCATGGAAGGGCGCGTACATAAATATAAACACGCCCGTGGAGGTTTATCCGAAAGCCCTCCGCTACGTGGATCTAGAGGTCGACGTATGCGTCCGCCCAGACGGCGAAACCAAGGTTTTGGACATGGAAAAGTTGGGGGAGGCACTTGAGAAAGGCCTAATCAGCCAGCCGCTTTATGAAAGAGTCAAAGCCGAAGTTGAAAAAGTTATCAAAGACAAGTCGGTTGCGGCTGGGCTGGGCTAGTTTTATTTGCCATTAAAGCGTCTTTTAAAGCAAGATGAGGCGAAAAGTTTGACAGTTGACCTAGTGTTGAAAAACCTAAAAGCCTACATAGGGGGTTCAGTGGAGGAGTGCTGTATAGCAATTGAAGACGGCAGAATCTTCAAGCTTGGAAGAGAAACCCAGATGCCGAAAGCCGAAACCGTGCTCAATCTCGGCGGGCTTCTAGTGCTTCCCGGCCTAATCGACGTCCACGTTCATCTAAGGGATGAGGGCAAAGCCTACAAGGAAGACTTCTACACGGGAACAGCTGCAGCCGCCGCTGGAGGCTTCACAACGGTTTTGGACATGCCTAACAACAACCCGGTCACCATGAGCGCTGAAACCTTAAAGAGGCGGATGGAAACCGCGAAGGCGAAGGCTTTCGTCAATGTGGGCTTTTATTCAGAGTTTCCCAGCGAAACAAGGGAGATTGAAGCCATAATCAAAGCGGGCGCCTTGGCCTTCAAGCTTTATCTAGGCGAGCAAGTGGGCGGGCTGAACATAGACGATGATAAAGCTTTGGAAGAGGCCTTCAAAACTGTTAAGTCCAAGGTGCCCATTGCAGTGCACGCCGAAGACAAAAACATGCTGAAAAAAGTGGAAGGGAGGCTTAAACGGGAGGGGCGTAGCGACATAGATGCTTTTCTCGAGGCGCATTCGGTGGAAGCCGAAGTCGAAGCCGTTAAACGTGTTTTGAAAATAGCACGGAAAACAAGGGCCGAGGTGCATTTCTGCCACATAAGCGCAAGGCAAAGTTTAGAAGCCATCCAGCGGGCTAGGGGGGAAGGCTTATTGCTTACTTGTGAAGCTACACCCCACCACTTGTTCCTTTCCGTCGAAGACCTCAAGCGTGTTGGAACTCTAGCATTAACCGTTCCTCCGTTGAGGGATAGAAGCCATGTTGACTTCTTATGGGAGGGCCTTAAACGCGGGTTCATCGACGTGGTTGGCTCTGACCACGCTCCCCACGCGTCTACTGAAAAGAACGCTGGAAGTGTTTGGGAGGTTAAACCCGGCATCCCCGGCCTTGAAACGTCCCTCTCCTTGATGCTTACAGCCGTTAACATGGGGATGCTAAGCCTTACTGACGTTGTTAGGCTTATGGCTGAAAACCCGGCTAAAATTTTCAGACTGGGCGGTCGGGGGGCATTAAAAGAGGGGTTTAAAGCGGACTTGGTGGCTGTAAACTTGAAAAGGGAGTACCTTATAGACTCGTCCAAGTTCCATTCGAAGGCCAAGTTTTCACCTTTTGACGGTAAACGTGTTAAAGGCAAACCTGTCAAAACGTTTGTCGGCGGAAGGCTTGTCATGGATGAAGAGGGAATCGTCGCGGAGGCTGGTTGCGGCGAAATAATTCGCATGGGAGGTTTCGGAGTTTGAAGTTCATCGCGGATGGTATGCTTGGAAAGCTTACCCGTTGGCTTCGCATGCTTGGCCACAATGTTAAATATTCTAACAAGCTGGACGACGCGCAGCTGATAGCCATAGCCAAAAAGGAGCGTAGGATTCTCCTAACAAGGGATTTGGAGCTTTATCAGCAAGCCACAGCCAAAGGCGTGCAAGCCTTCTACGTGGATGGAAAAAATGAAGCTGAAAACCTCGCGAAGATAAGTCAAAAATTCGGCATAAGCTTAGAAGTGGACATGAAAAGGTCCCGTTGCCCAAAATGCAACGCCCAAGTTAAACCAATCCCAAAAGAAAAGGTTTCAGGGAGGGTTGAAGAAACCACCTACGCCCACTATAACGAGTTCTGGGAATGCCCGAAATGCGGCCAAATCTATTGGCAGGGAGCCCACTGGACAAGAATAAGGAAAACCCTTGAAACCGCCAAAGAGCTAAGCAAAGAAGGAAAAGCCTAGCTGACCATGGAGGAAGCCACAGCCTTCTTCTTTTCGCCCTTTTCAGTCTCTAAAAGCCACTTCAACGGTATATCCTGGTAAGTCCCATCGGGCAAAGTTCTCCTAATGGTTATTGGAAGAACACCTGCCTCAAGCTCTTTAAGGGCTATGTCTATCGGGCTTAGGGGGCGGTCTGGTGGCTCTATGAGGATTGGGGCGCCCATAGCTATTTGGAGGGCTCTAGCCCCCACTACCCTAGCCTTCTCAAAACGGGTGAGTTTTGGAGGACCTATCAAAATTTTCTTTTCCTTGCTTTCTTTTTTGGACGTATCCTACTCCTCAGCGCCCTCTTCGCCTTTTCCCTTCGGCACTGAGGGAGGCTTCATTTTTGCGGCAGCGATTATGTCGTCGATCTTCAGTATCATGGAGGCTGCTTCGGTTGCGGACTTTATCACCTGCTTCTTCACCGATAAGGGTTCAAAGATTCCGGCTTCCCTCATGTCCTGCACTTTTCCAGAGATGACTTCGATCCCAGCCCAAATCTCGTCCTTTTCGTGTCTGGCCCTTAGCTCTGAGAGAATGTCGATGGGGTCTAGGCCGGCGTTTTCAGCCAGCGTTGCCGGAATGGTTTCAAGGGCTTCTGCGAAGCATTTCACGGCCAACTGCTCCCTACCTGGGAGGGTTTCAGCGTACTTCTTTAGGATGCGGGCAACCTCCAGTTCAGGGGATCCGCCGCCCGCTACAATTTTCGGTTCCTCAACTATGTCTCGAACAACACATATGGCGTCGTGGAGTGAACGTTCAGCCTCATCTACCACGCGTTCCGTGGCGCCTCTGATGAGGATTGTTACAGAGCGCGGGTTTCTGCATCCTTCAACAAAAGTCATCTTGTCGTCGCCTATCTTCCTTTCTTCGACAACGCTTGCATAGCCCAAGTCCGCCGGAGTCATGTCTTCCAAGTTCGTTATTATCCTTCCCCCAGTGGCTTTCGTAAGCTTCTCCATATCTGACTTTTTGACCCTTCTAACGGCGAGGATTCCCTTTCTGGCTAGGAAGTGTTGTGCCATGTCGTCTATGCCCTTCTGGCATAAAACGACGTTTGCGCCCACCGAAGCAAGCTTCTCCACCATGTCCCTAAGCATGGCTTCCTCCTGTTTCAAGAAGGCTTCCATCTGCTCTGGGCTTTCAATGTTGATTTTAGCGTCAAACTCTGTCTTTTCTATCTCCAGCGGCGTGTCCAGAAGGGCTATTTTGGCGTTTTCCACACGTTTTGGCATACCAGGATGGACAACTTCTTTGTCTAAGACTATGCCGTTTACGAGCATTGTGTCCCTAAGGGATTCACCGGGCTTTTTCTCCACCTTGACGTCGTCGACGTCAACCCTATATTTCCCATCCACTTTTTCCGCAACTTGGAGGACGGCCTTAACAGCCAACTCTGCCAAGTACTCCCTGTGTTCAGCGACAAGCTTGCTTGCCATAGACGTCATAGCCGCCTTCTTTAGGTATTCTGTTGAGTTTAAATCGACTGGAATGGCTATTTTGTCAAGGATTTCAAGGGCTTTCTCCATGGCTTTCTTATATCCGTCAATAATAATTGTTGGATGTATGTTCTTACCTATAAGCTCCTCTGCTTTGGCTAAAAGCTCGCCAGCCAAAATAACAGCCGTTGTGGTTCCATCCCCAGCCTCATTGTCTTGTGTTTTAGCCACTTCCACCATCATTTTAGCCGCCGGGTGCTGGACATCCATTTCGTCTAGGATGGTGCGGCCGTCGCTGGTTATCGTTACGTCGCCGAAACTGTCCACAAGCATTTTGTCCATGCCCTTGGGGCCTAAGGAGCTTTTCACGGTTTCAGCGATTATGCGGGCAGCCATAATGTTAGCGTGCTGGGCCTCCCTGCCCCTTGAACGGGTTGAGCCCTCCTTTAACACCAGAACTGGGATTCCAGATGCAGGCGTTGACAAACAAACAACCTCCTAAATGCGACTCAATGAAAAACAGCATTACGATATAAATTTTTCCTTAAATGAACAGGGTTTCCTTATTGTTTAAGCCCCTCATTTGCAATAGTTTATCAACACCATGAAATTTTAACCCCGTTCCGGTCAAGATCACTACTGTTTTCTCTTTTCGTGTTGTTTCGCCATTTCGCAAATGTTTTTGGTAGCCAGCATAAGCGACGGCTGAGCTTGGCTCCACAAAAAAGCCCTTTCGAGCAAGTTCATGGAAGGCTTGGACGATTTCACCCTCCTCAACCATAACAGCGTCGCCACCGATAGCCGTTAACTCTTCAGCC
The DNA here is from genome assembly GCA_964604045.1 of uncultured Candidatus Bathyarchaeia archaeon. Classification (GTDB taxonomy): domain Archaea; phylum Thermoproteota; class Bathyarchaeia; order Bathyarchaeales; family Bathycorpusculaceae; genus DRVP01. Next base: position 17,226 of record CAZRXM010000015.1, read on the forward strand.
ATAAGTTCCAGAAGAGGTGGGTTGGTGCTGACCAAGGCGTCGGCAACAGAGGTCACTTTTTCTGGCGGGTGGTAGGGCAAGCCTTTGAAACGGTGGTATAACGGTGAGACTTGGCTTGTCTGGCAAGCCACGATTTTTGGCATGTTGGTGATCATGCCGCTTTCTGTTAAATGTTTGAACCCGCTTATAACGCCCAAAAGCAGTGTTCCGGCAGAGACCGGCAGGTAAATCCGCTCCGGAGCCCTCCATTTCAGCTGTTCAGCCACCTCGTAGGCTAAGCTCCTTATACCGTCGCGAAAAACCGGGTGGAGAATGTGTCCAACGTAAAATTTTCCCTTCTCAGGTTTCTGGGCTTCTTCAGCCACGCGGCTTCGGCTTCCCGGAACTTTAACGACCTCCGCACCGTAAGAGATTATCTGGTTAAATTTCGGTCCAGAAACGCCTTCTGGAACATATATTTTGGCTTTTATCTTGGCCCGAGCTGCATAGGCGGCTATGGATGCACCGGCGTTTCCAGAAGAATCCTCAGCTATAAAGCCTCCAAGCCTTTTAACCTCCCTATGGATGGCGGAAACGAGAACCGTGGATCCCCTATCCTTGAAAGAGCCCGTGGGATTGAGGCTTTCAAGCTTAAAGTGGAGGTTTCCCGAAAACCTAACAAGCGGCGTCCAACCTTCGCCAAGCGACACAACGTCTTTGGCGTTTATGTACGGGAAAAACTTGATGTAGCGCCAGACACCACAGCATTTTTTGCGGACACCTCTCTCGCTAAAACTCTCTTCGACCTTAACGCCTAGAGGGTTTCCGCAGCCTGCACACTTATATTCAAGAAGACTTGCTGAGGCCTTCCCACAGACAGTACACTTAACTTCAAAGCCCATTTTGATGCGCTCATGTGAAACCATAAGCACACTTTT
>CAZRXM010000016.1:0-17617 GCA_964604045.1 uncultured Candidatus Bathyarchaeia archaeon
GGTTATGAGCCTGTCGCTCTAACCAGGCTGAGCTACGGGCCCGTTTACGGTTGATAGAAACTCCCTAGTATTATGAAAGTTTTACGGTTTAGACTTGTTTTAGGTTTGGTAATCCTTTTAATGAGCGGTGTGTCAGAATGTTGCTGGAGGATTTTCCAGAGTTTAGTCCTTGAAGGGCTGGTGGCTCTGTGAGTGTTGAGGATAGGCAGAAGGTTGAAAGTTTGCTGGTTGAAATGATGAAGGAGGCTATTAGGGCTTTTCATAGGAGGCTCCTTGTCGTTTACGGGGATGAAGCACTAGACGTGGTGGCATACCTTGTCTTGAAGCACTACGCTATGAAGGGCGAGGGGGACGAGAGGATTCTTTTTGTGCATGACGATGAGGACGAGGCGGCGAAATCAACCTTTAAAGGGTTAATGGACAGGCTTGAGGCTCTTGGTTATCATGTTGGCAGCCTTAAACGTTACGTTTACGAGGACACCCATAGAATCATGGGAACAACTAACGACATCCTAATCCTAGACATGACGAGAGGGGCAAGGCCCAACGATCTTGGAAGGCTCGTTGAAACCGTGAAGGGCGGAGGGCTGGCAATCCTCTACAATCTTAACTTGAAGGCTGAAAAGCCTTGGAGCACGAGCACCCACAAGAAGCTTGCTTGTCCACCTTACACTGAAAGCGACTTAAAAAACAGGTTTGAGAAGTTTTTCGTGAGAAAAGTTCTCGAACACCCATGCACTTGGATTCTTGAAAACTGGAAAATCATCAAAGGGGAACTCTTAAACCCGCCGAAAACCGTCAGAGAAAAGCCAACCCCACCCAGAAGGAGCAGGATCCCTCAACCAATTTTCAAGCTAGCTTTAACCAGAGAGCAAATGGAGGCCTTAGAAGCCTTCGAGTTTCTCGACATTAAGAAAAAGGGCTTGATTATCTTAATATCCAACCGTGGAAGGGGGAAATCAGCCCTCCTGGGACTTGGGGCCGCCGCCCTTCTCGCATTGGGCTTTGAAAGGGTCATTATCACGGCTCCAGCATGCGAGGAGATTCAGGCGGTTTTTGAAATGGCTGAACGAGCCCTTTCAGCTATTGGCGAAAGGGTTAGATGCGAACGCGTTGAAGACTTGGTTTTCAAGCTAACATGTAAAAAAGGCGTTTTAGAGTTTATACCGCCATACCGCACGCTCAGCGAGGCCGCCGACGCCGTTCTAGTCGACGAGGCAGGCGGAATCCATGTTTCCCTACTCTTTAGGATTGCTGAAAAGTTTCCGAAAACTGTTTTCGCATCCACAGTACACGGCTACGAGGGCGCCGGTAGAGGTTTTTCTTTAAGGTTTTTGAGGTCTATTGAGAAGCTTGGGGACGTTAAACCCTACATTATTGAGCTTAAGGAGCCCATACGGTATGCGCCTGAAGACCCTGTCGAGAAGTGGCTTTACGACGCCTTGCTTTTAAACGCTGAACCAGCCGAGCTTGAGGGCGAACAAATCAGCCTCGAAGAATGTGTGTACGAGGAGCCAAACCTAGACATTTGGTTTGAAAGGGACGAGGAACATCTCCGCCAGTTTATAGGCATATACGTGCTCGCCCATTACAGGAACAGGCCGGATGACTTGCTTATCCTCGGGGATGCCCCCCACCATTCCGCTAGGGCTGTTTTGTCGCGTTCCGGCAAAGTTCTAGTGGCTTTACAGGTTGACGAGGAAGGGCGAATGGGCGACGAGCTTGTAGAGCAGGTTTTGAAGGGTAAACCCCCCTCCGGAAACCTCATCCCTTCATGTATTGTTAAGTATAATCCGCAATATGTAGCCTTCTCGAAGCTTAGGGGTTTGAGGGTTGTGAGGGTTGCCGTTCACCCCGAGCTCATGGGTAAAGGTTTAGGAAGCTTAGCTCTCAGGGAGCTTTGCGAAGAAGCTGAGCGGGAGGGTTTTGACTGGGTTGGTGCAAGTTTCGGCGCCAACCCGGAGCTTGTGGATTTTTGGCTTAAGAACGGCTTCATACCCGTCCACATAAGCCCCATGCGGAACGTGGCCTCCGGAGAATTCAGCGTCATAGTCGTCAAGCCCCTAAATGAAAACGTGCACGGCATTGTGAAGGAAGTTCACAGGGAATTTAAGCTTAGGTTTTTAGAGGCTTTGCCCGACACGTACTTCAACATTGAACCCCAGGTGGCGGCGAGACTGCTTAGGAAGCAAATGTGGACGAGCCGCGAAATCTTCCCGCTTTCAAACTCCCAGCGGGGTAGACTTCTCCAATATTCTGAGGGGACCCTTGCCTATGAAGCCGCATGCGACGCTGTAAAACAGCTTCTAAAAACCCATTTCATGAGCTCCGGGGAGGCTCGACTGGATTTGGATGTGAATGACGAGGCCAAGCTTATTGCAAGGTGCCTCCAAGCCCGCTCATGGGGTCACGTCGCAAGGGCCTTCAGAATCCAGTCGGTTAATCTTAAGGCTGAGGTGCGCTCCCACATAGCGCGCATGGTAATCTTCTACAACGTTTAAAGGCTTCCGTCAAAACGATTTTAAGATACGCTGCACAATTTTGGATTATGGAAAGCCTCGCAGAAAACCCCGAACTTAAAGTTTTCACACTGCCAACATGTTCAAGCTGCCAGGTTGCCAAACAAATAGCCCTAGAGGTCGCCCGAAAACTTGGCCTGACATACCGCGAAATAAACATGAACACAAAGGAAGGACTGGAGGAGGGAGCCGCCCACCAGGTTATGAGCGTGCCTGGAATTGTTTTGGGCAGCGAAGTTATTGTTGTTGGACGTCTGCTTTCAAAGGAAAAACTCGAGGAGGAGGTGCGGAAAAGACTGGGGAAGTGGCGTATTAAAGCCTCAACGGAAAGAGTTTCATCGAAGCCCTCTGAGGGCTGATTCGGATTGGCTGAAGATCATGTTAAAAGGGCTTTAACAGTCTTCAATTACGCTGAGAAAATTAAGACAGGCTTAATAGTGGCTTCGAGCATGCTGGAGTTTTTGGACGAAATCAGTAAGGAAGCCGAACTGGCCGGCGCGGAGAAAATGTTCACAGCCTACATTAACGCGTTGATTTTAGAGGTTAACATTGCTGCTAACGCTTCAAAAGCTGAAGGATTCGGAGAGATCGCCGCAAACCTTCAGAAGGTAATTGAATATGTCAAGCAACGCAATTCCGTCGCGGCTCAGAGGCTTATTTCAGAGGCCATTTCTATGGCGACAACCCACGGCAGCAGGGCTGCGCAAATTTTAAAGGACAAGAACCTCATTTAGGCTGGAGCTTTCCCGCGTTTAACCTTTCAAAGTGGAAAAGGTATTCTTGAGCGTAGCCGGCGAATTTTCCAAAGTAGCCTCGCCCAAAAAAGCTTAATTTTTCATAATCCGCTATAGTAAGCGACTTTTTATTTGAAATCCTCCTAACAAATTCACCTTCGAAATGGATTGCGTAGTGTTTTATGATTATGCGTTTCATCCAAACGTCCACTGGGAAGGCCTCGAGCTTTTCAAGGGAGAAAAGCAGAACACAGTCTGCCACCTTGGGACCGACGCCGGGTAGAGCTAGCAACTTTTTTCTAGCTTCTTCAAAGGGCTTAGTGTACAGTTCTTCGATGTTGAATTCGCCGCTCGCAACCTTTTTGGCTGTCTCCGCCACATATTTGGCTCTGTAGCCCAGACCGCAACTGGCAAGTTCTTGGAGGCTTGCTTTTGCTAGTTTTTGCGGTTCTGGGAAAGTGTAAAAAACTCGGTTGTCGAAGACCGCTTCTTCCCCAAACTTTCTGGAAAGGTTGAACAGCATCCGTTTTATGGCTGGTATGTTCTTGTACGTGGCGCAAATGTAGGATATGAGACACTCCCAGGGGTTTTGGCGTAGAATTCTCAAACCTTTAAGGGCGTTAACAGCCTCTTCCATGTGCTTGTCCTTAGCAATCTGCTTTAGGATTAGAGGTAGGTCGTCTTTCAGCCCAAAATATTTCTCTACGAAGCTGGTGCTTATGTTCTCAAATTCCAAAATGTTGCCGTTTTGCCGCACTTTGAAAGGCTGGTCAGCGACCACGCCATACCACCACTCGCCGATTTTCTCCCACCGGAAGGCTTGTCCACAACAGAGGGTTGAATCCAAATTGAAGGGTTGGCTCGGCTGTAGGACCATTTTCTCCATGAAAACTTCACTCTTCATCAATAAACATGTCTGGGGTGGGTGTTTCCGGCGGTAAACCCTTGCGCTGGCGAATCTGCCTAGCGACTTCGGCGGCTATGTTTTCTGGAACCTTTTCCCAATGGCTGAAGGTGCACTGCCAAAAGGCGCGCCCAGAGGTGGCTGAACGCATTTCACCGGACAAACCGAAGGTTTCGGCGACTGGGATTAAACCCTTAATCATGGTCAGGAAACCTTTCTGCTCCGAAGCCAAAATCTTACCCCGTTTCCGGGTTATTATCTCTATGCAGTCGCCCACCCATTGGGCTGGAACTGAAACTTCAATGTGGTAAACGGGTTCTAGAAGCACGGGTTTAGCCGTCAAAAAAGAGCCAAGTATTGCTCTGCGTATGGCGGGCATTATTTGGGCTGGACCGCGGTGCACTGGATCCTCGTGGAGTTGAGCATCCACAAGCTTAACCTTGACCCCGCGGATCGGCTCCTCGCATAGAGGTCCAGCTTTACAAGCCCACTTGAAACCCGCGATTATCATTTCTTTGGCTTCTTGCAGGTACTGAACGCCTTTAGTTGTATCTATGAAAATGTTGCGGTGTTCATCTATGGCCCAAACGTTTCTCGCCTCTTCAGCTGGCCAGCCAGCATCTTTGAAGAGTATGTTTCCAACTTGTTTTCGCCCCATATCTTCCGTTATCACGCCCTTTTCTATGAGAGCTATAACCTTATCCTCTAAGGGTTCAACTTGAACCCAGAACCGGTTGTGTTTGTTGGGGCTTTTGGCCATGGCCATTACGCCTTTTCCAGATACGCTTTCGCGGTACACAACTATGGGTTTCGACGTGATTACTTCCAGACCTCCGCCATAGTCCCGCAGAAACTTTACGGCGATTTCAAGGTGAAGCTCTCCCATGCCGCTGAGCAAGTATTCGCCAGTCTCCTTGTTTATAGTTGCCACTAGGTTTGGGTCTTCGATGGAAAGTCTGTTCATGGCGTCTACCAGACGGGGCAAGTCTTTCGGGTATTTAGGCTCTATGGCGATGGTTATTACGGGCTCCGAAATATATTTGATGCGTTCAAAGGGCACCATAACGTCTTTTTGAATTATATCTACCAGAGTTTCACCGGCTCTGGCAAGGTCCAAACCTAGAAGGGCTGCAATGTTGCCCGCTGTTATCTTGTCCACAACCTCCCGGAAGGCGCCCATGTACATGGACACTTGTTGAATGCGGTAGTCTTTGCGAGCACCGACGAGGTAAACGTGGTCTCCCTCTTTAACGGTTCCGGAGAAAAGCCGCCCGGTTGCCACAAGGCCGGCGTTGGGGTCCATTTGCACCATGGTTATGCACATCACCGTTGGTCCGTTGTCGTCGCAGTTCAACATGGCTTGTCCAATTTCAGAGTTCAAGTCGCCCCTCCATATCCTTGGAACCCTATATTTTTGGGCTTCAACGGGGTTTGGAATGTTTTTCACAACCATGTCAAGGATGGCATTATGTAGTGGAATAAGCTCCGCAAGCTTCTGATGCCCGCCCCTATTATATGCCTCAATTATGTCGCTGAACCTGATCCCTTTTTCCTGGGCAATCTTTAACGTGAAGCCCCAGCGGTGTAAGGCTGAGCCGAAGGCCACTGTTTCCTTTTGCGGGTCAACCTTCCACTTGTCCTTAAACTCCGGCTCGGCATAAACCTCGATGAGGCTGTTGAAGTCGCGGATTATCCGCAAAAACTTGTCTTGAACCTCGTTGGACGAAAGTTTGAGTTCGCGTATTAGCCTGTCCACCTTGTTTATGAAAAGGACGGGGCGAACTCTTTCCTCTAAAGCCTGTCTTGTCACGGTTTCAGTTTGCACCATGACTTCCTCAACAGCGTCCACAACCACCACTGCCCCGTCGATAGCTCTCAAAGCCCGCGTCACCTTCCCGGTGAAATCTACGTGGCCAGGTGTGTCAACCAAGTTTACGACATACGGTGTTCCATCGATTTCGTGTAAGAGGGAAATGTTTGCCGTTTTGATTGTGATTCCACGTTTCTGCTCTTCCTCTAAATAGTCTAGGGCTCGGGCTTCACCCGCAATCTTAGGCGAAAGTAAACCTGCCTCAGCTAGGAGGCTGTCCGTCATTGTTGTTTTACCGTGGTCTATGTGGGCTATTATGCCGATGTTGCGAATATTCTCCTTTCTATGCATCAGTTTAAGGATCTCGCTGGTCTGCCTAAACCTCGGCACAGCTTAAAACCCACACGGCAAGACAACTGCAAGCTAAGAGGACAAGGCTTACGTAGCCTTAAAAGTATTGTGTAGGCTTGTACAAAAAGTTAATATTGCTCAGTTTTCATTTGCATGTAGCCTAAAAGGGCAGTGAAACTGCAGTGTTCACATGGGAAACTTTCAAAGTTCACCCATCCACTAAAGGTTTTGTTAGCATGGGGCATGCTTAGCCATGGGGCGTTATAGGCAGATTGAAGAAATTGTAAAGCTCATGACTCAAACGGAAAGGATTAGGAACACCAGCATTATTGCCCACGTGGACCACGGGAAAACAACCCTTTCAGACAACCTCCTAGCTGCAGCCGGCATCATAAGCGAGCAGGTGGCGGGCCAAAAGCTCTTCCTAGACTCTTGGGAGCTTGAACAGAAAAGGCAGATGACCGTTTTCGCCTCCAACATAAGCCTAGTCCACACCTATAAGGGGGTCGACTACCTCATCAACTTGATTGACACACCGGGCCACATCGACTTCAGCGGAAACGTGACGAGAAGCCTAAGGGCCGTGGACGGTGCTTTAGTAGTTGTGGATGCCGTTGAAGGCCCCATGACTCAGACTGAAACTGTTTTGATGCAAGCCCTCCGCGAGAGGGTTAAACCTATCCTCTTCATAAACAAGGTGGACAGGCTAATACGTGAGTTGAAGCTTTCCCCAGAAGAAATCCAGAAGAGGTTTGCTAGGATAATAACGCGGATAAACACTATTATAGAGAAGTATGCGCCTCCGGAGCACAAGAAAGACTGGCAGGTTAAGGTTGAAGATGGACGGGTGGCTTTCGGCTCAGCCCTTCACAAGTGGGGCTTAAACTTACCATATATGAAGGCAAAAGGTGTAACCTTCAAAGAAATCATTGAAGCCTACACTGGAGAGCCGGAGGACGTTGGAAAGAAAGTTGAAGCGTTAAGCAAGCGGATACCCCTTTACGAGCCTATTTTGGACATGTTCTGCGAGCACCTCCCAAGCCCATTGGAGGCCCAGCCATACAGGCAGAGCCAAATCTGGCCGGGTGACGTGAACAGTCCCGTTGGGAGAGCCATGGCCAAGGTTGACCCCAACGGGCCGCTTCTGATATGCGTCACGTTTATCGAGGTTGACCCACACAGCGGTATTGTGGCAATTGGAAGAGTTTTCAGCGGCACGGTTGAGAGGGGCAAAACCGTCCGTCTAGTGACAAGCCGACAGAAAGGCACGATACAGCAGGTTTACATGAGCATGGCTGCAGACAGAGTCATCGTTGAGCGGATTCCAGCGGGCAACATTGCAGCGGTTTCGGGGCTGCCATCCATACACGTGGGCGAAACGATAGCCGAGGAGGGGGTTGAAACCGTTCCCTTTGAAGCTCTGAAGTACGTTTCGGACCCCGTGGTCACAGTTGCCATAGAGCCCGAAAACGTTAAGGACCTCCCACTTTTCGACAAAGTTATCCACAAAATTACGCTTGAAGACCCTAACCTCCACTTTAAGATAGACAAGGAAAGCGGCCAATACCTGCTCAGCGGCATGGGCGAACTTCACCTGGAAGTTACAGCCTACCGCATGCAAGAGGCCGGCTTAAAGGTTAAGATGAGCAAGCCCATAGTGATCTACAGGGAGACCATAACCCGCGACTACAAGGGCCCGCCTGTGATGGGTAAAAGTCCAAATAAACACAATAGGCTTTGGGTGACTGTTGAAAGGCTTTCAGAGGATGTTATAGAAGCCATCAGAACAGGGAAGATTAACGAGATGCAGAGCCGCGATGAACGCCAGAAAATCTTGATGAAGGAGTTTGGCTGGCCAGCTGAAGACGCCCGCAACGTAATTGCCATAGAAGGCACAAACATTCTGGTTAACAGAATAAAGGGAAGGCAGTACGTTGAAGAGGTTTTAGACCACATGAAGTCGGGCTTCCGCGACGCCGTCAACACGGGCGTATTGGCTAAAGAACCCATGTACGGTATTAAAGTCAATCTTGAAGACGTCCTCATCCACGAGGATCCCGTGCACCGCGGCCCGGCCCAAATTCTACCGATGACCTGGCGTCCCATTTGGGGCGCCTTCCTCCTAAGCGAGCCGAAGCTTTTGGAGCCCATTCTCAGCTTCGAATGCAAAGTGCCAAACGACTTTGTCAGCCCGGTTATTTCGCTTTTGCAGAAACGCCGGGGCAGAATCCTAGATATGGTGAACGAGGAGGACATGGTTATATTGAAGGCTGAACTGCCAGTGGCGGAATCCTTCGGAATAGCCGACGAACTCCGCTCCTCAACACAAGGCCGCGCATTTTGGGCAACCCAATTCAGCCGATGGGCACCGGTGCCTGAAAACATGCAGGCAGAAGTTATTAGGCAAATCCGCGAACGCAAAGGCCTACCGCCGACGCCGCCGAGACCAGAGGAGTTCTGCGAAGAAGAGTAGAATTTTCGACGCACAGTCTCCGCAGTTCGCCAGTCTTTTTAAATCATTATAAATCATTAGCTCAGCCTATTATGATTGTGATGGCCACTAAAATCCTGAAAGTTCCTGTTGGAAGCCTCACGGATGAGCCTTACGCAACCATAATCTGTTATCCGAGGCCAAACAGAGCTGAGCTTAGGAAACGTTTGAAGGAGCTTGAGAAACTTAGAATTACAGTTATCGAATTCAGCGGAGAAAAACAGGTTTTGAACCTTCACGTTTTGGGGAAGGGATGCGTAGGCCTTGTGGTGAAAGCCTATCGAGTGGGCGGTGAAGCTGTCGCCTTAAAGATTCGGAGAGTGGACGCTGACCGCTCCATGATGAGGCACGAGGCGGAAATGCTCAGAGTAGCCAACTCCGTTAATGTTGGACCTAAGCTTTTAGGCGTCAGCAAAAACTTTCTTGTTATGCAGTTTGTGGAAGGTGACTTGCTTCCCAAATGGCTCGAAAACCGCCGAAGCCGAAAAAGCGTAAAAAATGTTTTAAGGGACATCCTCGAACAGTGCTGGCGCCTGGACGAAGCCGGCTTAGACCATGGTGAGTTGAGCCATGCCCCAAAACACATTATAGTGGACGTGGTGAACAGGCCTTTTATTGTGGACTTTGAAACCGCCAGTCTAAACCGCAAACCTTCCAACGTTACATCCATCACCCAATTCCTTTTCATAAGCGGTGCTGTAGCCGAGAAAGTGAGGCAAAAAATTGGCGAAAAAGATAAAAACGCAATTATAGAGGCTTTGAGGCGTTATAAGGTTGAAAGAAACCGCCGAAGCTTTGAGGAGATTTTGAAGGCCTGCGGCATCTAAACAATGTAGCTCACGTTAGCCTTAGCCCCGCTGGTTTTTGTCCCCTTTCGCCATCAGCCAATTTGACCCTTAACTCGTTCAAAAGCTAGGTTGAGTCCAACCAAACTTCCACTTGGAGCTGCCTTGCAACGCGTTTCTTTTCATATAAGAGTGGGATAAAGTCTACAAATAGCCATCCATAAGACTCCGTCAAAGCGTTTCTCTCCTTTCTCCCAACAATTTGAAGAAGGTCTTTTCGCTTATAACAGTTTATGGAAAAATGTAATAGAAGATAGTTCTATTGTTTTTAGGCAACCACGTCTTGGAGGCGCCTTTTCGCCATGGCTTCTTTTATTTCTAGGGCTATTCTTCTGCCAGCATACATTCCCTCACCGTATTTGAGGTAGGCGTACGGCGAAGTCCCAATTCCAACGTTTGTTCCAGCCACAATCCGCGCCGAAATTTCGAAAGTATAGATCTCCAGGCTGTCGGTGACAACTGTTTCGAGGCAGAACGGCCCAATTATACCTGGCGGAGCTAGTTCCTTGGCGGTTTTTTGTACGTCGTCGCCCATTCTGAGGAATTCTGGGAGAAGCGATTCTCGGAGGGTTAGTGGAATGTTGCCAACAATTGTATATGTGGGGCTTATGTTTATTTCTAGCTGTTCGGAAGCCGGCAACCGTCCGATGGCGTCCACGGTTGATTCGTAGCGTTTATCCACCCCAAGAAACTCCACGTCGTCTCGTACTATAGATGAGAAATAGTGGGGGTAAACGTTTACGCCTAAAACGTACTCCTGCAATTGTATGCGTTCCACGTCTTTATTTTCAAGCAAGCCGCGGCGAACCATCTCTTCAACCTTTCTCTGGAAGTCCTCCGGGGAGTTCGCCAAAAAATAGCCTCTCCCACCTTTAGCTCCAGGAAGCTTGGCAATTGCTAAGCCGCTTATTTCTTTTGGACTTTTAAAGGTTCTTGGAAGCCTAAGCCCAGCCCTCCGTAACCATTCCGCCTGTCTTTCGCGGTCTGCCTCCCATTGAAGGAGCTGGCGGTTTCCAAACATGGGTACGTAAAACTTGTCCGTAAGCTCTTCAAGGCTTAAATAAGCCGTGAAGGAGCCGTGTGGTACAATTATAGTGTTAAGCCTCCTAAGCTCCTCCTGCACCCTTTCGTCTAAAAGCTCCGTGAAACTATCCACTACTATAAGTTCGTCGGCTAACGGAAACTTTCTATAAACAATTGTGTCCCTTTCACGGCAGATACAAACTGTTCTAAAACCTTCTTCCTTAGCTCCTTTGAAGATGTTCAGAGCTGAATGTGAGCCTATGGTGCCTATAGCTAGCCGGCTTAAATTGTATTTTCCAACAATTTCTGCAATCTCATCGCGGGTTATCATGTCACAATATCCTCAAGTCTTCCCTCTTTTATGGCGCGTTTTATTTCCATGGCAACCCTTCTGCCCGGTCCAACCTCTATGCCATATTTATACTTCATGTAGGGCGAGGTTGGTTCAACGCAGGGGCATCCGGGCACGCGGGGGCTTACGTCAAAGACGTAAAACTCTAAATTTTTGGTTACGGCGCCTTGCAGTGCGAAAAGCCCAATCATACCCGGCGGATATTCCTTCTTGCACACATCGACGAACCGTTCTCCAGCGTCGAAGACTTTTTCAAGCTGGCTCTCCCTCATAGTCACGCCCATATGTCCAATCTCGATGTTTTGGGTGACTATTCCTAGTTCCAGTTGTTCTTGAGCCGGGAGGTCTAAGACGCCGTCCAAGTCTGTTTGTATTCTGCGGTCAAAGCCTAGAAGGTCCAGTTCGTCAGTCAAGGGTGACCAAAAGAAGTTCGCGTTGAACTTGGCGCCTATCACGTATTCTTCTATGACCGCCTTTTCAAGGGCCTCCCGGCTTATTACGCCCTTTTCTACGCGTTCCTCAGCCTTTCGCCTAAACTCCTCGGGGGAAGATGCGTAAAAGAAGGCTCTTTCGATGGCTCTTTCCTTTTCTGGGACTTTCACTATGACTAGGCGGTCTATCTCATCCGGCGACTTGAAAATTTTAGGGGTTGGAATTCCCGCCTTTTCGAGGAGGTAATACTGGTTTCTTGGAACGTTGCGTTCCTCCGTTTTTAGCATGAAACGGTTTCCCATGATGGGAACCGTGAACAGTTTCTCTATGTTTTCATAGCCCACGTAGACTGAGAAGGAGCGGTTTGGCACGAAAATGGTGTTTAGGGCTCGAAGCTTTTCAAGATTCTCTGGCTGAACTATATCGGCGAACCTGTCAAGAAGAAGCACATGGTCGAAGAGGTTGCGGTAGTATTTCGTGTAGGTTTTCTCCCTCCCCTTTTGGCAGACAACAACTGTTTCGAACCCCTCCTCTTTGGCACCGTAGGCTATTTCCAGAGCCGAGTGAGAGCCTAAAACGCCTATTCTAATGTTGCGTTCATCGTAAGACTCAACAATCTTGCCGATTATCTTCCTGTTGATCAAGTTTTTCCGCCCATGTACTCGTGGTATTTCCTCACTGTTTCAGCGAGGCTTGGCACGTCAAAAAGCTTACGGTTTGTCAGGGCGTTAGCCGCCGCCATATACATTTCACATATCAAAGCCTTTAATGCTGGGTCAAGCTTCGGTGGAGGTGTTTTCACCAGTGTCCGCCAGTCTTTTACGCCTTGCTCCATGGCTTTCCGTTTAGCCGCCTCCACTTCCTTCGCCCAGTCTGTCCGCCTGTAGTAGATACGGGCTACCTCTTTGCTAACATGGAAATTTTGATATGTGAATCTACATTCGTCTAATGTGCCAACCACGTCTGCCACCATAAGCCTCCTCTCGTCGTCGAAGGCTAGCTCTATCTTGCCGTCTTCGTTGACCAGACCCGCTCTTGAAGCGATTTCAGTTATCGTATCATTAACTTTTAGGAGCACGCTTTTTATTTCCTCGAGTTCGCTGTCGGTTAACTTGACAAGTTGCTGGGCTTCCCGCCAAGTAATGTAGCGGTCGCTTTCCTCGAACTTTGTGCTGACGTCGAGGATTGGTTTGACAAGCTTTTCACCAGGCTTTGGATAGTGGTCTAAGCCCAGGTCTTTAGGCGTCACCAAGCCCTGCTCAAGCCTCTTAAAAACTGAGGAGCCTTCTGGTAAGCCGTTTCTGTAAATGATTTCTAGGGGAATTAGGAAGTTCTTTAATTTTGGCGTGTAAACGCTGTAGTCATACTTTAGTTTGCCGTCCTCCACGTAGGCTCTGGGCTTGTAAACGTTCACAAGGTGGAACTCCATGATGTTTGTCGGTTCTTCAAGTTCGTCGAAATGGACAAGCCTACCCCTTTTGTCCACAAGCCCTCGGTAGTGGGTTTTAATGCCTCTCTCCTCAAGCCTTTCGAAGCAGTATGCCCCCATGAGGCACAGCGCTGCGCCTTTTCCCTCGATGTGATCCGGCATTTCACCCCAATCAAAAACGGAGTAGCGGTCTGAAAAGTGGAATCTGCCAACTCCCATTCTAGTCTTTGTGGGCTTCTTCACCACCTCAAGATCTTTAACGCTTTCCAGAGACCCCCTCTCCCTCAAGTTTTTGTTTGCCTTCTCTAACAGAAAAATCGGCTTTTTCAATTTCCTCTTTCTTAGCTTTCTGGTAGGCTTTAACACGTTCCTCAAGCTCCTTATTCATTAAAGCGAGGATTTTAGCCGCGGCTATGGCGGCACCCTCCGGCTCGATGATAACGACAGAACCTATACCGCTTGGAACTCTAAGCGAGGAATATATGTCAGCCCCTGCAAACTTGTCTGAGTAGGGCGGGCAGGCGATGACGGGTTTGGTGGTGTTGGCGTCTACGAAAGCACTTAAAGCGTTGGATCGTCCAGCCACAGTTATATAGACAACATTTTCCGCCTCATACTCCTCAATTATCCTGAGAACTTTTTCCGGGGTTTTGTGGGCTGAAGCCACGCGAAACTCGTAGGCTATGTTGAAGGCTTCCAAATGTTTGCCAATCTCCATTGCAAAACTCAAATCTTTCTCCGAACCCATCAAGACGACAACTTTGCCAACCATAAACCTTTCACGGAACAAAATCCACAAACCCTCCTTATTAGCCTTGTTTACGGGAAGCCTTAAGGAAAACTAAAACGGATAACAGATAAAAGGGGGATTATCCTTTAAAATTTATTGAAAGCTGGGTGGCTGCCGAAATTGAAGGTTAAGGTTGAGTACTTGGGGCATATTAAAGAAATAATTCGCAGCGGAAGAGGGGAGGAGCTCGAAGTCCCCGAAGGAGCCACTTTGGGCGACTTGCTTCTAATGTTGGCGGAAAAATACGGCAAGCCCTTCAGGGAAGCTGTTTACGAACCAGGCGGCACAGACGTGAAACAGAGCTTCATAGTTACAGTTAACGGTTATTTGTTGAACCAGCTAGAGGATGGAGTGCAGACGAAGCTTAAACACGGAGACCATGTAATCTTAATGTCCATTGTAAGTGGCGGCTGAAACAAGGCTTTATGAAATGGTTTTATAGTCAGCCTTTTATTCAAATAGACGTTTCTCCGTTTAAAGAGGTGAAATATTGGATAGGGTAGCCCTTCTAAAAAAGAAGGCTTTCGAAGAAAAGGGGTTTGACGGCTTCCTCGTGGCAAACGACGCAAACATGCTTTACTTCGCCGGTTTTCCAGGTGCTGCATGCCTCCTTTTCCCAAGGGATGGCGAAAACACGCTTTATGTCTACAGCGTGAACTATGAACAGGCGAAGGCTGAGGGAAGAGGCTTCCGTGTCGAGCTTGTTAAACGCGACGAAAACCTGATGGCTAGAGTGGCGGCCCAAGTAAGGGACTGCGGAATCAGAAAACTGGCTTTCGACGCGTTAAACATCGAAGGTTATAGGATTTTAGCTAAAGGCTTGAGGGGTAAAACTAGGCTTAAACCCTTGGGGAAGCTTGTCTGGGAACTCCGCAAAGTGAAAAATGCGGACGAGATTGAGCTTATGCGCAGGGCTGGAGAGTTAACATGTGAGGGGATGAAAGCAGCCCAGGAGGTTTTGAGGGCTGGGATGCGGGAGTACGAGGTTGCAGCCGAAATAGAATACGCCATGCGGAGAAAAGGTTCTTGGGGGACAGCCTTCGACACTATAGTGGCGTCCGGAGCTCGTTCGGCTTTTCCCCATGGAGGATGCACGGACAAGGAGATCCGCCAAGGTGACCTCGTTGTGGTTGACATAGGAGCTTCTTACCGCTACTACCGCTCGGACATGACCAGAACCTTCGTAGCTGGAAAGCCTTCGGAAAAACAGTTGAAGCTTTACGAGGTTGTTAAAACGGCCCAGCAAAGGGCGATTCAAGCCGTCAAGGCGAAGGCTAGAGCGAGGGACATAGACGCTGTGGCTAGGAAAATTATTGAAGAAGCCGGTTATAGCGAAAACTTCGTCCACAGCCTTGGGCATGGAATAGGTTTGGAGGTTCATGAACCCCCAACCCTAAGCCCCCAGAGCAAAGATAGGCTATCAGTCGGCAACGTTGTGACTGTTGAGCCCGGCATATATATTGTCGGCTTCGGCGGCATCCGCATTGAAGACACAGTTTTGGTTGGGGAAAGAGGTGCGGAAAAGTTTACCGACGGGTTTTACACCCTTGAAGCTTGCCGATAACGCAGGGTTTAGACACCGTTCACCTCATTTTCGAGGCAAATTCTTCTGAAATTCGCTTATACATCTCCATCTCTTTCTGGGATATGGGCTTAACCTTCCCTAGGGCTTCTTCGAAGTGGCGCCTGCAAACCTTCACATCCTTAACGTTTTTCTTGGCTTCCTCTGGGTTTCTATTTGCCATTACATGCTCTCTTATAGCCAGCATCACCGCCGTGTTGCACACTGCTGCCAAATCAGCTCCCGTGTAGCCTTCTGTTCGTTTGGCAATCTCTTCGATGTTCACATCTTCGGCCAGAGGCTTCTTCCTTAGATGGATTTTGAGGATCTCCTTCCTCGCTTCATGGTCCGGTGGCGGAACATACAAAAGTTTGTCAAACCTTCCCGGCCTCAAAAGCGCTGGGTCAATTATGTCCGGCCTGTTGGTGGCTGCTATCACTACGACTCCTCGAAGCTCTTCAAGCCCATCCATTTCAGTTAGCAACTGGCTTATCACACGTTCAGTCACGTGGGAGTCGCCGTAGCCTCCGCCCCGTATGGGCGCGATGGAGTCGATCTCGTCGAAGAATATTATGCTCGGCGCGGCTTGCCTGGCTTTTCTGAAAACCTCCCTGACAGCCCTTTCAGACTCGCCAACCCATTTGGAGAGAAGTTCCGGACCCTTAATGCTTATGAAGTTGGCTTCGCTTTCCGTCGCCACAGCCTTAGCCAGCAGAGTCTTACCGGTTCCAGGCGGGCCGTAGAGTAGTATGCCTTTAGGCGGTTTAGCGTCTAAATGCTCAAAAACTTCTGGATATCTAAGGGGCCACTCCACAGCCTCTTGGAGTTCAAGTTTAACGTCCGTCAGTCCGCCTATATCCTCCCATTTAACGGTTGGCACTTCAATGAGAACTTCCCGCATGGCTGAAGGCTCCACGTCCTTCAGGGCTTCCATGAAGTCGTCCATTGTCACCGTTATCTTGTTCAGTATTTCAGCGGGAATTGTGTCCTTTTCAAAGTCTATTTCTGGAAGTATTCTGCGCAGAGCCCGCATGGCAGCCTCCTTGCATAGGGCTGCAAGGTCTGCGCCAACGAAGCCGTGAGTTACGCTGGCTATTTTCTCCAAGTCCACGTCTTCGGCCAGCGGCATGCCTCTGGTGTGGATCTGAAGTATTTCAAGGCGGCCCTGCTTGTTTGGCACACCTATCTCGATTTCACGGTCGAACCTTCCTGGTCTGCGGAGGGCTGGGTCTATGGCGTTAGGCCTGTTTGTGGCGCCTATGACAACAACTCTGCCTCGGGGTTTTAGGCCGTCCATTAGGGCTAAGAGCTGGGACACAACCCTCTTCTCAACTTCTCCCGTGACCTCCTCCCTTTTAGGCGCTATGGCATCTATCTCGTCGATGAAAATTATGCTCGGCGCGTTTTCCTCTGCTTGTCTAAAGATTTCCCTTAGGCGTTCTTCGCTTTCGCCGTAAAACTTGCTCATGATTTCTGGACCGCTTATGCTGAAGAAGGCTGCATTAGTCTCGTTTGCCACAGCCTTAGCCAGTAGAGTCTTGCCAGTTCCCGGCGGCCCGTAAAGCAAAACTCCCTTAGGCGCCTCAACTCCAAGCCTTTCAAAAAGCTCTGGGTACTTTAGCGGAAGCTCAACCATCTCCCTAATCTTCCTAATCTCCTCTCTAAGCCCACCTATATCCTCATAGGTTACTTTGGGGACCTCCCGCACAACGGCGGCGGGTTTCTCGCCTATGGCAATCTCCGTGTCAGCATCTATTATGACGGCGGGGGCAGGCGGTTGAACGCTTGTAACCACCAAGTCCACCCTTCTGCCCATAATTCCTATGGGGATACAGTCACCTCTTGTGACTACACGCCCCTCTAAGATTTGGGCTAAATATTCTTCGGCGCCCTCAATGCGCAGAGGTTCTGTAGGCGCAAGCGTAATTTTTTTAGCCTTTCTAGCTTCAACCTTCCGCACCGTAACTTTCTCGTCTATACTGACGCCGGCGTTTTCACGAATATAACCGTCTATACGGATAATCCCCTTACCAGCATCCTCGCTGTAGCCGGGCCAGCAAATAGCCACAGTTTTACGTTTGCCACTAATCTCCACAACGTCTCCAGGGGTTAAACCAAGCTTCTCCATAGCCTCAGGGTCAATCCTAGCAATACCCCTACCCACATCACGTCCACGGGCCTCGGCAACCCGCAAACTCACAATTCCAGAACCACTCATACACAAACCTCAACGCAGATAACTTCACAAACCCTCATATAAAAACTTGAGCCGCCGCTAACCGTTCTCGAAACGTAAATAAACCCTCAACCTCAAATCAAATAAGTGGGGTAGTCGTCTAGCTTGGTCTAGGATACCAGCCTGGGGCGCTGGCGATC
>CAZRXM010000017.1:0-1222 GCA_964604045.1 uncultured Candidatus Bathyarchaeia archaeon
GGACAATTCATAAAGCCTCAACTAGCCCACTTGTATGAGCCGGATAAGGTTGTCTACCCGGTTAGGGCTGAATACAAGATTGATGGAAGCCGACTGCAAGTGCACAAGTGGGGGACACAAACGTGGATTTTCTCGAGGCGCGGCGTTGAAAAGTCAAAAACCCTTCCAGAAATTGTGGAAATAGCCCAAAGGTTTAACGCCCAAAGCTGCATTGTGGACGGCGAAGTTTTGGCAGTTGACCAGGAAGGCAAACCGCTGCCCTTCCAAGTGATGCTGGAAAGAACTGTGCCCAGAGAACTCACGCCGGAGGAGCTTGCCGAGAGAATGGCTAAAGTTATGGTTACCTACAAAGCTTTCGACATTCTTTTCCTAAATGGGCGAGAATTGACCAGCCTACCGCTTTCTGAAAGGCGTAAATACCTCTTGGAGGTCGTCCCACCTGAGTATTTGGCGGAAGGCGTTGAATGTCAAAACGAGGTGGAATTAATGCGCTTCTACGACGAAGCCCTAAAAAAGGGCTTTGAGGGCATAGTTGTTAAAAACCTAAACTCTCCCTACGAGATTGGACAACGCACTTATACCTGGCTCAAGCTGAAACCTGAACGCGACACCATAGACTGCACAATAGTGAAAGCCCTTTACGGTAAAGGTAGACGCGCAGGCCTATACTCATCATTCCTTTTAGCAGTACGCGACCCAAAAGAGAAAAAGCTCTACACCATTGGGAAGGTTTCCAACCTCCCCGAGCAAACCATGGACACGCTTGCAACAATCATCGAAAAAACAAAAACCAGCGAAAACGATGAAGGCGTCTATGTTAAACCAACAGTGGTTGTAGAAGTCACATACCAAGAGATTCAGGAGACAGACGAATATACAAGCGGTTACGCATTAAGGGTGCCAAAAATAGTGCGGTTCAGAACAGACAAAACGGTGGAGGAAATAGATACCATTGAGAAGCTTAAGAAGCTATATGAGTTGCAGTATGAACGCTTCCCATTCAAGTCCATATAACCCTCCCTTTTTAAGGTTCTCTCCATTTCGCCTTAAACGCCACAAGCAGAATACCCAAAACGAGCATGGCCAAGAGGACAACCCATCGAATGAGAATAATTCCCCATGGAAAGTTTGCCAACCCCTTATATGCCCTTATAAGTCCCGCAGCGTTGGAAATTGGGAAAAGGATGGCTGTCCAGCTGAACTCTCCCAACAACCCTTCAGG
>CAZRXM010000017.1:1322-17583 GCA_964604045.1 uncultured Candidatus Bathyarchaeia archaeon
TGGAAATTGGGAAAAGGATGGCTGTCCAGCTGAACTCTCCCAACAACCCTTCAGGCATGGTGACAATAATTTCCCTGATTTTCAAGTACCTATCGTAGGTTACGTCTTGGATGGCTGAGGCTATTCCAATGAATCCAACAGTCGAGATCATGGCACCTATTAAGCCGTGGCTGATTTGGCCTCTGAAAACCAGCATGAAGAGGGGGTGGCGCTTATCAAACCCATAACCATCAAAATTAAAGGCTGCCTTTTTCAGGTCCGGGATGGCTTTCAACTCGGCGATTATTAAGGTGTCTCTAACCATTTTCTGATTCCCATTAAACCCGCACTTCCAACAAGTTTTACAAACACATCTTCAAGCGTAATGGGCGCAGCTTCCGCTTTAAGTCCTATTTTCAAAACCTTTCTGACAAGCTCTATACTTCATCCCCGTTGTTCATGTAGATCACCCGTCTGCTTCCAAAGTTCACCACAACCCTGAACTTCTGCTTTGTCATACCCTAAAACATAGGCTTTCCGCTCGTTGGCAGCAACTGGTGGAAATAATTCTCAAAAAGTCGTTTTACCCGTACCATTCGGACCAAGCAACGTGAAGAGTTCACCTTTTCTGACGGATAGGTTTATGCCTTTCAACGCTTTAATGGGCTCTCTTCCATAATACATTTTGGAAAGATTTTCTGCTTTTACGGCTTCCAAAGTTTGGGTATCGTCGTTCTCAAAAGTGTGGAGCAGCTTGTTAAGAGTTTTGGACATAAGTGGTTAAAGATTTGGCCACAAATTTTGGAAGGTTCTCCGCAGCTGGGTTGACTGTTGAATTAGGCTTATGTTAGCTGTTGTTTTACATTGTTGTCTACGGGTTCCAATAGCTATCTCCACAAACTCTCTGACTGTTTGGTTAGCAAACTCCAGAGTTGGGATTCCGTACCGCAGTCCAGTGCACGTTGAGTCCGCGTAAACGTATAGAATCCTGCCCAGATACGGATAGGCGGCTTCCCTCGCATATCCATATTTTGGGGTTGTTAAGATTTTGAAGGGCCAAAGCTTGCATGCCGTGGGTTTCATGTGTTGTAGTCCACATAAGTGCATGTTCGCCAGTTTGTATAGGAATATGCATGAGCCGTCGCTTTTCCGTTTCAGGTAAAGCTTGTTCAAGCCTGCGGATGTTGTTTCTACTCCGAAGTTTTTAACTATGTTTAGCCACTCCTGGAAGTTTAAGACTACGCTGTAGGCTTTGCAGCATAATCCACATAGATTACACTTCCAGTCTGCGATGAATTTCCACGGCACGAACAGCATTTCAGTGTTCCAGTCTCCTTTTCCAAGTTTGATGGATTTAAAGGATGAATTAAAAGTTTATTTTGCTTCTCCAGCGCTACTGAACGCTTTAAGTTTTTCCATAGCTTCGTGGGGGATTTGTATAGCTTTTAAGGTATGCCTGTTCACGGCTACAGCTACCAGATATCCTTCTGCGATAAGCTCGTTTGTTTTCTTATTGTAGATTTTGAAGCGGTATTTCACGAATTTTTCTCTTAAATCCTCCACTGTTAACTCTATTTCGAGGAGGCCGTTGAACTTCGCTGGCTTTCTGTATCGGCAGTAGGCTTCAACCTTGGCATTATAACCTCTTTCGCCACGAAAAGGTCCAGTAATCCTAAGTGTTCATAGAAATCTTCTTCGGCTTTACCGAAGAACCTGAAAAGTTTGAGAAGTAAACCATTTGAGCTGCATCCGTGTCCGCCCAAGAAACCCTATACAAGGTTTTAAAGGATGGCAAAATTTCCACGCTTAGCTTTCCTTAAACCTTCTTATAGAGGTATAGGGTATGGGATGGATAGCCAAGCTTGGGGTTTTCACAGAAATTCTCAATTTTAACGGGTTTCCACCCCACAATCTCGTAATCGTGGGAAACTACACGGGCGCCTGGCTTAAGCTCTGCTTCAAGTTTCGGCTTAATCTTCTCGTTGGCGCTAGTGGTCAAGTATAGGAATACAACGTCGGCTGGAGACAAGTCTACGTTGAACATGTCGCCGTGGACAATCGTCACCCTGTCCTGAAGTCCTTCCTCGTAAACGCTGCTTAGGGCTCTTTTTGCGAGGTCCTCGCGGAGTTCAACACCGACAGCTCTTGCGCCGAACTCTTTAGCAGCCATTATGACAGTCCGGCCATCTCCAGCGCCGAGGTCGAAGAAAACTTCTCCCGGTTTTAACTGTGCCAAAATGAGCATTTGGCGGACAACAGGCAGGGGGGTTGGGACATATGGGGCTATGAACAGTCCTGGCGCCTCCTTCTAGGATTTAGCAGTACTTCTCTTCATTTTAAAATTTCTGGTTTACGCCACGTATGTTGCCTTTTTAGGTGTTGGGCGTCTGGACTCTCCGCATTTCATGGCGCTTTGGGCGCACAGCTCCAGGTATTTCGCTTCATCTCCGGCGCCCACGGCTTCGGCTGCCTTGCGGCACAGTTCACTTGGCTCTTCGCAGCCCTCTTCCTTGCAGAGCTCAGAAATGTAGAGGCAGATGTCATGCACGTCCTTTGGTTCGAGAACAGCCCTGTTTGTGCGGATTATGAGGCAGAGCTCCCTAGCCAAAACACAATTTTTCACATATTTAATCCTGCTCAAGACTTCCTCGCGGAGTCTTCTTCGGCTTATCTCCAAATTCTTATCTCCAAACCTTTAGAGCTAACTTGCTCACCCAGATAAACGCAACCTCACATTTAAAAGTTGTTGTAAGTCTCTTGTTCTCTCACCAGAACCTTTTGGTTATGGCTCGACGTTCAGCTTCTAAGACAAGCTCGTAGAATCTGTCGTCAAGCTTTGAGTCCCTTTCCAAAACCTCTTTTACATCTGAAGGCTGGACTTTTCTGGCACAAAGGGCCACCGCAGCGGCTTTCCCATACTTCTCTATTAGGCGGGCGGTTTGAATGGCTTGTCTCCGCAGTTTCTCTTCGCTTTTTGTCAATTTTTCGCCTCTTTTCTCAATCACCGGTAAAACCTTCTCTTCCTCCTCTTTAAGCAGTCCAATGGCTTCGGAGCCGCATTTTGGACATTTAGGCTTTGCAGGCAAGTCTTTGACGCGTATCATGTCCATGTAGCTCCAACAGTTCGTGCAGACGAAAACGCATGTCTCATTCAGTAACCTAGCCTTTGCGGATTCCACAAGCACGGCGCGCATACGCTCTGGCGGAATCAAATCCGTCTTCATGCTTACCCGTTCGATGCCAACCCTCGCAACCGGCGTGGCTGTTCCGTTTGTTTCAACCTTCTTGACTACAATTTCGCCATTGCGGATTTTCTCCAGAACATGTACAAGTTTTTCAATGTCCAAGTCTTTTAGGAAAACCTCTCTTAGGGCTTCCTCAAAGATCGGGGTTCCTTCAAAGCTTTTGAGAAGCCTTTGGAGGCTCACGTTGCTGAAGTCCGCCCATTTTTCCAAAGCTCCAAAACGCCTAGCCACGTGGATCATACGCCTCTTAAAAAGCCCAGTTTTTATGGTGGCTCTTGTTAGGCTGTCTCTGACTATTTGCCCATCCATCAAGGCCATTTCGCTAAACAACTCAACAATATGGTCTGCCGTGGCTGCGCCCATGGTTTGTATGAATATGCGGTATGGGTCATGTTGGACGACGATGCCGTAGCCAATTCTTTCGGAAAGAATTTGCCCAATAAGTTGGGCCAGAGCCCTATTAGTTAAGGAGCCGAAATGAGCGTGAACTATCACAAAATCCTCCCAGTCTTCAACAAGTATTCGCTTGTCCGTTGGAACGGGCAGCCCAGCAGAAACTTGCTCAACTGTCTCAGTCAAAGCGTCCAAAATGGTTTCTTTGTCGGCGGGATACTGCTCGCTGAGCTTTGCGGCAACATCTTCTGGCGGGATGCCCTTGCGCATCTGCTCTTCAACAAATGCTCTGATGACACCTACTTCCTGTGCTACTTCAAAGGGCACTGGGATTTCCTCGCCTATCCAGCTTGGAATCGCCCCCGTAGGGTCGTCAACGGGCTTAACGTAAACCTTGTCGCCTGAAATGTGGATGATTCGCCACGGGCTTCCGCGGATGATGAATTTTATGCCCGGTTTTCCGTACTCTGCCATGAAGGCTTCGTCTAAGATACCCACAGCTGAATCCGTTGTCTCGTCCACCACCAGATACTGTTTTTCCTCCGGAATCATGGACAAGTTGTCAAAGTAATATTCGAAAAGAGCCTTTGTTCTCCGCGGTTTTAACACGACCCTGTCTTCAAAGGAAACCCACGCCAACCTCGGGAAGCGTTCATGCATGTACCGTAGAACCTTTTCAACGTCCTCCATCGCTAAATCCGCATATGGGTAGGCTTTCCTAAACATTTCAAGAATCTCGCTGAACTCAAGCCTCTTCTGTTTCAGAAGCAGTCCTGCAATCTGGTGGGTTAAAACGTCATAAGGTTTCGGCGGAATTTCAACGGGCTCCAGTTCCTCCCGCAAGGCGCGTCTGGCTATGGCCATGGCTTCAAGCGTGTCGTCTGAATCCATGGTTATGATTATTCCTTGGGCTATGTGGCCTATTCTATGACCGCTTCTGCCAACCCTCTGGATTAGCCGCGTGACTTGGCGGGGGCTCATGTATTGGATGACTAGGTCTATGCGGCCCACGTCTATACCCAGTTCAAGGCTGCTCGTGCAAACTAGGCCTTTCAACTCACCGTTCTTTAAGCCTCTTTCAGCAGCTATGCGGGAAGGCTTTGCCAAAGAACCGTGATGTATAGAGACTGGGAAGTCTATGTCCCAAACCTTAAAGCGGCTTGCCAAAACCTCTGAAATAGCCCGTGTGTTCGTGAATAGGAGCACGGATTGGTGGCGGTCTATGTAGTCGCGAATAACCCTAAGCCTAGCCGCCACCTCCGGGTGAGTGTAAAGCCTTTCAGCCAACTCGAAGTCTTCCGGCTTGGGCTTCGGGAACAAAATCTTTAAGCGCATTTTTCTGGCAACAGGAACCCGCACAATCTCCACTGGACGGCTGTTTCCAACGAGGAACTGGGCAACTTTTTCCGGGCTGCCTATGGTGGCCGACAGCCCTATAACCTGAAAGTCCCTTCCAACTATGGCGCGGAGCCTTTCAAGGCTTAAGGCAAGCTGGCTTCCCCGTTTGCTGTCAGCCATCTCGTGAACTTCGTCGATAATCACCCAGCGTACGTGCTGGAGGTGCTGCCGCATAACCCAGCCGACTAAGATGGCTTGCAAAGTCTCCGGGGTCGTGATCAAAATGTCAGGTGGGCTTCTCGCTTGCCTTGCGCGTTCGCTGGTTTCCGTGTCACCGTGTCTAACCGCCAACCTAATGTCGAGGTTGTTGCACCACCATTCGAGGCGCTCCAACATATCGCGGTTTAAAGCCCGTAAGGGCGTTATGTAAAGCACTTTTATGCCCGGGGGCTGGGGCTCTTGCAGGAGCATGCTTAAAACAGGCAGGAAGGCGGCTTCTGTCTTACCAGTGGCTGTTGGCGAAATAAGCAATACATTTTTCCCCTCAAGAACCAGCGGAATAGTTTTTTCTTGCGGTTCTGTCGGCTTTGAGAATCCCCTCTGCTCAATCAAGCGTCTAACGGGCTTTACTAGAAGGTCAAAAGCATTTTTCGGCTGCTCTTTCAAGATGCGGTGAACCCCAAGTGCTGATAGAATAGCATGAAGCCAAAGGTAAAAGCATTTTGCACCATAAGGGGCGCTACACTCGAACATAAGATATAATGCCAGCAAAACTGTAAACGAAGTTAAAGTCGCGGGAGGTGCAGGGTTATGAACGAAACGATTGAGGTTATAAAACGCAGAAGAAGCATAAGAAAGTTCAAGCCGAAACAGATACCAGACGAGTATCTTCAAGAGATTTTGGAGTGCGCTATACTTGCGCCAAATGCGCGGAACCAACAGAAGTGGCATTTCACAGTAATCCAAAACAAGGAAACGCTGGATAAGATGGCGAACATAATGGAGGAGGGCATGCTAAAATCTGGCATAGACTTTCTGGCGCAGAGGGCGAAAGACCCAAACTTCAACCCCTTCTGGAACGCCCCAACAGTGATACTAATCACCGCGGATAAAACGGCTCGTTTTGCTGAAATAGACTGCGCCCTTGCCGCCGAAAACATCTTGATAGCGGCTGAATCGCTGGGACTTGGCTCAATAATAATGACGTCCACATAATTCCTGTTCAAGTCAGAGAAGGGTGAACAATTGAAAAAGGAGTTGAGTGTTCCGGAAGGCTATGAACATGTATGCGTTGTTGCATTAGGATATAAGGATGAAAATCCACCGCCGAAGCCTAGAAGAAAAGACGTAATCAATTACATAAAGTGACCAACCAAGTTCAAGCGCCGTAAAACTATAAAGTCGATAGCTCTTCTAGGATTTTTCATTTAGCAATTTTCTCTTTGCTTTTTCGTACTCCTCTGTTGTTATTGCTCCAGAATCAAGCAGTCTTTTAAGTCTCTCAAGCTGGTCGACAATTGTTTCTGTGGCAGCGGCTGAGAGATGCTGGGGAAGCGCTGTTTTTTCAGCCATTTTTTCCACGGAAGCTGCTATTTTCTGCTGTTGGAAGACTTCCCGCCACTCAGTTAGTTTGCCCATTAGGATTTCCTTGGCTTTCGCTGGTTCTGAAATGTCCCAAAACATGTTGCGCCCAGCCTTAACAATAGTTGGCTCAGCGGCTCCACCCCCAACCATTACGCCTTTTCCAACAACTGCCCCTCCGCCGACGTATCCAACTTCAAGCCCCGTGGTTGTTGTGAACACCAGCGAGCCGCAATTGAACATTCTCGCCAGAATTCCCTGCATCACGTGAATGTCCCTAATTTGATCGAAGGTTATTTCCCGAGCGTAGCTTCCGAAAAACCAGGACTTTTCTATGCGAACAGACTTGTCAGTTATAAAGTATGTATAGGCGTTCTTGTTAAAGTAGTAGAGCAGAAAGAAAACGAAGCAAAGAGCCAGCCAAAACGGGACAAGAAGCGGGACAAAAACGAACAGAGGGCTTAGGAGGATGGAGACAGCCGCAAAGACTATGGCAAACTTAACAAGGGTCTTCTTCATGAAAGGCCTGCCGCTCCAAAGAACAGACATAAAGGGCGCCTCCATCAAAATCTTGTCATCAAACTATTTAAAAGATGTTGATAGGCTTCTACAGCTTTTGTAAGATCCCCTCCTCCAAATCTTCCTCATCTATCTTAAAAGTGTCCGGCTCCTCCCGCCTTAATATGGCTTTTAAAGCCTCGGGTGGTAGTTCCCTAACAAGCTCCAGAATCTCCTTTCTGGCAGCTTCAAAATGCTTGTTTAGGAGGCTTCTATCCTTGTACATGACCCCGGCTAGGGGACATATCTTCTCCATCTTCAAATACCACTCAATTTTACTCGTTGTCCTGTTTATGTCAAAGGTTATTGGTCCCGCCACGCAAGTTTCGGGTTTAACTGGGTGGATAAGGCATTTCCGCGTGGCTTTATCGTAGAATATGCAGTAGCCGTCCATAGTTTCCCTTGGAAAAGTGTATTCTGTGCGCATAAACGGGTTTTCAATTTTTATGCCGTTCTTGGCTAGAAACTCCAAAATTATTTTTTCACGTTTTTCGGTTATAGGTGGTCTAGCGTCTTGGCAGCAGCTTATCTTGCATGCGCTGCACACTTTGAAAAAGTTTTCCTGCCTTTCACCTTCCATCTGATACGCTCCTTTTTCTTTTAGATGAAAGGTTCATTGTTCTTTAAGCTGTTTAAGAGTTGCGTGTAAACATCTACAACGGCCTCGTGAAACTCCGTTTTCTGGGCCCTGACAAGAACTTTTTCCCTAATGACCTCGGATAGGCTTCCGTTTTCCACGCGCTTCTCTATGAGGGGCAGATAGTCTTTCTCTTCGGCAGTTGCGTTTTCCCAAGCCATGCGTAGGAAACTTTTGCAGACGTGTCTGGCTGTTGGCCCTTCTGGGTTAAGCACTTTGGCGTTTAGGCCCTCCTTTATTATGGAGCGGAAGTCTGCCACCAAGACCTCTGTGGGCAAGAGCTGCCAGTTCATCCTAATTAGACCTCTCAACAAAGCCCTAATATAACAGCTTAAAGCCACATCGGACTTTATACACTCCTGTTCGTCCATTACTCGAATTTCCAAGGCTTTTCTTTCAAAGCGGACTGTAACGCCCCGCGAGTTAACCCACTCTTTATGGAGAATGCAGGGGTGAGCTCCAGCCTTAGCCAGGTCTCTGGAATAACGTTCAATTACTTCCAGCCTGTACTGCTTAAGGGATTGAATGTACTCTGGCACCACATTTCCCGCTATGGAGGGTACTTCCTTCTGGTTTTCCATGTAAAAGCGTAGACGGTTATCTACATACTCGCCTAAACGGCCTTCATAAATGGGGGACGAAGCTGAAACCGCTGGAAGGTAAGCACAAACATTTGCAAGCAGGTTATGTGCTCGAACGGCTTTGGCTTCGTCTGCGTATGGAATGTTTAGCTGAAAACTTTGAATGTTCAGCCATCCATGCTGTTTAATGTTGAATATTCGGCTGAAAGCCTCATAAATCTGCCTATGCCTATGCGGCCAAACAGCTGCCTCCTCAAGCCTCAGCGTAGGGTGCATTCCTGTGCCCAAAAGCCTAGCGCCGTAACGGCGTTCAAGCAACTCGCTAAGCGTCAAAACAGCCTCTTGCATGGTTTCCTCAAAGACTTTAGGAGACCTAAAGGGCTTGTTGGGCTTAACCTCCATAACGTGAAGCTGCAGCTCCTTCCCAAATGTGAAGCCGTTAAGCTCCACGAAGTTCACAACTCGTCCATAAAAATCCTTAATGACCTTGTCAACTATAGGTAGTGCTTTCAAGTTTTCATCAACAAGCGAAAACTCGTGTTCTGGACCTAGAACCTCTAGGGTTCTGTACGTACAGACAGACCTCTAAAAGGTTTTACATACGCGGAGATATAAGCCTTACAGCCCAAAACTTTGATGGCTTACGAGGGATCCAACAGTTAATCTTAAATATCGATGACTGTTTTAGCCATTCTCTTGTTGTCTGGTGCCTCCTGTTTGCTGGTCGTCTCAAACATACCATTAAAAACAGATGTTCCAACAACAACACCGTCAACATTCCTCAAGTCCTCTTTTAGAGGTTTTGTTCTCAACGTGAACAACGACTATCGCTACATGAAAACAGGGTATTTTGTCTCGCTGCATGCTGAAATTTTAGGCGACGATGTTGTCCCAACAACCGAAAACGCCGTGGACGTTTACAGGCCACCAATTTTGTTGACGAGGGCGGCGAAGAACGGGACGCCAACCATGCCCTTCATCTTAACGGACTCTGTTAAACAAATCATGGCTGTATTCACTTTCCCCGTTGTTGTTTTTCCCGTCAACCCCTTCATGTTCAACGGTTTTAAAGTGGCGGAAAACAGAACCGCCCTCTATATGGCGGTTAAAAGCTTAAGCATGAATTACCGCTATGCTGTCTGCGCTCAACCGCTTAAAGGCAAACTCCTGTCCGTTAAATCGTTCTTCGGCGAATGTGTATCTGAATATGGTGAGGTGAAGGCTGTTGCCAAAAAAGTCTATGAAACCTTCAATATTCCAGTGTGCAAGCTTCATGTCCAACGTCTTAACGGAAAAGCGTATCTTTGCGGGCTTCAACTGGTAGAGTTTGGGGAAATTCAGCCCAGCGATGTTGACTTGCTATCTAAAATGGTTTCCCGGTTTTCCGGGAAAGGATGGTCCGGTTGACGCGGATAGCATGCTTTGTTGAAAAGTATAATTTCTTCCATTCAAGGGAAGCTGAAGCGTTGCAGATGTTTAAGGAGACAGCCCAGAAGCTTGGCCACGAGTTCCATTTCATTTTTAGAAATGAGCTTTCCGAAATTCCGAAGTATGACGCGGTTTTCATTAGGGCGATCACGGACCCGCTTTACACAGCCTATGTGGTTTCGAAAACCGCTTGGGAGCTTGGTCTAAGGGTTATCGACGATCCGATTTCGATTAGGATATGCGCCAACAAAATCCACCAGTATCGCCTCTTCGAAAAGTATGGTGTGCCCTACATTCCCACGATTTTCCTAGGCAGGGAAGAGTTCCATCACAAGCAGATTGCCGAAATCTTTGAGGTTTTAGGCAAGCCCGTTGTGATAAAGGCACCCTATACGAGTTTCTCAAAGTACGTGGAGAAAGCCTCATGCGAGACGAGCTTCCGCGAGGTTGCCAAACGCTTCTTTAGGAGGTCAGACTACATAGTTGTGCAGAAGTTTATGCCATCCCGCTTTGACTGGCGCGTAGGTGTGTTAAACGGCGAAGTCTTATACGTGTGCAAGTACATGATGCCCAAAGGCAAATGGAAACACGGCGTTAAAAGACGTGGGAAACCCAGCTTCGTTTGGGGAAGAACAGTCACCCTAAAACGGGACAACGCTCCTAAGAGACTCAAGGAAGTAGCTCTAAAAGCATGCAGCGTCGTTGGGAATGGGCTGTACGGTGTGGACGTTAAAGAGGTTAACGGCGACTACATAGTAGTTGAGGTCAACGACAACCCAAGCATATATAGGGGACAGGAGGATCTGCGGGACAAGGACATCTACGAGAAAATCATAAAATTCTTAGCAGAACCTTAGGAAAAATGACACAGTGAATTAGGAAAAGGGTTAAGCCGACAATCCTAAAGTTATTCCAAACCTTTTCGATTCTCCGCCATATTTTATGTTTCATTCCTTCCTATGCAATAGTTGGATTTATTCCAGCCCCTTCTATGTATCTGTATTCAGAAAGTGAAAGCATGCTTACGAGCCAACCCCATCAAAATTAGCGCTCCAAACATCAAAGTCCAACTGATGGCTTCGTGGAAAGGCTTAGCTGTGTAAAATATGTATATTGCCGCTGCAAAGGCTATAAAAACTAAAGGAACAGCCAAAATAAGCATGTAAGTTTGAAGAATTCTTTTAACTGCTCCTTTAAGCTCATCCCTTAAACTTCATCGACTTTGAGTTCCTTACCATATTTAAGAGTTTTAAGCTGGACATTTCAGCTTTGCGGACATGCATATTTGACATTCCTCCAAGTCAATTGTGGGGTCAATGGCCTCGTGTAAGCTGCATAGTAGGCCTTTCGCGCGGGCAGTTCTACATATTTCGCAAAATTCTAGAATAAACCGTCTGGGGGTCAAGCCTTTGTTAACAAGGGAGTCAGCCATCCTCTCTATTAAACCTTTGATTTCTGCTTCCTTTTCTAGGTCTAGGGCTTTTCCACGCATCTTTCTATTATAAAGGCTTATGGCTGGCTGGCTTACACCTAAAAGTTTTGCGACTTCCACTTGTTTTAAACCGTATTTCGTCATTAGATGCTTGGCTATAGCTGCCCTTACTGGTGGAAGTAGGCTTTTTACGGCGACTTCGCATGGTAATAGCATTTCATTCATTCCTTTGTGTATTTTGTGGAAAGGCATAAATATACTTTATTACAATTGTAATAAAGGTGAAAACGCTTGTATGAAAGAAATGTGTTGAAACTGGCCGAAAAAGTCTACTGGGTCGGCGTAAGGGACTGGAACAGAAGACTTTTTGACGCCTTAATTACGCTTCCGAAAGGAACTTCCTACAACGCTTACCTCGTTGTTGGCGAGACGGCCAAAGCCCTAATCGACACCGTTAACCCGGGCTTTGAAAACGAGCTGGAAGGAAAGGTTAGAAGCTTGGTTCCACTAGAGGATTTGGACTATATTGTTATGAACCATGCAGAGCCAGACCACGCCGGCGCTATACCACACGTTATGAAGGCCGCGCCGGAGGCGAAGCTTGTAGCTTCAAGCAGAGGCGCAAAAATGGCTCAGATCTACTACCATGTTCCCCAAGAAAGGATTAAGGTGGTGGCTGACAACGACGTCATAGACTTGGGCGGCAAAACTTTGCGCTTCATCGAGGCGCCCATGCTCCACTGGCCTGAAACCATTTTCACTTACCTTGAAGGGGATGGGATACTGTTTCCATGCGACTTTTTCGGCGCTCACTTGGCTGGAGGCGTATACAGCGACGAAATTGAAGACTATTTGGTGCACGCCCAGCGTTATTGGGGCGAAATAATGATGCCTTTTAGGGCAATGGCCCAGAAAGCCCTAGAAAAAATCGCCGGACTCAACGTTCGTGTTATTGCACCAAGCCATGGCCCCATCCACCGAAAGCCCGAACCCATTTTGAACGCCTATAGGCTGTGGGCTTCTGGCGAAACCCGCCCGAAAGCAGTCATAGCATATGTCAGCATGTGGAACAGCACCGACGCCATGGTGAAGCAGATGGCTGAAACTTTGGCTTCCGAGGGCGTAGAACTAGCTTTCCACAATTTGGCAATCACTGATGTAGGCGACTTAGCCCGAGACCTTGTGGATTCCAGAGCCATCGTTTTGGGTGCACCTACAGTTTTAGGCGGAGCGCACCCATTAGCAGTTTACGCCACATACCTCTTTAAGACGCTGCGTCCACCAACAAAGTTCGCTGTTGTCCTAAGCTCTTACGGCTGGGGCGGGGGTGCTTTGAAACAAGTTCAAGAACTACTTGACGGTTTCAAGATTGAGGTTGTGGGCGCCCTAGAGATTAACGGTCCACCTACGGAGGAGCACGTGCGACAAATCATCGGGATAGGCAAAGCCTTAGCCCAAAAAATCAAGGAGGAAGCATAGCATGGGAGGAGTAACCGAGGAAGACCGCAAAAAAGCCCTCAAAGAGATTCTGAAGCAGCTTCATGAGGGTGTGCCTCCGGAACACGTTAAGGAGCGGTTCCGGCAGTTTCTTGAGGGTGTAAGTTCGCTTGAGATCGCCAAGGTCGAGCAGGAACTGATTAGGGAGGGCATCTCACGGGAGGAGATTCAAAGGCTCTGCGACGTGCACTTGGCAGTATTTAGAGAACAGTTGGAGAAACAGCGACTTGAAGTGGCTCCAACAAGCCCTATTGGCATTCTCCTTGAGGAGCACCGGGTGCTCCAGCAGATAACTCAAAAGCTCGGCTTTTTGGCTGAAAAAGTGCAGAGCGCCGAGAACCTTGAAGCCGTAAAGGAGGAGCTGGCTCAACTTGGGCATGTTCTTGAAGAGCTTCTTGACGCTGAAAAACACTATTTACGTGAAGAAAACGTCCTCTTCCCAGTTTTGGAGAGACATGGTATAACAGAACCGCCAGCCATCATGTGGATGGAACACAACCAACTTAGAGAAAAGAAGAAGCAGCTCAAAGGTCTGCTGGAAAATGCCTCAAACATGAGCTTCCAAGACTTTAAACGGCGGCTAGGCGAACTGGCAAGCGCCATAAAAAATACGTTAAACAGCCATATACTCAAGGAAAACAACATACTGTTCCCATCAGCCCAACGTGTCGTCACAGAACAAGAATGGGCGGAGGTGCGGGCGGACTTTGACGAGATTGGCTACTGCTGTTTCACTCCGACAAACTTAATAGAAAAGATGGCGGAAAAACCAGCTGTTGAAGCTAAAGCCATGGCTGAAGGCTTGTTGCATTTTGAAACCGGAACTTTGATGAAGGAGGAGGTTGAAGCAATTCTGAACACTTTGCCCGTGGACATAACCTTCGTGGACAAGGATGACACTGTAAAATTCTTCAACAAGCCGGAAAAACGCATCTTCGTCAGAACAAAAGCCATATTGGGCAGAAAAGTGCAGCTTTGCCATCCGGAGAAAAGCATCCACGTGGTAAACAGAATCCTCGAAGCTTTCAGGAGAGGCGAAAAAGACGTGGCAGAGTTCTGGATTCGGAAGGGCGACCGCTTAATCCACATAAGATATTTTGCCGTAAGGGACAAAGAAGGCAAGTATATGGGCACGATGGAAGTAACCCAAGACATAACAGACTTGAAGAAGATTGAAGGTGAGAAACGCCTCTTAGACTGGGAAGGTTGAATGTTGAAGACTGTGCTTTTCGTCTGCGTTGAAAACAGTTTTAGAAGCCAAATAGCCGAAGCCTACTTCAACAGGTATGCACCTAAAGGCTGGACCGCTATAAGCGCAGGCATAAAACCGGCTGAAAGAGTTCATCCTAATGCTGTGAGGCTTATGCTTGAAGAGGGTATAAACATAAGCCACAAAAAACCCAAAATGATGACGAGGGAGCTTCAGGAAAAGGCTGACATCGCTGTCATTGTGTGTAGCGGCGCCCTATGCCCAGTGGTTTACACGCGGCATGTTGAAGAGTGGAATATGCCGGATCCGGCTCAAATGCCTTTGGAAGAAGCTAGGCGTGTGAGGGATGCCATAAAAGCCAAGGTTCTAGATTTGATTGAAAGGTTGAAAACGCAAGGAAAAGACGGGTTATCTCCCACTTTCCTTTAAGGCTTTTTCCACTTCATCCCTTATGATATAGCCGGCTATGTGCAATATGGGTTCTTTTGCTTCTGGGTCAACGTTCATGGTGGCGGTACACGGATAACTATGATGCGCTTTTGCAATAGCGTCGTATAGGATTTCCCTTCTTGTTTCCACGCCTATGAGTTTTCTAGCTACATACCACGTGGAGCCGCATGGAGCGCTCCGCTTAACTACAACAGCCTCAACTACTTCGCGGCCACCCCTCCTAGCTGTGGAAACCTCCAGTTTCGGGCGTCCAACACCAAGCTCCAAAACAAAACGTGAAATCAAAGGCTTGTCTCCGGAAGGCTCCAGCGAGCAAAAAGGTTTTGGAAAAGCATGTTCCAAGTTCAGCTCACCGCAGCGTTCCTCAACCTGCCTTTTCAAGCCCGAGGGAACCTCGTTGAAATCCTCAATTGGCACTATTAAGCCTTTAACACCAGCCCTTTCAAGGTGGACTGGCAGCTCTAAAAGCAAATCCTTGTGGAGGCCTGAAGCCACACACAAGTCCACTTTCGGAATGGTTTTAGGCATGTATTCCTCGGGCTTGTCGATGAAAGCTGGCAGCTGCGACGGGTTCGGCAGCTCTATGGCTGCGCGGATGTTGCGTACATAACTGTAAACACCATACTTGCATGAGTCGCAGTACAAACCGCAGGCTTTGC
Source organism: uncultured Candidatus Bathyarchaeia archaeon (assembly GCA_964604045.1). Classification (GTDB taxonomy): domain Archaea; phylum Thermoproteota; class Bathyarchaeia; order Bathyarchaeales; family Bathycorpusculaceae; genus DRVP01. Next base: position 16,311 of record CAZRXM010000017.1, read on the forward strand.
AGAAGCTTGGATCATTTATTAGGTTTCTTATGACACGCTCGGCGAACCCGCCGCTGTAAATGAAAACCAGAGTTAAAGGCTCTTTTTGGCCAGTCAGAACCTACACCGTTAAAGCACATACTCTGGTCGGCGGGCGGCTAGCAAAACGTGTTCTAGGAAAACGTCCTCTGGAACCGCTCCTAGAAACTCCACTTTATCGTTTATGACCGTTTTCGGGACACCCATGACACCGTACTTTTGCCCGATGTGCGGAAACTCGCCCACGTCAACTACGTCAGCCCTAACCATGTCGCTTTCAACGGCGAACTTGAAAGCCAAACTCGCCACCGAAGGACAGTAGGGACAAGTCAAAGTCACGAAAACCTGAATGTGCACAGGAGATCTTATGCCCCTAAGCTTTTCTCTTGTTTCTTTGGAGACTTCCGCTCTCCCACGGGAAGCGCTCACTATTCCTTCCAAGAGAGTTTGAAACTCGTAGCCGTATGGTAAGCCGTAAAACCGTAAACCATAATCTTTTGCGCCTATAATGGCGACGGCTGGAACCTTGTCTACTCCATAAGTCCTAGCCTTATCTGAGTGAGCCACAAAATCGTAAACCTCCACGCTCAACTTGTCGCTTAAACCAGCCAACTCCTCTAAGAGGCTTCTGGTATGCGCACAGTGTGGACACTCGTATTCTTGAGTGAAAACCACAAGTCTAACGGGGTTTAAAAGCCTACTGGCAAGATCCTCAGCCAGGTGCTTTCTGTGCTCCTCCGGGATCACACCTTCACCTCCTAACCTCTATTCTAATCTCCTTCCAGTCCTCCTTGACACCGCGTAGGGCACTAACGGCCCCAACAACTGTACCACCCAAAATTTTGACGACAAACTTGTTGAGGCTTATCTCCTCCCCATCCACAAAAAGCTTAACATCCAACATTACCACCAACATTACCAGTAAGCTTCAAGCATGTAAAAAGATTTTGCACACCAGATTACTTGTGAGTCAGGAAGCTTTAAGTTGAGTTTGCTGAAACTCAGAATGTCTAGGAGTGTCTATTAGTGGATGGATTCAATATCGGCCGTTTTCTGCTGCCTCCCAGGAGAAAGGTTTATGGCTTTTTAATTGAGGCGGAACTTGACCCAAAAGTTTTACTGAAATTTCAAGTGGAATAACGCTCGGGTTAATTTTGTTGGTAGCTGGATTTGTCCCATTGTTGGACGTCAAGTAGACAGTGTTAATTAAGTGGGCGAAAAGCACGTCGATTTTATTTCTTCGTTTTCGGTTATC
>CAZRXM010000018.1:0-17388 GCA_964604045.1 uncultured Candidatus Bathyarchaeia archaeon
TGTCAAATCTGCTTACTGAAATGTTAAGTTCCTCCAAAGCCTTCCTCAGGTTGTATATGTAGGTTCCCACGTCGTCTTTGTCACAAAGGATAGTCACAATTACGTCGTGGTGACCGTAAGTTCTCCACAGAAACTTGACTTGATGTTGAACTTTTAAAAATGAAATAGCCTTGTCGATGTCCCTTGGATTAAGATTCGTGCCGATGACGACGGCTCAAAATCCAATTTTACTAAAGTCTAGGACAGCCATAATCCTCCTCTCTATACTACCTTCTCTTCAAGCTTGGCTATTCTTCGATAAACAGTGTTTCGGCTAAACCCGCACCTCTCTACCTTGTAGAAGTACAACCCATCGCACATGAGCCCTCAAAATCTTATGTCAAGCTCGTCCAATACCTCACACCTTTTTTGTATATACCCAGCTCAATAAATATTTACCGTTGCGTGGTGAAAAATGTTCAATATAAACATCGATGATGAGCATTTTTCACACCAGTTAATGATAACCAAAGGAGTTTGCTTTAGAATATCCTCGGTGGTGGAAAGTGGTACAGCACTGGTGGTTGCTGAAAAGAAGCCGACACTAGACGATGAAGTAGTAGGGCTTAGGAAAATATTGTGTGCAATGGACGACCACACAAGGTTTGCGTAGCCAGGTATAGAGACGGTTCCATATGGGTTTTTCTGTCCATATTTTTGGCCTTGTAGGGCTGGATCTCGGATGCAGGATTAGACAGGCTCGTTGTAGATATTTCAAGGCGTTTAGAGCTAGCTTCCACTGTTTTTCTGATGTATACGCTTATATTAAAGTCTAATATTAGTTATTATGTGAAAATTCGATGATTTGTCGGGAGACGGAGAAGGTTAAGGCGGCGGGGGCTATACTGAAGGAGGGCGGTTTCACCGTCTCCCAGATCTGCTGCTCAAGGCCAAGCTGTTTCGACATAGCCGCCAGAAAGGATGAGGCTTTAATCCTCATTAAGGTGCAACAGGACATTGGATGCGTTTCACCCTACGACTCTCTGGAGCTTAGGATTATTGCCGATCAAATATCGGCATCTTCACTTTTCATAAGCGAGAAAACCCGCGACAAGCCACTAGAAGATGACACGGTTTACTCACGCTACAATGTCTTAGCCGTAACTCCAAAAACCTTCGAAAACATTGTGTTGAGGGACATACATCCCCTAGTCCAGGCGGGACCCGGCGGGTATTATGTGGAGATAGACGGCGAAGCCATCAGAAGACGGAGGCAAGAGCTGGGCTTGTCCGTGGGCGAAGTTGCAGAGAAAGTGGGCATTTCGAGGAGGACGCTTTACGGATACGAGAGGGGGATGGCCAAAGCCTCCGTAACAGCGGCCTACAACCTTTTATGCGCACTGGGCATTCCAGTGGCTAAACCAGTTAACATTTTCGAAGCATCTAAAAGCCGACGGAAACCCTTTGCAGCGAGGGCTAGGCAAGTTTTCACGCGGAACAAGCTTCTCCAGAAAATTTTCAAGAAACTGGTCGGCTACAACATTGTGGCCGTGAGAAAGGCGCCCTTTGACTTCGTCGTCACGGTTCCCGAGGAAAACGTAAAAATAATTGGCGGGGTCATGGACGGCCAAGAGAGGATGCTGAACAGAAGGGTTGAAGAAATACTAAGCCTAAGTGAGGTTGTAAAAGCTCATCCAGTTTTGGTGACGGATAGACATAAACCCAAGCTGGGTAAAGATATTCCATGCGTGAACGAGGGGGAACTGTCCAAGATAAAGAGCCCAGAAGACCTATGCAAGCTTTAGATTAGCTTCGTCTGGCGGGGATCTTTCTCCCTTCTAACCTTCTTGGCCGGCTCCCAGCTTTTACGGACAAACTCTGGGTATTCTTTGAAGGTTTCTAGGCATCGGCGCAGAAACTCCATTGTTTTCGGGTCTGTGGGGTAGCCGCATCCAAAATCGCCATACCTAGCCTTCAACTCGGCTATTTCGCGGTCACGTTCTACCTTCGCTATTATGGAGGCAGCTGAAACCACCGGGTACTTGCGGTCAGCCTTATGCTCTGAAACTATCTCAACTTTAAAGGGGAGAAACTCTAAAATCTGCTGTTTGAAACGCTCCTCTAAAACATCTGAGGCATCCACGTATGCCACATCTGGACGAAGAAGTTCTATTACTTTGGCCATGGCCTGCGCCTCCAACCAGTTAAGTCTATGAAGTTTTTCACCCTTTTCGACAACCTTGTCAATTTCCGCTGGTGAAAGTTTTATCACTACATGTTTTTTGGCTAAACGCTTTATCTCAGCGGCTAGGGCTTCCCTGCGACGCGGCGACAGAAGCTTCGAGTCTTTAACGCCTAACTCAACAAGTTTTGAAACGTCTTCGTTATCAACCAAAACGCCAGCGATAACCAGCGGTCCTATGACGGAGCCGCGTCCTGCATCGTCAACGCCTGCAACCAGCATCGTGAGACCTTCGCTTAAACATATCCTTCTCTGTCCGTTAAAGCATTTTAGGTTGTTCCGTAAGAAAACGTAAAGCTTCATCGATGACTTGTTGGTGAAGCTTTTCGCGGTTCTTAAAAGTGACGGTGAAAACTTCTGCGTCCTGCCGTGTTTTCACAGCATCCACAAGCCTGTCTCTGGCTTTCGAGTGAACTACGCCGACAACGAGTTTGCCGCTTTCAACAGCTTCCCGGACAGCCCTTCTAAAGTTCTCTGAGAAAAGCTCCATCGGTCCAATTTCGTCTATAGCGATTACATCGCTTTCTCTGGTGGCTTTCAGGATTGCTTCTACACCGACGCTATCCAAGTCCTTTAGGTTTACGCGGTATTTGCCCACCTGTGGACCTGTTTTCTGATCTACGTGGGCAAGCCATCCGCGCTTACCACTTGTTAAGTCTAGTATTTCGAAGCCTACGCGTGTTCCACATGAACGTACTTCTCGACTTATCATTCCGCCGACACTGTAGCCCTTAGCCTTCAACACATCAATAACCTTCACGAGTAGTGTTGTTTTTCCAACACCTGGGCTGCCAGTTAACAGAAGCACGCGTTTACGCAAGCCTACTTCGCCCTCTCTCATGTTTGCTGAGTTAGGAGGGCTGAAACTCCGCTGGCAGCGAGCACAAGTAGCTCGAAGGTCTTGTAGGCTTCAGTCATATTTTGCGCTGAATACTCCACTGTTAGGGCATCAACCCTTCTCGCCGTTGGGAAAAGCCCCGCCACGTCGGCGAAGTGGCTTGCTAGGAAGGTTATTCGCATGTTGACGGGTTTTTCGGCGACAAGGAGTTTAGCTTCCCCGGCTTTAAGTTTTGTAACAGCCCTTTTGACGGCCTCCCTTAAATCCCTTTCAATTTTAGCCATACTTGGGCTTCTGGCGGAAACTCGGCTTAACGAATTCTTCAAGACAACGGTTTCAATCCAAGGCGTCCACCTTTCAACGTCGTCTTTCAGAAGCTGGGCTTCCCCAGCCACCATAACCACAGGCACACCTAACTCGCCGGCGACGTATGTGTTTAAAAGGAACTCGCTTGCTTCGACGCCATTAACCTCAACTTTTCTGATGCTTCCACCGCTGTAAGTGTGGTCGAAGGTGGATTTAGCTGTTCCAAACTTGGCGTGATAACCTAAGAAAACAGCTGCGTCACAACCTTCGACGCCTGTCACCATACTTAAAGGGCGGGGAAAGCCGCGAATTATCTCCACGTGTTCGGGTAGATCTTCTACGTGGATGTTAACCATGGGGCCGTGGCTGTCCGCCACCAGCACTTCTCCGAAGCCGTTTTTGTGGAGTTCATCCGCCACCGCCAGCGTTATTTTTGTGGCGATTTTCCTAGCCTCCTCGTACAGAGCGCCTTTCAAGTTTAGCTGGCTTGGCGCCACTATGTAGGGCATTCCTTCAAGGTCAACTGATATGAAAGCTTTCATTTTGTGCGCACTCTCGGTTATGCATTGCCCCAAACTAGGCTAAAAGTTTTGACAAGTCCCCCCATTGACCAGAAGTCTAATATCTCGCCCCTTTCGAAACTTTCAACGCTAAAACGGAGGATGTTTGAGCCAATATGGGTGAGAGGGAACGTGAGGGTCTAGTTTCATCCCTTGAAAAACAGTTGAGTGAGTGGATAGCCCGTAGGCACAGTAGAGTTTTCCGGTTAGCTTTGCTGCTCGTCATAGTTCTTCTGGTGTTCTTAACGTCTTTCCGTTTCACCGTTGGGGGTTTAAAGGAGTGGGTTCAAGTTGACCCAGCTGCAATTCTAAACATATCCATCCAACTTTACACAATAATGAATCCCGTAAGCACCATTCCAACGTTTCTCATTTACACTGGAAACCTCAAGAGGGATGAGAGGCTTAAAATAACCAGCACCATAACCATGATAGTTATAGCGCTCCTTCTAACATTTACCCTCTTCGGACCACTAATACTAGCCGCCTTAAACGTTTCCGTCACAAACTTCAGGTTCGGCGGAGGCATACTGCTTCTAATCCTAGCCATAGACATGCTGGGCGGAATGTCAAGGTCGAAAGCCATAGATGTTAGACAGGCGGCTGTCGTGCCTTTAGCAACACCGCTTCTCGTTGGACCTGGAACCATGACGACTATCATCGTTTTGGCTGGCACATACGCCATAGTCAACGTTTTGGCGGGAGGCTTAATCGCCGCGATAGGTGTTTACTTGACGTTGCGTCTTGCGCCTCTGTCGGTTTCGGCATTAGGCAACAATGGAGTCCAAGCCATAAGCCGCATCATGGCAGTCATATTGGCTGCCATAGCTTCCCAAATGATACATTCAGCCCTCTTAGAGTGGGGTATAGCAAGGGCATGATGGGGCTGAACAGCGAAATAGACTTCCCAACAGAGATAGTCAAGGAAGGCCTGGTGCAAGTGCTAGTTCCCAAGCTTTCGGCTTTTGTGGAGAAGCCCGGCGAATACGCGCCTTCAAGGGCTCCGGTTTTCTACAACCCGGCAATGGAGTTGAACCGCGACATCGCAATATTGGCGCTGCAAGCCTACCAGCGAACCGTAAACCATGAAATCCGTGTATGTGAGCCTCTAGCTGGCTGTGGTGTTAGGGGGATACGTTTCGCGCTAGAAGTTGAAGGTGTCAAAAAAGTTGTAGTGAACGACATAAATGGGAAGGCATGCCTATTGGCTAGGTATAACGTGGAGTTAAATGGTGTTGAAGAGCTGGTAACCATCGAAAACACTGATGCAAATCTTCTTCTAGCACGGCATGCCGCACCAAATAGGAGGTTTGACGCTATAGATATAGACCCCTTTGGTTCTCCAGCGCCCTACGTAGAAGCCGCTGTTAGGGCAACTCGCAACGGCGGACTTTTAGCTTTAACCGCCACGGACATGGCACCTCTCTGCGGTGTACACCCAAAGGCGTGTGTGCGAAAATATGGCGGGAAACCCCTTCGAACAGAATACTGCCATGAAATTGCCTTGAGGCTTGTCGTTGGAAGCACCGCAGCCTCGGCAGCCAAACACGAAGTGGGCATAACCCCGGTATTTAGCCACAGCACAGACCACTATGTGCGCGCGTACATGTTCATAAAACATGGTACACGGGAAGCCGACAAAGCCGTTAAAGAGTTGGGCTATATCCTTCACTGCTTTAACTGTTTCCACAGAGAGGCCGCAAAAACCATGTTTGGGCACGTGGACACCTGTCCATATTGCGGCTCGAAAATGGATTACGCTGGACCCTTATGGCTTGGAAAATTGGCCGACGAAGAATTCTGTACGTTAATGGAGACGGAAGCCGAAAAAAGACATTTCAAGCTAAAAAGGAAAATTGAGAAGATTTTGGCGCTCGTTAAAGACGAGGTTTCGGCCCCACCAACATACTACGTCTTAGACAAAATATGCGACAGAATGGGTCTCCGAACGCCTCCTGTGAAGGCGGTCCTTGAAGCCCTAAAAGCCAAGGGTTTTGAAGCTCACCGAACCCACTTTAACCCTAAGGGCGTTAAAACGGATGCTTCCGCCGCGGAGGTAGTTGCGGCTGTCAAAGAGGCTTCTGAATCTGAATAAGAATGTTGAAGCCTAATGTTAACTTAACAAGCTTTAAAAGCCAACAATAGCCATATTCTAAGTCTGGGTGGTTCCTTGGAAAAGAAAACTTTGCTACCTCTGTTTTTGGCAGTCTTAGCTATAGCAACCTCAGCTCTGGCTCCTGCAAACTGCGTCGCCAATGTTAAGGTTTATGGCTACACTGACAAACCGCAGTATTCAGCCGGCGAAACCGTAACGCTAAAATTGTGGGTTTACAACCACGGGCCGGACGAAATAGTCCTCAAAAACGTGTCGATCTACTATCCTTGGTATGCCCCCGTTTGGGGTGGAAACTACAGCTTAACAGGCATAGACGCTGTCCTTTCCGCTGGCAAAAACTGGAGTTTGACGAAGACGTTTACGGTGCCCACGGATGGGAGGGCTGTTGGCGGAGACATAGAGGTTGAAGTTTCCTACAACATTGGAACAACGACCTACAAGGTCAAGGAAGAAATCCCCCTGGAGGTTATTAGACCATACCTTCGCTCGCTGGAAGGTATGGAGAAACTTTTAACCTTGGTAACTTTGCAGTCTGTGTTGGTGATCGTTTGCACAATAATTTTAGCCGCCACCATATTCCTCTCAGTGCGGAGACCAAAAGTGGTTTTGGAGGAAACCATCGAAAAACCAGAATAACCTCCCTTCATTTTTCCACTCAGTTTTTAAGTATGTTCTGTACATCTCATAATAGCCTATCAGCTGTTTCAAGGCGTAAGGAGGTGTGTGGAACTCGGGAAAGTTTTAGTCACATCTGCCTGGCCATACATAAACGTGACTCCCCACCTCGGCAACCTAGTCGGATCCGTGCTTTCAGCCGATGTTGTGGCCCGCTATTATAGGCTTAGGGGCGAAGAAGTTGTTATGGTAAGCGGCTCCGACGAGCATGGCACCCCCATAGAGGTGGAGGCCATAAAGCTTGGCGTCAAACCCAAAGAGTTGACGGACAAAAATCACGCGAGGGTTGCTGAACTCTTCAAGAGGTGGGGCATATCCTTCGACAATTACACGCGGACTGAAAGCCCAGTGCACAAGGAGTTCGTCCAGCAACATCTGATTAAAATCTACAACAACGGCTACATATTCACCCAGGAAACTGAGATGCTTTATTGCGAGAAGTGTCAACGATACCTGCCAGACCGTTTCGTCGAGGGTCGATGCCCCTACTGTGGACATTTGCCAGCCCGTGGAGACCAATGTGACGCGTGTGGAAGACTCCTTGAACCAGCAACCCTAATAGAGCCTTACTGTGTGATCTGCAAGGGCAAACCAGTCGTCAAGAAGACGAAACATTGGTATTTTGACCTCCCAAAGTTCGCGGACAAACTAGCCAAATATATAAGTGAAAACAAGCAGCTGCCGGCCAACGCCAAAAACTTCAGCCTAAACCTCATAAAGGAGGGTCTAAAGCCGAGGGCTGTCACACGAGACGTGAGCTGGGGCATTCCAGCTCCGTTCCCAGGAGCCGAGGGCAAAACCATTTATGTCTGGGTTGAAGCCGTACTGGGCTATGTTTCAGCTACCATAGAATATTTCAGAAGCCGGGGTGACTCCGAGGGCTGGAAAGCCTATTGGTTCGACAAAAACACGAAAACCCTTTACTTCATTGGAAAAGACAACATCCCCTTCCACACGATAATTCTGCCAGCCCTACTCATGGCGTCTCACGAAGACTACAATTTACCTTGGAACGTTTCGGCCACCGAGTTCCTTCAGTTTAAAGGTGAGAAGGCTTCAAAAAGCCTTAGGATAGGCATATGGATAGATGAAGCCTTGGAGCTTTTCCCGCCGGATTACTGGCGCTACTTCTTAATAGCCACGCGTCCAGAAACCAAGGATTCAAACTTTTCATGGGAAATCTTCGCGGAAAAAATAAACGCAGACCTAAACGACACTTTTGGAAACTTCATTCACCGCACGTTGTCCTTTATAAATAGGCATTTTGAAAGTCGAATACCCGAAGCAACAGCGTTTGACGCGGAAGACAGCCAAGTTCTAGATAGCTTAAAGGAACGCGTAGATGAAGTTGCCGATAACTATGAGGCTTGCCGACTTCAAGCCGCGGCCAGTGGGGTTATGGGGATAGGACGTTTGGGCAACCAGTACCTCAATGAGAAGGAGCCTTGGAATCTTGTTAAAGTCGACAAGGCCAGAGCCGCCACGGTTATGTATGTGGCCGCCCAGCTTGTGAAGGCCCTAGCCATAGTTTCTGCGCCGATAATCCCGTTCACGGCTGAAGAGCTCTGGAAAACCTTGAACTTACCGGGAAGCGTCCACCAGCAGAGGTGGGAGGAAGCCTTAAAACCATTGCCAGCGGGCCACAAAATAGGCGATGCTAAACCGTTGTTCCGCAAGATAGAAGCTGACGAGAAAGAGCTTGATGAGATGCTGGAAAAAGTTAGAGAGGCCTTAACGAAGGGAAAAAGCTGAAAATTAGAATCGATCTCCACGTCCACACATGCCACTCCTACGATGGGCTGATTAAACTGGAAGAGCTTGTTTTCTACGCGAAAAGGAAGGGACTTGACGGTGTAGCCATAACAGATCATGACCGGATAGACGCCGCGCTTAAAATGGCGAGAGAAGTGAAGGATTTCCTCATAATTCCAGGCATAGAAATTTCAAGCCTAGACGGCCACATAATTGGGCTTAACATCCACGAGATGGTGCCGAAAAAACTGGGCATGGAGGAAACTGTGGATAGAATCCACGAGCTTGGAGGTTTAGCCATAGCATGCCATCCTAAAGCCGTTTTAAAGGCAAGCTTGGGTCGAAAAACAGGCCGAAAATTCGACGCTGTTGAAGTGGTAAACGCCTCAGCCCTTCCCTTTAAACGTTCAGTGGAAAGGGCGCAGGAAATAGCCGCAAGACTCGGCTTGCCCCAAGTAGGGGGAAGCGACGCCCACTACCCTCCGGAGATAGGCAACGCGTACACGCTTGTAGAAGCTGAACTAGAATGTGACAGCGTTGTTAAAGCCATAAGTAAGGGTTTCTGCCAGCCCTTAGGCGAAGCCATACCGCTTAGGGTTAGATTCAAAAGGGAACTCTTAGCCTTAAAGGTTAGGCTTTTCAGCATAAAACATGTTTAAGTCCCTACGAGGATGGGCTCCGTAAGCTTCCTTAAAGTTGCTATAGCTGAAAGGGCTGCCAAATAACTTGTCTTTGGGTTTTCAGTAAAAGGAACATTTTCCACGTAAACCTTCAATAAGCCGAACTTCCCTCTAACATCAATTTCGTGAACATTTCTCCTTAAAACTGGGTCCGCGACAACTCTCACAACAGTTCTCTCCACACCCACGCCAGCCAAGCTTAGGGTTGCAGCAACATTAACGTTTGCGGGGAACAGCTTGCAAGCCTCCGCTGCATCTCCCTCAAAAATCACAGTTGGCTTTTCAACCTTTCCGCTAAACTTCTCTCTAAAATATGGGTTGTCCACCAAGGCCTCCAAAGGCTTCTTCGTAGTCAAAATTACCTCTTCTATCCTGCCCAATGCTGAAGCTTTCACTCCATCTAAACCAGCGATGGCGCCCGACGGCACATAGACCTTTCGACCGCTCTCTCTTGCAGCGCGGCTAATCTCGTCGACCATTTTTGAGTCAACAAGGGCGCCTGCGCTCATAATCATTAAGTCCTTCCCAGCTCTCAATGTTTCAGAAGCGTAAGCCCTAACGGCTTCCTGGGAGGCTGCCTCTACAACAAGCTTTACATCTTCACATTCGAGAAGTTCCTTGAAGGATTTGGCAACCTTCGGCTTGTTTTTCAACTTCCGCGCTAGACCCCATGCCTTCTCAAGGTTTTTGTCGAAGACCATAACCAGAAAAGCTTCCCCGGCTTGTCCCCTATCTATTGCCTTTGCCAGAACAGTTCCTATAGCACCGCATCCGACTAAACCTACACCTAGAGGCATCGGGCCCCTCTCCTTCAAGCCTTTCCAACCTAAATGCGCATAAGTCCTCTCTATAAACTATTTGCCGAGAACAAGCTTGCGCTAGTTGGCTTCAAGCTTCAGAAAAGAAGGTGCTGAGTGCAGGTTTACATGTCCTGTTCCATTTGATAGAGGCCCAAATCTATGTTTAGCGGCTTTTCAGGCTCAGCGTGGGGTTCAAGGTTGAAAAGTTGTGGTGCCATGGAGCCAAATCCGCTTAGAATGTAGGGCGAGTTAACTCCGGTTAGGATCAATGTCACTTTGATTTTGCCGTCCATTTCGGGGTTTACTCTGGCTCCCCATATGACCAGCGAGTCTTCATCCATCATCTCCGTGACTATTTCCCCGACGCGGTTTGCCTCTTCAATAGTCATGTTTGTGTCTCCACACACGTGTATGAGGGCACCCTTCGCTCCTATATAGTCCACGTCTAAAAGTGGGTTTCTCAAAGCTTTTCTGACAGCATCTTCCACCCTATTAGGGGCGTCTGACTCCCCTACGCCTATAATAGCCAAGCCGCCCCGTTTAATGACTGTCTTGAAGTCAGCGAAGTCTAGGTTAATGAGGCTTGGGGCCGAAATGGTTTCCACTATTCCTCTAATCATGTTCGCCAAAACCTGGTCCGCCATCTTGAAAGCCTCATTAATAGGTAAATGTGGTGCAAGCTGAAGCAGTTTGTTGTTGTCTATGACCACAACGGTGTCGCAGTGCCTTCTCATCTCGGTTAAAGCGTAAGCCGCATACTCCATGCGTCCCTTTTCGATTCTAAAAGGGGTTGTCACAACCCCAACCGTTAACGCGCCCTTCTTTTTCGCGATTTCAGCGATTACCGGTGCAGCTCCCGTGCCTGTTCCACCGCCCAACCCAGCCGTTATGAAGACCACGTCTGCTCCTGTCAGCAGTTCCTCTATTTGTCTCCTAGACTCTTCTATGGCGGCTCTTCCAAGCTTCGGGTCTCCGCCTACCCCAAGTCCCTTCGTCAACCTTTCGCCTATCAACACTTTCCTGTGGGCTTTTGAAATTTTCAGATGGAGAGCGTCAGTGTTTATGGCTATACACTCAGCTCCAACTATGCCCATCTCCATAAGCCTTGTCACTGTGTTGTTTCCGGCTCCACCCACACCAACCACTAGCATGCGGCAAGAGCTAGGCTGGCGAATCTCACTGGCGACAGTATTCTGCCACGAATAGCGGAAGGTCTGCTGACCAACATTAGACTGCATCAGCCAACCCTCTTCCTTCGCCAAACCTCATTATTTATCAAGTCACGTATAGCTACACGAATGGCTTCAGCCCTATTGGGATAAAGCTTCTCATTCACCAACTGATCCAACGCCTCAATATATGGTTCAGGAAGATACAGCGTGATCAACTTCAATTTTCAACTCCCCCTACCGGTGATTCGAAAAAGCCGTTAGAAGTTATACTTGTATATAATATGTTTTAAACATGTTTTGAATATGCTGGTTTCTTTCTTTTTAAAGATTGCCATTTTTCCGTTTCAAAAAATTGTAAAAATGGAGTTTTCGGACACCTCTAGGTTTTTATTCTTTTTGAAGCACCTAATATATTGTCATGGAAGGCTTTCGGGTGTTTCTTAAAAGCTTCGGGTGTTCAACGAATTTGGCTGACGGAGAAGTCATGGCTGGTTGTTTAGCTAGGGCTGGATATGTTCTTGTGGATAGTTTGACGGAGGCGGACGTGGTTGTTTATAACACGTGTGCTGTTAAGGGTCCAACGGAGAACCGTATGATAGACCTTTTGAAAAGTGTTCCAAGAGGTAAGAAACTTGTTGTTGTTGGATGTTTACCCCTTATAAACTTTGAGAGGTTGAAGCGGGAAGTGTTGTTTGACGGTGTGGCTGGGCCGGCTTTAGGCGAAAAAATAGTCAGCGTCGTTGAAGAGGTTTTGAGGGGTGGAAAGGTTGTCGCTTTAGAGGACGCGGAGAGGGCTAAACCCGACATTCACCTTCCGAGAGCTCGCTTAAACCCCCTTGTTGGCATAATTCCCATAAGCTACGGCTGCCTTGGTTCATGTGCATATTGCTGTGTTGTGTTTGCTAGGGGACGTTTAAGAAGCTACACCGTGGAAGAGATAATTGAAAGGGTTAGAGCCGACCTCGCCGAGGGTGTTCAAGAGTTTTGGCTCACATCACAAGATACGGCGTGTTATGGCTTAGACATTGGCTCAAGTCTCCCGGAGCTTTTGGAGGCTGTTTGCAAGGTCGATGGAAATTTTAAAGTTCGTGTTGGGATGATGACGCCCAACATGGCTTTAAAAATATTAGACCGCCTCGTGAAAGCTTACATGGACGAAAAGGTCTTCAAATTTCTCCACCTACCGGTCCAAAGCGGCGACAACCAGGTTCTTGCGCGTATGCGGAGGTTTTACACTGTTGAGGATTTCCGCCACATAATAGAGGTTTTCCGCAACGTTCACCCACAAGTGACCATCGCAACAGACGTTATCTGCGGTTTTCCCGGAGAAACAAGAGGGGCTTTCGAGAAAACTGTTCAGTTGATAAAAGATGTTAAACCGGACGTGGTTAACGTTTCAAAGTTTTTTGCAAGACCTCGGACACCAGCCGCTGAAATGAAAGACACCGTTCCTTTTTCAGAGGTTAAAGCTAGAAGTGTCCTTATGAGCCGTGTGGCTTTAGACGTGGCCCTTGAACGAAACCGAGGGTGGGTTGGCTGGGAGGGTGAAATCCTCGTGGATGAAATTGGAACGGTTTCTGGTTCCTGGATTGGCAGAAACTTTGCTTACAAGCCTGTTGTTGTTAAGGGTAGTGGTAACATGCTGGGCAAAAGACTTTGCGTTAAAATTGTTGAAGCTTCTCCAACACATCTTGTGGGAAGTCCTCAGACTGAAAGAGTTTTCCGTAAATTTTACGAAACTGGTTTCTGATAAGCGGCTGCTTTTGCTTTTTTCACCAAACTTACTATTGAAAGTTTATACCCGTGAACGGCATTAGGCTAAGGGACGTGGAGCCGTCTCTGAATGGGTTTGGCGAATAGGAAGATTCCAAGAACCATGTCCACCCAGCATCCGGACAATGTGTCTCTTCCAAGCTGGGTGAGGAGAGACATAATTCAAGGAGATGCTGAGATCGATGAGGCTTTCTTCGCCTACAAAGAGCTTGGATGCACGGAGGTTATGTGGGATTCTGAGGGTAAGGATGTTGATACCCACGTTGTTAGAAAGCTTCTTGGCAAATACGGCGATTTTTTCAGAGAGCATGTTTTGGGAGAGGATATCTTCCTAACATACCGTGTCCCGAACCCAAAGATTGAAACTGCTGAACGGAAAATCTTGTTGGAGTCTCTGGTTAATATTCCAGTAGCCCACGATATTGCAAGCACCTTCTACAAGCGGGATGTTTCACCAATTTTCGAGGTTATACTGCCTTTTACAACAAGCAGCGACGAGCTTTTGTGGCTTTTGAGGTATTACGAGAAAACCATAGCTGGTGCTGAAAAGGTGGAGCTTAATGGGTCGGTGAAAGTGGGGGACTGGATAGGCCCCTTCAATCCAAAATCCATAGAGGTTATCCCGCTGATAGAGGATATGGAAAGCGTTCTGAGGATAGGCCAAATTATAGAGCCTTATATAGGGGCTGTTAAGCCTAAATACTTGCGGGTTTTCATAGCCCGCTCTGATCCAGCCCTGAACTATGGGCTAGTGTGTGCGGTGCTATTGTGTAAGCTGGCTTTCTCACAATTGAAGGTTCTTGAAGAAAGGTTCAGCGTCAAGTTATATCCGATAATCGGTGTGGGAACCATGCCTTTCCGGGGACATTTATCACCAGACAACGTGAAACACTTCGTAGAGGAATACTCAGGAGTCTGTACGGTGACAATCCAGTCAGCCCTAAAATACGACTATCCAACTGATGAGGTAAGGCGTGTGGTTAAATTTTTGAATGAAAATCTTCCATGCGGAGAGCTTCCCAGCACAGAGCCCTTTGAGGCTGAGGTCTTGAAAAGTGTTGTGGACAAATTCATGGCCGAATATCAGATGGTTGTGGAGAAGCTTGCACCTTTGATAAATGCAGTGGCGTGTTATGTCCCCCAAAGGCGGGCTAGAAAACTACATATAGGTTTGTTCGGATACAGCCGAAACGTTGGGAAGGTCTCCCTTCCAAGGGCTATACCCTTCGCGGCGGCGCTTTACACGCTTGGAATCCCGCCAGAATTCATAGGCTTTAAAGCCCTTAACAGCCTCAACGAGGCTGAATGGAAAGCCCTAGAAAAGTATTATATAAACCTCAAACGCGACTTGGAGTTTGCCGGCGCTTTTCTTTCATGGCGCAACCTTAACATGCTGATGGACATGCATGAGCAGATAGCCAAGCTGGCCGGTGCGAGCCGTGAAGAACTTCGCTTGGGGATGGCTGGACTCATGAAGGACCTTGAAGCTGTAGAGGAAAAGTTTTCGATAAAACTTGGACCAGTAAGCCTTGCACAGCGGAGATACGAAAACATAGTTAACGATTTCCTCATAGCTTTCATCGAACAGGACAACTGGGAAGCTCAAAAATGCCTTGTGGAAGCCGCTAGAATTCGCAGATGCCTAGGTTGAAGACTCAAAATAAACTATTTATCTATAAAACGCTTTATTTCATCATCTGGAGATGAGTGCTTGGTTGAAGAAAACCTAGTCGAGGTGGGACGCGTAACCCACTACTTCACCAAGATCGGTGTGGCGGTTGTCGAGCTCAAAGCACCCTTAGCCGTTGGAGACCGCATAGTCATCAGGGGACCGACCACAGATTTCGAACAAGTAGTGGAATCCATGCAGATTGAACATAAAAACGTACAGAGAGCCGAAGCTGGACAAAGCATAGGCTTAAAAGTGGCGCAACGTGTTAGAGAGAAGGACATAGTTTACAAGAAGCTCTAGCCGCAACTTTCTTCTTTTAAAATTTGGGAAAGCTTTAGTCAGATGGTGACTATGCAGTCTGAAGATGACATTGGTAAAGGTGTAGTTAGGATTAGGAGTTGGGCTGAGTTTAAACGTCTAGTTGAAAGTTTTAAGCCAAAAGCAATAGTTTACAACATTGAACAGAATGGTTTATCGCCTAAAAGAGAGTTAACCAATCTAAGGTTTATATTGCCCACTGGGTCAGCCTATTACGTTTTTCTTGATTTTGCGGAAGGTGAGCGGCTTAAGGAGACGGGTATCCAGTTAAGGAGGACAATAAGGGGGCCTCTTTTTGGAGGAGGAAGATGTTGTAATCTTTCTTAGGAGACAGTTTAAACGGGACGATCTTTTGATATGCTCATACTGGACAATCTGAGCGGATAGCTAACCGCATGCCACTGGAGAGAAGAACAGCCCGCCTACTAGGTTTGACCTATTTTTATTGGATTGTATCGGCTCTTCCCAGTCTGTTTGACATCCGTTTTCCGGTACTATGATCATTTGAAGCAGGCTTTTGTATCTCCTGATTGGAAAGATGCCAACTTTCCTTTTTATTTCTTCATCTAATGCTTTAATGACGTCTATTACTGAGGCTTCGTCTTTTATGGTTAATTGGAATGCTGGTGGGAAAAGTTTGTTTATTTCCCGCTTTCGGATAATCACGGTAACTTTCTTCATCTAGCTTAGGCGTACTGTGCTTAACTTAACCTTTTTGTGAGTGTTCTCTCATGCAGTTTTATTGCTGCAATTGCAAATGTTATGGTAAAGGCTATTACCGCTATAAAGTCGAGTGCTAGTGGATAAAATCCTCTGTTTAGGAAAAGTTGCCTAACCATGTCTGTGAAGTATGTTAGTGGGGAAATTGAGGCTATGATTGCTCCCCATTGAGGGAGCTGTTCTACTGGTATGAAGACTCCGCTTATGAAGACTAGTGGAAACTTGACTAGGGATGAGAGCATCATTGATGTGGCTGGTATGTCTGTTGGCGGGTAAGCTGAAAGCAAAACGCTTAGGGCTGCAAAGCACAGGTTTGCAATTATCAAGCCGAGAAGGAGCATTATGAAGTTTAGTGGCTGAATGCCCAAAGCTAATGTTAAGGCTAGCGGAATAACCGATATGATAAGGCCGAAGATGAAGGATGAAAGCATATCCCCAACTATAATTGTCCATAGGGCTACAGGGCAGCATAAAAGCCTCTCAAGGGTTTTTGAGCGGGTCTCCCAAGGCACAATTGAAGGACCAACAGACGTGGCTGTGAAAAACGTTGTCATGCCAATCAGTCCGGGTAAAACCTCTCTAAGCGGTATGTTCCGTCCAATAACGTAGGCCAAAGCCAAGAAAAGCGGAAAAACAAGCCCAAAAATAATGACGGGGCCTTTTGAGTAGTAGATTTTAATGTTCTTTTTAGCTATGACGAGGGAACGCTTAAACTGTTCTGTAAGAGTGCTCATTGGATGACTGCCTCCTTTCCCTTTATGAGTTTTAGGAAAACGTCTTCTAAGGATGGCATCATGGTGTTCAGGCTTAAAATGCGTAGGTTATTCTTTTTGGCATATTCCACTAGAAACGCTATTACTGTGGATGGGTCAGCAGTGTAGATGCGCACCTTGTTGCCCGCGGGCACAGCTTTGGTAATGCTTGGGTTTTCTGAAAGTTCCTGCGTGTTTACGGTTTTGTTGAAGGCTACTTCGATGTATTGGAGTTCCATGCTTTGGGCTCTGAGGTTTTCGGGAGTGTCTATGGCTGCTATCCGCCCATGGTTTATTATGGCTATTCTGTGGCAAAGCTGGTTTGCTTCTTCCATGTTGTGGGTTGATAGGAAAACAGTTTTCCCATCCTTATTGTACAGAGTTATTTTTTCCCGTAGAAGTCTTGCACTTTCAACATCAAGCCCTTGATGTCGGCTCATCTAGGAAAAGCACTTCTGGATCGTTAACTAAAGCCATGCATAGTAGGAGCCTCTGCTTCATTCCTTTTGAGAAAGCTCTAACAAGCTTGTCCTTAATCTTGTATAATCCGAACTCTTTTAGAAGACTTGTGGCGTTTTCCCTAAGTTTTCATAGTGGCACACTGTAAAGCTTGCCTATCAAGACTAGGTTTTCCCATGCTGTAAGGTCCACATAGGCGTTTGAAACTTCTGGAACAACCCCGACACGCTGCTTTGCCTCAATAGGGTTTTTCAAAACATCATAGCCAGCCACAAAGGCCTTGCCCCCGTCAGGCTTTATTAAGCCAGTTAATATTCTGATGGTTGTTGTTTTCCCAGCGCCGTTTGGCCCTAAAAAGCCGAAGATTTCGCCTTTTTCAACTTCGAAGCTTATGTGGTCCACTGCCGTTACATCTTCGTAATGTTTTGTTAGTTCTTGAACTGCTATTGCATACTCCACGTATAAAGGCCTCCTAGTGGGGTTCTTGTATGCCTAAAACAACCATTTGCTCTTTGCATTTTATCCCTCTGGAAATGTTTGCAGGAGCAAAAACCATTTCGCCAGCCGACAAGTC
>CAZRXM010000019.1:0-15966 GCA_964604045.1 uncultured Candidatus Bathyarchaeia archaeon
TTTATATGTTTTGTGGGTGGTTGGGTGTATGTTTTGTTATGCTTTTTTATGCTTTTGGTGTGTGTGAACCTTTATATGGCTGTTTAGTCTTTATAGAGTCTTGAGATATGTCTTGAAATGGACATATCGCATGTAAGTCTAACAGAAAAACTGTTAGACAAGTCGACAGGAGAGGATGAAAATGAACAATGTGAAAGAGGTTCAGGTTAAACTCATGAAAGGTCTCCTAGACCTCATAGTTCTTCAGTTCCTTAGCAACCAGCCTATGCATGGCTACCAGATAATAACCAAGATTCGTAAAACCTTCGGAGTTTATTTTGGGCCAAGCACCATTTACCCGCTTTTGAACGCCTTGGAAAGGAGTGGTTATGTGAAAAGCGAGTGGGACATGAGCAATGAAAGGCCTAGGAAAGTGTATAAGTTGACGGCGGAGGGGCGGAACCTTTTGAACTTTACAGAGGATTCGCTGAACTTCATATGCAAGAAAATTGGAACTGTTGGAATTCGGAGGGACACCAACATGAACAGTGACGTCGGACAGGCGTCGCTGCACTCCTTGGTTAAGAATGGCGAAGGCATTAGGCCGCGGGCGCCTCTCCTATAATAGTTCGGCAGTCTTAATCCGCGGGGGAGAAGGGAGACCTTTTTAGTTGAAAGCTTCAATTTTATTAGCCTCCCCTGGTCTTTCTAGTTTTGGGTGGTTTTCTGGAGAAAGTTGACGTTTTAATTCGTGGATGCATGGTTTTGCCCATGAAAGATAGAAGTGTAATTGAGGATGGCGCTGTGGCCGTTAAGGATGGGAAAATAGTCTTTGTTGGAAAGGCATCTGCATGCGGGTTTAAGGCTGAAAAGACGGTGGATGCTAGGGGCAAGGCTGCGTTGCCGGGGCTTGTAAACTGTCATACCCATGTGGCTATGACGCTTTTCAGGGGTTTAGCTGAAGACAGGCCTTTAGATGTTTGGCTTCGAGAGGTCATATGGCCTTTAGAGGCTAAACTCAGGGGCGACGATGTCTATGCTGGGGCGCTTCTCGGCTGTTTGGAGATGTTGAAAAGCGGAACCACTTGTTTTGCAGATATGTACTTCCATGAAAGGTTTGTGGCAGAGGCTGTCCGTGAAAGCGGCATAAGGGGCGTGTTAGCGGAGGGCATCATTGAAGCTGGCGATAAGAAGTTGGGCGAAAAAATGCTAAACCACAGCGTGGCCTTTGCTGAAAACTTCAGAGGGTTTGCTGAGGGGCGTGTAACCACCATGCTGGCGCCCCACGCCGCCTACAGCTGTAGTCCAGAGCTTCTTCGGAAAGTCATTGAAAAAGCTTCGGAGTTAGGGTTCGGCGTTCACGTTCACCTTGCCGAGTCTGCTGAAATATTCAGGAATTTCGAAAAGCTTTACGGCTGCGGCGAAGTTGAGTTTCTAGACAAGATTGGGTTTTTTGGAAGACATGTGCTCGCCGCCCACTGCGTAGACCTTTCGGATACGGATATGCATATTCTGGCGTCACGTGGCGTCAACGTTGTTCACGTGCCTGTCGCCAACATGAAGCTCGGTTTGGGAGCTGCTAGGGTTAAGGAGCTCGTGGATTTGGGTGTCAACGTGGCTTTAGGCACCGACGGGGCGGCTAGCAACAACACCCTTGACATGTTTGAAACCATGAAGGTTGCCGCCCTACTACAGAAACATGTTTACCGCAACCCCGAAGCCCTATCAGCCTTTCAAGTTTTGAGGATGGCGACCTTAAACGGGGCGAAAGCCCTGGGATTGAATGGGCTGATAGGATCATTAGAGGTTGGTAAAAGGGCTGACATAGTACTCGTTGACCTTTCAAAACCCCACATAAAACCTTTGCACGACGTTTACGCAGCTTTAGTTTACTCAGCTCGTGGAAGCGATGTCGACACGGTTATGGTTGATGGAAAAATTGTCGTGGAAAACAGGATGGTTAAGACGCTGGACGAGGAGGAGATCATGGAGAAGGCTGAAAAACATGCAGCGGATTTACTGACGCGCAAACTTTAAGTATTAGACGTTTAGAGGATGTGATTCCATATTGGAATGTTAAATGCCTCCAATAATCCGAATTGAAAACCTAACAAAAAAGTTCGGAAACTTCACAGCTGTCGACCACCTCAACTTGGAGGTTGAAGAAGGCGAAATTCTCGGTCTTCTAGGTCCTAACGGCGCCGGAAAAACAACAACCATTCTCATGCTTGCAACGGTTATTAAGCCCACAGAAGGCACAGCTTACGTTGGTGGCTATGATATACGTAAAAATCCGGATAAGGTCCGCGAGCTTTTGGGCGTAGCTTTCCAAGAGCCCAAAATGTTGTGGGTTAGCACTCCATGGGACGTTGTAAACTGGCATGCGAAGATCTGCGGGTTGCCAACCAAGGAACGTAAAAGGAGGGTCCGCGAGGTTTTAGAATCCTTGGACATGTGGGAGTATCGCCACAGAAACGTTCATGCGCTTTCCGGAGGAATGCAGAAAAGGGTTGAAATCGCCAAAGTGATGATCCAGAGGCCTAAAATAGCCATAGTGGATGAGCCAACAGCTCAAATCGACGTTGTAGGCAAACATAAAATTTGGAGGATGCTGAGGGAGCTTCGCGAAGAGGGAACAACGATCATTCTGGCAACCAACGAGCTTTACGAGGCTGATATACTCTCAGACAGGGTTGGCATAATGCACAGGGGAAAACTTCTTGTCTGCGACACCCCCCAGAAGTTGAAGGACAGCATTGTAGGCGGCGACGTCGTTGAAATCCAGTTTGAAGCTGAGCCTTCACCAAAAATCATTGAGAAGCTTGACCAATTCAAAGAAGTTGTCAAAATCACGAAAATTAAGAGGTCCACATTGCGCCTATACTTGAACAAGGTTGAGGAAGTTGTACCGAAAATAATGAGTGCGTTGATGATGGAGGGGGCTGTTATATCCTCCATCCGCATGAGCGAACCAAGCCTAGACGACGTGTTTGCCCACTACACTGGCCTAACTCTTGAAGAGGCTGAGAAGGGAGGTAGCTGAAAACGCGGAAGCTGCTCTACGTTATTGAAAGGGATGTCCGCCTATTCTTCCAGTACAAAGCCATGGTTATTATGAGGGCTATCTGGTTTGTTTCCCAGATAGCCTTTTTCGGCCTCATAGCCTCCCGCATGGTTGTCGTGGAGGATTACTTCCGCTACTATGTTAGCGGATTATCCGTTATGACGCTTTATTCCGCAGCCATATTCATAGGCTTCGACATATACGAGGAGGCTGAACACGGGGTCTTCGAATACCTTTTAAGCCTACCAGTTTCAAGAAGACAGCTTGTTCTCGGACGTTCCATTGGGGGAGGTCTCCGCGCCTTCATATATGTGGGGCCTCTTATGTGCATAGCCCTCTACGTTGTCGGCATAACTAACCCGCTCAACTTTTTGGTGGCCCTGTTTGCGCTTTTCCTATTCGCCTTCGGTGTTTCCGGATTGAGCATAACGCTGGCAGTTGTTATAAAATCAAGCGACCGCTTCGACATCCTTATGGGAGTTTTGGATGCATTAATAGTCCGCCTTAGCACAGCAATGTATCCGTTAAGCTTTGTTGAGGAGGCAAACCCGTTTTACGGTTGGATCGCCAACTTAAACCCGGTTACTTATGCTTCTGAACTTTTCCGATGGGGTGTTGGGATAGAATCAGCCTTGTCCTTTAAGAATCCGCTTCTGCCACTTTTAGGGATAGTTTTGTTTTTCAGCTTCTTCCTATTTGTGGGCGTAGTGCTCTACGAGAGAACCATAGAAGGCGGTGGTTGGCGGTGAAAAGGCATATTCTCTACATCCTTGAAAACGATTTTAGAAACTTTTTCCGCTACAAATGGTGGCTTGTTGGCTTAATAAGCATGAACCTAGCCGACTTATTCATCATGGCGATAGTCTACAATCGCATGTTAAACCCGGAGATAGCCAAACAGATAAAGAGCTACTTCGACTTCTTCGCGCCTGGGCTGACAGTTACGGG
The DNA here is from genome assembly GCA_964604045.1 of uncultured Candidatus Bathyarchaeia archaeon. Lineage (GTDB taxonomy): Archaea > Thermoproteota > Bathyarchaeia > Bathyarchaeales > Bathycorpusculaceae > DRVP01. The sequence goes on from CAZRXM010000019.1 coordinate 3,992, forward strand.
ATTGTTTGCCTCAGCCTTTATGATTGGACGGGAGGTTAACATGGAAAAGCGAAGGGAGTACCACCAATACCTGCTGAGCTTGCCCATGTCAAGGCTTGAACTCGCTTTTGGACGGGTGCTCTCCGGGGGACTGCGGGGCATGATGTATATGTCGCCGTTGCTGCTAACATGCTTCGTCTTCGTGGGTTTCCCAACACTAATACAACTGCTCATAATATTGTGCGTGCTTTCATTCCTCGCCACTGGAATTTCCGGGTTAAGCATAGCCACAGCCGTCTCCACAAGAAGCATCGACAAGTTCGTAACCGCTAGGGGCTTAATTTACTATCTGCTGTTTTTCTGCAGCAGTGTTTTCTATCCGTTCTCTCTCATCGAGCAACTTGGTCGGGAAGGCAAGTTTCCAACGTTTTTGGTGCTGTTTGCAAGGATAAACCCGTTAAGTAACGCTGCAGACCTTATACGCTCCTTCCTATTGGGAACACCGCCCTTCTCGCCTGAAATGGTTTTCAGCGTCTTGGTTTTTTCAGCAGTTTTCACCGGTGTAGCGGCTTTCGCGTACATAAAGTTGATTGAAAGAGCCTAATGTTTGAAGTTAAGTTTATGTGCATGGTTGCCTAAATCTTCCTCTTCATTTAATTTGAAGGTTAACTCAATGGGCAGTGTGAAGGCTCTCTTCGAACCCGAAACTGTCTTGTTGGTGGGTTCCAGCACCCTAAAAGAGAAGGTTGGGCTTGTGTCACCTCAGCTTTTCAGAAACGTTATCCACAACATGCGAAAGTTCTTTAAGGGTAAAACCTTCATAATGGATGTTAACGGAAAAGTCGGTGTTAAAGACTTAGAAAAGCTGCCGGAAACCCCTGAACTAGCTGTTGTTATGCTGCCCTCCCAAGATTCCTTACATTACGTTGAGAAATGCGCAGCTTTTGGGGTGAAGGCTTTCATACTGATAAGTGGAGGGTTTAACGACGACCAGCGTAGACAGCTGTTAAGGATGAAAGAAACCTACGATGTTAGGATTCTAGGACCGAACACTGTTATGGGCGTCATAAACACGGCCAACGGGCTGAACACAACTTTCGAAAGAGATCTCATGCCAAAAAGGGGGAATATAGCGGTTATCTCGCAAAGCGGCGGGGTGGGCGCTTGTATCCTTGACTGGGCATGCTTTTACGGTGTAGGATTGAGCAAAGTTGCATTCGTAGGTGATAAGGTGGATGTGGACGATACGGATCTTATCCAATACCTTGGCGAAGACGAGGAAACTAGGGTTATATGCCTATACATGGAAGGCTTAAAAGAAGGCAGAAGTTTTATTGAAGAGACTAGAAGAGTTGTAAAGAAGAAGCCAATAATAGCTTTGAAGGGCGGCATAACACAGGAATCCGCCCACAGGGCAAAGTCGCACACGGCTTCCATGGCGGGTTCCGATGAAGTTTTTAACGCTGCTTTCAAAAAAGCTGGAATAATCCGTGTTGGAGACGTGGAGGAGCTTATGAACGCGGCATTAGCCCTTTCCAAACAACCACCAATGATGGGCGACAATGTAGCCATAGTAAGCAACGTCGGCGGTCCAGCGATTCTAGCTGCAGACGCCGTGGCTAGAAACGGCCTCAAGCTTGCCAGGCTTTCGGAGAAAACAAGGGTTGAGATTGAAAGGGCTTACCCTGGTGTGGACCCGGTTAACCCCCTCGACTTGATAGCGGATGCTAGGGCGGAAAGGTTCCAAAAGGTTTTAGACCTCGTTTTAGCCGATGAAAACGTTGACGGAGTTCTCGTGATAAACATGCTTAAATCATGTTTCTTCGAGCCTGAAGACGCCAAGGTCATCCCGAAAGTGGCGGCTAACCACCCCAAAAAGCCTATTGTAGACGTGCCAGCTGGCGGCGAGGACTTCAAACTCGTCTATGAAGTTATTGGCGAAAGCCCCATACCTCTCTACAATCTCCCGGAGAAAGGCGTTCAAGCCCTAAAAGCCCTAAGACATTATGGGAAAATTCTTAACGCGCTCCACATGGGTTAACTATATCTGGAAATGCGTCCATTTTGCATTACGGAAATGGTGGAAAATTGCCCAGCGAGCATACGAAACCTTCCATGGATTTAGAGGGACAGATTATCCGTTTTTGCACCCGAATTGCCCATAACCATCAGATTAGCGGCGCTTGTCTATGTTGGGGCACCTCCAGTCCTCTTAGAGAGGCAAAGTCACCGCTGGAAGTTTTGCTTATCATAAAAGGTTTCAGGCCCAGGTTGATGACCTACATCAAGTTCCTCAACGATAAACCCGTCATTTTTTATGCTGGGGACAAGTGGGTTTTTGAAAAGGACGTGGAAAATGGTTTTTTGGGCGAAGCCTTAAGCGTCCACCTGCTTTTCCCATATAAACCTCTGATCGGTAAAGGGTACTTGGAAAGGGAAGAGGTTAAACTGAAAAAGCGTGTAATTCTTGAGGCTTTGGAGAACCTTGTACTTGACTTTCCAGAACTCTCCCATCAAATCCACATAAAACCAGAATACTTCATGTATGAGGCTATATTGAGCAGAGCCCGCCTTTTCCCACCCCTATTCTACGTGATGTCAAACATTTGGCGCGGAGAAAAACGCGAGAAGGTCGTTCAACAAATGATGCGCGGATACATAGTAGCCATTAAGGAGTTGGTGGCAAAGCGGGTTCTGGAGAACGTTGACGGCGGCTTCTTTAAAATCTCAAAGACATGTATTGAAAGTTTTAAAAGCCGTGGGACAGTATTCAAAAGCCTTTTAAAGTCAGCTCAGAGAACCCTTCTCATGGCTCTTCTCGGAGCTTTCCCCAAAATTTTGAGGGCGTTATCAGAAAGCGCAGTTTTCCTTTCAAGTTTTAGGTTTTTTGAAAACGAGGGGTTGAAGTTTAAGGCTGAACGTGGACTGGAAGACCCTAAAAAATACTTGTTTGTGCCGACGGCCGACGGCCTCACTTCCCTTGCTTCAAGGGTGGGTGTCAATGATTTAGCCAAAAAGCTCCTCAACGTGAGCGGGGAGGTCACGGTTAAGGTTGAGAATTTGGGTGGAGTTTTAAACGATGTCTACCTTGTTAGGGTTACCATCAATGGGGAAGAGCGTAGGATTGTTGTTAAAAGTTTTAGGGACTGGTCGGGTGTCAAGTGGTTCCCGTTAACCCTATGGACTTTTGGCACAAGGACTTTTGCCGTTTTGGGTCGTTCAAGGCTTGAGAGAGAGTGCTCCATAAATCAGCTCCTATATTCCAAAGGCTTCGCCGTTCCGAGAATTCTAGGGATAAACCACGTTGAAAGGCTCGTCTTCATGGAATGTTTAGAAGGAGAAACCTTAGACAAAATAGTTAAACAAACCTTCGACTCGGCGGCTAAGGGCGGAGTCGTCCAAGAGAGGCTGAAAATTTTCCAGAAGGTGGGTGAAACCATCGCAAGGGTTCACTCCTTTAACGTGGCTTTAGGCGACACTAAGCCGGAAAACATACTGATCGGTAGGAATGGGGAAGTCTACCTGATGGATTTTGAGCAGGCTTCACGTAACGGTGACAAGGCTTGGGACATTGCTGAACTCCTCTATTACATTGGGCATTATGCACCACCCCTTGCTGGGACACAAATCATGGAGTCTATTGCAAGGGCTTTCATTAAGGGCTATTTGGAGGCGGGTGGAGACATAGAAGCCGTTAGGGCTGCTGGAAAGCCAAAGTACACGAAAGTTTTTAGCGTTTTCGTCCTTCCCCATATAATTTTGGCTATTTCAAACATTTGCCGAAAGGCTGTGGCTGGGGCTTAAAATGGTTAAGGATGAGATAACCATAACATTTTACGGTGGAGTTAACGAGGTCGGTGGGAACAAAATTCTCCTCAGAAACAAGGATACTGCGGTTTTCTTCGACTTCGGAATGTCCTTCACCTTGAGGAAACAGTACTATTCACCCCCGCTTCTGTCGCCTAAAAGCGAGAAAAGCCTTCAGGAGCTTGGAATACTACCTAAACTTGAAGGTGTTTACCGTTTTGACGAGAAGGCCCCAGCTGTTAACGCTGTTTTCATATCTCATGGCCATATGGATCACTCCGCCTACCTATCCTTTGTTAAGAGGGAGATTCCCGTCTACTGTGGTGAAACAACGAAAATTATTCTGACGGCGTTGGGTGAAATTCGCAGAGCAGATTTAGAGTTCAACGTGGAAGGTATAGATTTTCACACGTTTAGAACGGGTGACACTGTTAAGGTTGACGGTTTGGAAGTAAAACCAATTCACGTTGACCACTCTGTGCCTGGGGCTTACGGCTTCATAATTCACACTTCAAAGGGCTCTGTGGTTTACACCGGCGACTTCAGAGATCACGGCGCAAAGGATGAGATGACCAGGGAGTTTGTGGAGCAGGCTAAAGCGGCTGACCCCGTGGCTGTCATCTGCGAAGCCACCAACATGACAAGCGTTTCGGTTTCCTCTGAAAGGGAGGTTGAAGCAAAACTGAACCATGTTGTCAGCCAGACAGAAGGCTTAGTGCTTGCGGAGTTTGCCTATACAGACGTGGATAGGCTTAACTCGTTTTACAGGACAGCCTTGAAAAACAACCGTTGCCTTGCCGTTTCACTACGCCAAGCCTATCTAATTGAGGCTTTAAGCAGCGACAGAAGGCTTCGCATTCCAAGGCTTAGCGATGAGGGCATCTTGATTTTTCGAAAATCGAAGGAACGTCTTTACTCTTGGGAGAGGCAAATTCTCGAACGCTACCCAGACAAAATCGTCGACGCCGAACAAGTTTCGAAGCGTCAACAAAGCATAATCCTGACAATGCCCCTCTACGATTTGGAGCAGCTTGTTGAAATACAGCCGACACCTGGAAGCTGCTATATATTCTCGTCCTCTGAACCCTTCAACGAGGAGATGGAAATAGACTTTGAAAGGCTTGTAAACTGGCTTAAACACTACGGCTTACCCCAATATCACGTACATGTTTCTGGGCACATAACACCCTTGAGGCTTAAGGCTTGCCTCAAAGAGATAGGCGCCAAAAAAGTTTTTCCGGTGCACACGGAAAACGCTGAACTTTTCGCCAAGTTCATGCGAGACCTTAAAAGCCAAATTGAGTTGACGGAGAAAGGCAGAGAATACCGGCTTTAACCGTTAACTATATCTTTCTAGAAGCAAACCTGCATTTATGATAACCATCATCGGCGCTGGACTGTTGAAACTCAAGGGTTCAACCGTTCACGCGCCGCGGCAGCCATAGCCATTATGGCCGATGCTGTTTTAAGGGGCAGAAACAGAGTTATGGGCGTTTCCATGTACCTTCAAGGCGAATACAGCTTTTCAACGTAGCATAGGCGTGCCAGTTGTTCTTGGCAGAATGAGGTGAAGTTGAAGACCTCTGGCTTTTCGTGATTTCCGGTTCTTAGTCTCGGTTTAGAGAACTAATCATAAGGCCTCGTTGTGGTTTCGAATACATAACATATAAGTTTAAACAGTGTTTCTTAATATTCACGATAAAAATGAAAACAGCAACCACCAAAATAAACCGATGCCTCCAAATTCTAATCCACACTCTGGGCCTAAGCTGCCTAGGAGGAGCCATATTCCTCCAAATCCTAGTCTTCACAGACATAATCCAACACGGCTACTTCATGGCAGTGGAAAACAACCCAGCAATACTTGCCTTCGAAACAACTTTAACCTTCTTTGCCCTCGTCTACTTCATATACATGTACCTAAAGTTCATTCGCTCAGTAAGATAGCCGAAAACAAACATAATTCTTAAAAAAGAAACAAGCCAAAACAACAAATAACGAGGGGAAACGTGAAACCGTTAAATAAGCCCAGAGGAATATCGGTTTTAAATCTGGGGTGCATAGCGTTGGTATGTAGAAAAGCAGCTACACTGTTGGTATGTTTAAGCCTTCTTCTTGCCCTAATATGCAAAAATGCTAGGGTTGAAGCCCAAACATATGAGGTTGAAACGTTTTTCAACTCTAAAATTCCAGGAATGAGAATCCAAGTTAACGCTACGTCTATTGCTAGACCTACAGAGGAGATATCAGTTAACTTCAGCATAACTTCTGACATTCAAGGGATTATTGAAATAGCCTCTATAAACTTGACCATCTACGGATTTAGGAATGGGACGGATAAAACCAAAATCTACACCAATAGCTGGGTTAATTTTAACCTCAGTGGAACCAAAGTTTACGGTGTCAGCTTCTATATTCCAGAGCGAATTTGGGGAGTGACTTATGGTGAAATAATTTTAAACTACAACATCACGGTTAAAGATGAATTTGGCACACACGAGTATCAGTTCAGAAATCTCATCTTAGGCTTTACCATGACCCCTGTGGAGAACGTGTACCTTGAATCACTTGAAGAACAACTTACTAACTTGCGAAATATTCTCAAAGAGTTAAATCAAACCTTTACGGAATGTTTCGGGAGGAACTTAACCCGCAATGAGTTGTTGAATCTTAATCAAACCCTTTGGGAGCTTAGGCGTGAGTATGAGACTCTTGAGGGGGTTAAGAGCGAGCTTGTCAATGCGAGGACTGCCATGGTGTTTCTGGCTGTTGTAGCAGTGTTTTTTGTTGCTACGACGGCTTATTTGGTGTTTCGGAAGCCAAGGGAATACTTGTAGCTTTCACTTTCCTATCCTTTTTTGTGGAGGTTTTTGGCGGCTATGAAGGTTAAGCCTTTCTCTGTTAGGGCTTTCGCCGTTCTGTTCACTGCATCATGTTTGTCCAAATAGTTTGCGAGCAGTTTTGGCATTAGTCCCTTTTCCATAATTTCCTTTTTAGACATGAAGTAGTCCAGTATGTCGGATGGATGTTCTCGGGTTTTCTCCACCTCCGGCGGGGCGCCTTCATGTTTGGCGCTTATGTTTTTCACGTGGTCTGCCAGTTCCAGCAGTTCATTTAGGCGGTCGTAGGGTTGCCTTACAATGCTCTTGTAGGCTTCTGTTATGTGATGTTCAATACGAACCGCGTCTTCGAAGCCTAAAACTTTGCGTGTGTAGGCTGCCAACTCAATGGTGCGGTTGTCCACGGAGTTGGATAGGTTGAATCCAGCCAATGGTGTTGCGCCGTTTTCTCGGCTGAAAAGCTTCGCCATCATGAGAATCCACAGAATTGAGTAGGGGTTGTCGGCTCCGAGAAAAACGGAGATTTTAAACTCTATGTCTACCCCGAGCTTATGTAGGAGAAACCCCAACAAAACGGTTCCCATGTTCGTGTTTAAAACCTGCTTTACGCCATATTCCGTGTAGTAGTGGAGGAGTTCTTCAACCCATTTTAGGGCGTACTCGTTTGGAACGCCTACACCGCCAAAATAGCCAGTTATGGTTTCAGGACCGCCCAAATGCACGTTTACCGGTTTGCCGTCAGGGCCAGGCATGGTGCCCTTAGTGTCCAAAGTTTGCACGTATGAGGCGCCTATAATTTGCATGGCTGCGCCAAAAGCTAGGATGTCACCGTCTTCCACTTGCTCCTTCATGGAGCGCACCCTTATGTAGCGGGCTGGCATAAGGTCCCTTTGCTTGATTGCCTTTTTCGCCTCTTCAACAAGCCAAGGGAAAAAGTTGCATGCGCTTATCTCAAGAGTAACAGCATATTCCTCATTAAACTTCATGGACTCCGCCTTATCCCCCAGAACTTTCCTGCGATATTCAGTTATGCTTATGAAGGCTTCCTTGTCCCGTTGTTTAACAAGCCACTCAAGGTCTTTGAGAAACGGCGACTTCATTTTTTCAAGACGTTGCATTAGACTTTCCAGTTGACTGTTCTCCCTGGCTTTACGGTTAATTTCCGCCACTCCACCATACTTGTCAATAATTTCTAAGATTCCGTTCACGAGGGGGTTGTCTTCCCGGAGTAGGAAAGCGTTAACCTCTTCGAGTTTCTCCCGCTCAAGAAGAAGTTTATCCCTTAAAGTTTTCAAGCACGGAACCCCCAAACAGGCGCCACTCATATTTTCAAAAGGGCTTAAATTGTTTAACGTTTATGGTATTCCAAGAGGGAAAACATGTTTAAACCAGAGGGAATTATGCCTGCGTTGGTTACACCTTTCACCGATGATGGCAAAACCGTGGACGAGGAGCGGCTGCGTCTTCTTGTGAATTATTGTATAGAGCTTGGCGTGCATGGTGTTGTTCCATGCGGCACAACGGGTGAATTTGTAAACCTCACGGTTGAAGAACGGAAACAGGTAATTAAAGTGGTGGTGGACGAAGTTAATGGACGGGTTCCCGTTATCGCTGGAACTGGGGCTAGTGGCACAGACCAAGCCCTTGAAATGACAAAGTACGCCAAAGACGTGGGCGCCGACGCTGCCTTAATTGTCACGCCTTTCTACTTGAAGCCAGCTGACCGCGGAATCTACGAGCACTACGACACCATTGCAAGCAAAGCCGACATGCCGATAATTCTGTACAATATTCCCCAGTGCACAGGCGTGCAGTTGACTTGGCAGATGGTTGAGGACTTAGCGCAGATTCCAAACATTGTAGGCTTAAAAGACAGCAGTGGTCAACTCAGCTACATTTTAGCTGTGCTGGAAAAAGTTCGAGACAAAATTAACGTGCTCTGTGGCCACGACGAGGTTGTGTTAGCCGCCTTGGCGGCAGGCTGCTCAGGCGCCATACTCGCAAGCGCCAACGTCATCCCAGACATCTGGGTGCAAATCTACAACCACGTCAAAAATGGAGAGCTTCAGGAAGCTAGAGAGCTACAATACAAGATTCAAAAGATTGCTAGGATAATTGCTGGAAGCGGCCCTGTGGGCGCAAAGGCAGCCCTAAACATGATGAAAATAAAAGTAGGTCCTGTTAGGCTTCCCCTGAGCGTCGGCGGAGAACTAACCTACGAAAACAGGGAGGAGCTTCGCCTGGAACTTGAAAAAATCGGCAAAATACAGCCTAAACCATTAACCTTCCAGATTGCAGAAAAGCCCATTGAACAAAGGTTCATGGCAATCGACATCACCCCAGAAATCATAAGAGACTTTCACCTCCGTGTAGGCGAGGCACTAGCAGGGTCCGGAGCAGAAGTAGCCCACATAGACCTCGTTATCGGCAGGAAAGAAGGCCCTGTGGGCGTCGCCTTCGCTAAGGCTAAAGCCGCCCCCACGCCCGGACATGAACCACTGCTAGCCATACTGGAGCCAAACCTGACAGTTAAACCCGTAACGCTTATAGTTCCAACAGTCACGGTGACTAACATGCGGCAAGCAAGTATGGTTTACGGGCCTGCTCAAGCTGCTGTGGCTAAAGCTGTTGTGGATAGTGTTGCAGATGGCACCATACCGAAGGAGGCCGTTGAGGATCTTGTGATAATAGCGAACGTTTTCGTTCACCCTTCAGCGGTGGACAGGCAACGCGTCTACATAAACAATTACAAGGCCATGCGCCACGCGATAAGAAAAGCCATGGAGGGTAGGCCAACTATAGACGAGCTTATAGAAAACAAAGACCGCGCCAAACATCCATTCAAATACACGCCCTAGCAAAACAGATGCATGGTGGCCGGCTTTGCAAGGCCAAAGGGTGATGGAAGGCGAATACGTGCTCCTATATTTAGACCAGAGGAGAACCTACCTCGTTAAAGTTGAGTCTGGAAAAACGTTCCATACGCATAAAGGCTTCGTAAAACTCGACGACTTGATAGGCAAAGATTACGGCTCAACTATTGCAAGCAGTTTGGGCGTCCGATTCACGATTCTCAAACCCCTACTGCGCGATTATATAATGAAAAGCGCCAGGCGAACCCAGATAATATACCCAAAGGACATAGCCCTCATCATACTATTCAGCGGAATAGGTCCAGGCAGCCGCGTCGTTGAAGCTGGAACAGGCACAGGCGCATTAACCACAGCCCTAGCCCACTATATTAGGCCAGACGGCCGCGTCTACAGCTACGAGGTTAGAGGCGAATTCATCGAAACCGCGGAGAAAAACCTTAGACGGGCGGGCTTAACCCCTTTCGTGGAGCTCAAAAACAAGGACATTACGACTGGCATAGATGAGAACGAGGTGGACGCCGTTATACTCGACATGGCAACTCCGTGGCTTGTAGTTCCCCACGCATTTAAAGCGCTTAAACCATGCGGAACCTTCGTATCCTTCAGCCCAACAATAGATCAAACCGTAAAAACTGTCGAGGCCCTTAAAGAAAACAACTTCATAAACATAGAAACAGTCGAATGCCTCTTAAGGGGCATGCAAATAGAAAGGGGGAGAACAAGACCCCAAACCTTGATGACGGCCCACACAGGTTATATAACCTTCGCAAGAAAAGCTTTAGAACCTGCGGTGGAAAAGGAAGCTTAACCGTAATGGACTGTTCCCTTCGGCTTCTTCAAAAGCTTTCTCCAAAGGGGCAATAAGCCCCTGTTTACAAGTAGTACGACGCCAAGTGAGGTGAGGCAGACGGGTACACCCACCATCACACCTTGCGCTATCAACAGCAAGCCCTTTGAAAGAACATCAATGATGGGGACCATGGGCGCTGGGATTTCGCTCCCGCTTTGCGGCTTCTTCTCCTTTAGGTTTATGTAGATCGTTGAGTAGTTGGCTTCCTGAGGCGGTTGAGGGGCTTCCACCTCTTCCACACTTATGTTTATGTAGGTAACAGTGCCGTTTGCATCGATTATTTCCCTAACCCTAAATGCGAAAGTTGTCACGTTTTCCGGAGGTAGTTTACAGATCAACTGTCCGCTCCATGCACCGTCAACGTAGGTCATGCGCATGGACTTAACATAACCCCCCTTATGGTTCACTAGAACTACAATGCTATCCACAACGCTTTCAAAGGCTCCTCCTTCCAACTCACCCTCTATTGTCTCAGTTATGACTTGATAGCGTTGCTGAGACCCTTGAGCATAAGATCCGAGACTTTTTGTTGATAAACCCCACTCTGAAAGAAGGCTGCTTTCTCCATGGAAGGACCTGTATGCTGTTTCATTCATTATGCTGGAAAAGTAGACGACCAGTACAAGAGCAAAACCAAGCACGACCGCTGCAAGAATCTCTTTCCTTTTAACCCACATTCAATTTTCACCCACAAATACTGAAGGGATAGCCAGCTTTAATGCTAGGGTTTAGAACACAATTGTACCAAAACTGGAACAGCTTAATATGAGAACTTAGCCTTCACAAGAAGGTAGGCGGCTGTTGCAGTTATTAAGCCAACTGCAAAAGTCATGATGCCCGTTAAGTAGCCTTGCATTGCAGTCCCACGCAGTCCGTAGAGGGCCTCAAGGGCTTTAATTCTCTCCGAGAGGACTTGCGGTGCATATTCGGCTCCGCAATGTTCTGCCGTGGGCACGAAGAAGAGCGGAGCTACCACGAGCAGTGCTCCGAGAACGGCGGCGGTTAAAGCGTAAACCAATAGTTTTTTAGTCAAGCAGCCTCAAGCCTCTAATTAATGCGTGTTTTCCAGCCTTTTAAATCTAGATTTTAGAACGTTTCTTAAACTTGTGTTCAAAAGGGTTTGGCCCTCCAAACCCGAATGGTTTCAATCCAGAAGGCCGCTGATGCGATGAGCCCGAACATTAGGGCGTAAAAGTTTGGCCATGTATGGCTTACAACGCATAAAATCGTGTAGGTTGTTAACATGCTGGTGAAAAGAACCGAATAAAAGAGGTAGCGTGGAACAAGAAAACGGCCCATGCGCGTGAAGAGGCGCAAAATCCCAACTTTAACCTCTTCCTCAACTACGTATTCGCCTGTTGTCTTCTTCCGTACTAGGCCTAAGTCCTCCAGTTTTTCAAGGTGATGTAAAGCCACGCTTGGGCTGGAAAGTTTTAATGCCCTTTGGATTTCGCGGACGCCCACACCACGGTTCGGCTGTTGCAGCAAGTACCAATAAACAGTCAACGTTTTACCCTTCAGCATCGACTCCAAAACAGCGGGTTCAAATTCTTTTGGGGGTTTCGGCAAGGGGATGCCGCCACAATAAACTTCCGTCCCTCAATTTTAAAAGCCTAACCATTTGGC
>CAZRXM010000020.1:0-15920 GCA_964604045.1 uncultured Candidatus Bathyarchaeia archaeon
TTCCAAAGTTCACGGCGTATTTAGCATACTTAAGTGCTATGGGCGGGCCTTCGCTTAGTTTTTTGGCAAGGTCGCGCGCCTCATCCCTAAGCTTATCGTAATTAACAACCTTGCTGACCAAGCCCATTTTCAATGCTTCGTCAGCCTTAATTCTATTTCCCAGCATCACAATTTCTTTTGCTTTCGCAAGGCCAACAACCCTCACTAATCTCTGAGTGCCACCCCATCCAGGTATAAGTCCCAAATTTATTTCTGGGCTTCCAAGTTCAGCATGTTCAGCAGCTATTCTAAAGTCGCATGCTAAAGCAAGTTCCAAGCCTCCACCCAATGCAAAGCCGTTGATAGCTGCAATAACGGGTTTTGAAAGTTGTTCTATTTTACTGAAAACGCTTTGCCCAAGCCTAGAGAACTCTTCAGCTGTAACCGGTGTTGCCTTCGGAAAAGCCGTTATATCGGCTCCGGCGCTGAAGGCCCTGTCCCCTTCCCCAGTTATTATAATGCACCTTATTGAGGGGTCCCTTTCTGCTGTATCCAAAGCGTCTGCAAGTTCTTGCATAAGAATATCGTTGAGGGCGTTAAGCCTATGGGGCCTATTGAGAATTATCCAAAGTATGCGGTCTTCTCTTTCTATTTTGAGGGTTTCATACGCTTTACTCATGGTTTCACCATCCATTTTTGAAGACCTTAATATTTTAGGCACTGGATTTAAAACTTTCTCAAAAGGTACTTTAGGACGGTTAGTTTCTGAATTTCACTTGTTCCTTCATAGATCTCCGTTATTTTTGCGTCCCTATGATATCTTTCAACACGGTATTCGCCTAGGTAGCCGTATCCACCAAGTGTTTGAATGGCGAAATCTGTTACCTCCATTGCTACACGGCTGGCATATTGTTTAGCCATGGCTGTTGCCATCGGATCCATTTTCCCCACATCTACAAGCCAAGCAGCTTTGTATGTTAAAAGCCTTGCCGCTTCGATTTTTGTTGCAAGCTCTGCTAACGTGCATCCTATTGCCTCATGTTGTATTATAGGCTGTCCGAAGGCTTCCCTTTGTTTCGCGTATTTAAAAGCTATTTCCCAGGCGCCCTGAGCCATACCAACTGCTTGAGCCGCAACACCGACTCTTGTCTTGTCAAAGAATTCCATGGAGTGATAAAAGCCCTTGTTAAGCTCGCCTACAATATTCCAATCCTTGACTTTCACATTGTCAAACCTCACTTCGCCAGTTACAGAGCATCTTATGCCCATTTTGTTATGAAGTTTTGTCGTTTCCAGTCCAGGCGTGCCTTTATCAACCACGAATAATGTTTCACCTCTATATGTTGGTCTAACCTTTGTGTCCGTCTGTGTCAAAACCACTATGAAGTCTGCTATAGGGGCGTTTGTTATGAAAGTTTTTGTGCCGTTTATCCACCATTCGTCTCCATATTTTATTGCTGTTGTTTCCATGCGAGTTATGTCGCTTCCACTAAGGTTTGGCTCTGTGAAGGCTGCAGCTGAGATGTAGTCGCCTCTACAAATGGGCGGTAGATACTTCTCTTTTTGTTCCTGGGTGCCATGGGCGAGGATGAGTTCACTGCCAAAGGTTCCACTCATGACGGCTACTCCAAGCGATGAATCTGCTCTGCACATTTCCTCTATTACTAGACATGTTTCTAGAAGACCATAGCCTTGCCCGCCATATTCTTGTGGAAAAGCCATGCTTGTAAAGCCCAACTTTGCAGCTTTTTTGTAGAGCTCCATTGGAAATTCTTCTTTGCGGTCAAGCTCTTGAGCAAGCTCAGGCTTAAACTCTTTTTCGCAGAACTCTCTGACGGCGTTCTTTATTCCAATTTGCTCTTCAGTCAATTCAAACTTCATCTAGTAGAACCCCCTCCCAGCTTTCTTACCCAACCAGCCTTTACTGACATATTCCTCTAGCAGCGGACAAGGTTTATACATTTCCATGTTATATTTGGCATATAATTCCTTCAACTTGTTAAGGATGACATCCAACCCTATTCTATCTGCATACTCGCATGGGCCTGAAGGCCACCCTGTGCCAAGCTTCATTCCGGTGTCTATGTCTGCTGGACTTGCAGCGCCTTCATGTATTAGCCATGCAGCCTCATTCGCAGCAACCGCCCAAGACCTTTCAACGTCATACTCTTCCATAAGGTTGAAGGGTATTCTTGGCCTCCCTTTGGTCCAATCATAGAAGCCTACGCCGGTTTTTTGTCCAAACTTTCTCTCTTTTATAAGTGGTTCAATAACGTCTGGGCATGGTTTAAAGCGTTCACCGTAAGCCTCGTAAAGGATTTTTCCAACCTCATAGGCAATGTCAAGTCCAACGTAGTCGGCCAGTTCAAACCAGCCCATGGGGAAACCTCCGCTGTACTTTACTGAAGCGTCAATTCCCTCTTTTGTCGCTTCTCCTCTGTGGAGAGTCCAGAAGGCCTCGTTAAAAACTGCGCCAAGCACTCTGTTGACTATAAAGCCACGCACATCCTTTTTAACGACCACTGGTGTTTTTCCAAGCTTTTTGGCTAAGTCTACAAGAGTATTTATTGTCTCTTGGCTTGTTTTTTCGCCCTTAATTACCTCCACCAAAGCCATCAACTGTGGCGGGTTAAAGAAGTGCATTCCAGCCACTTTGTCAGGCCTGTTTGTAGCGTTTCCCATTTCGGTTATGCTTAGAGTCGACGTGTTAGATGCCAGAATTGCATGGGGTGGTGCTATGCTGTCAAGTTTTGCAAAAACCTTCTTTTTCAAATCAAGGTTTTCCGGAACAGCTTCAATGGCTATATCTATGTCCTTCGCTGCCTCCTCGTAACTTGTGGTTGCCTTTATCCTTGAAAGCGCGGCGTCAGCATCCTCCTGTCTTATGCGTCTTTTCTCCACGAACTTGCTCAAACTCCATTTGATTCGCTCTAGAGCTTTATGGAGAAGTTCATCACTAATGTCCACCATAGTTACTTCCAAGCCACTTGTCGCCAGCAGTTGTGTTATGCCGTGTCCCATCGCACCGGAGCCTATAACCGCTGCTTTTTTCAATTTTTCAGCCAACAATATCCCTCCTAGAAAAGAGAGAATAACTCCAGAGATGTATTAAAAATTTTTTATGTTAAAAAATTTTTAATGACGTTATACCTAAACGGCGCCGAAAATTGAGGGTTTTTATGTTTGCTTCTGTAGGAAATTCACAATGGTAAGTTTTTGGATTTCGCTTGTACCCTCGTAGATCTCGGTTATTTTTGCGCAGCGATGGAAACGTTCAACATGGTAGTCGGCTAGATACCCGTACCCGCCAAAAATTTGAATCGCCTCGTCCGTTACCTCCATTGCCACGCGGCTTGCGTAAGCCTTTGCCATCGAGGTGGCGGCGGGGTTCGGCTTTTCATGGTCATATATCCACGCTGCCTTATATGTTAATAGACGAGCCGCTTCAATTTTCATCACCATCTCAGCCAGCTTAAAAGAGACCCCTTGAAAGTTTATTATCGGCTGTCCAAACTGCTTGCGGGTTTTGGCGTATGCAAGAGCCCTCTCAAAGGCCCCCTGGGCTATCCCCACAGCTTGGGCTGCAACGGTTATCCTTGTCCCGTCGAAAAGCTCAAGGGCGTAGTAAAAGCCTTTGTTAAGCTCGCCGATGAGGTTCTCTTCGGGCACGTGAAGGTCGCAAAGTGCAAGGGAGCCTGTGACGCATGGTCTTATCCCCATTTTGCCTTGAAGCTTCGTAGCCTCTAAGCCTGGCATACCCTTCTCCGCCAAAAACAGGCTTTGACCCCTATAGGACGGTGTGGCGTTTGGGTCTGTTTGGCAGAGGATTATGAATGTGTCAGCTATTGGAGCGTTCGTTATGAACTGTTTTGAACCATTTATAACCCATTCGTTTCCAACCTTTACGGCTGTAGTGTCTAGACGGGTTATGTCGCTTCCATGTTCAGGCTCGGTGAAAGCCGCGGCAGCGATTTTCTCGCCCTTCGCTAGAGGCGGGATGTACTTTTCCTTCTGTCTCTCACTGCCATGTTTTAGCAGAACGTCTGGAACCATTAAGTTTCCAAGGGAGACAGCTACTCCTAGCCCTGGGTCAACGCGGCAGAACTCCTCGACGACGAGGCATTCTTCTAAGACGCCGTAGCCCTGCCCGCCATACTCCTCGGGTATACGCATGCTTGTGAAACCAAGTTTCGCGGCTTTCCTGTAGAGCTCTATGGGGAACTCTTCTTTACGGTCGTATTCTAGGGCGAGCTCCGGTGTGAACTCTTTTTCAGCGAATTCGCGGGCAGCCCGCTTTATTTCCATTTGCTCTTCAGTTAACTTGAAATACAAAAGCCCTCTCCCCCGTTGCTATGCAGCCTTTTGAGCCTTTGCTTCATCGATTTTGTTTTTCAAGGCGGGCACTATTTTGAAGAGGTCTTCTACAACCCCGTAGTCTGAAAAGCTGAATATTGGAGCCTTTGGATCCTTATTTACAGCTATGATCAGCTCGGAGTTTTTCATTCCGAGAACGTGTTGGAAGGCTCCGCTTATTCCCAGCGCTAGGTAAAGCTTCGGTTTAACAGTTTTTCCAGAAGTCCCCACTTGGCGGTCGCTTGGAAGCCAGCCTTTGTCCACTATTGGGCGGGAGCATGCTAAGACTCCTCCTAGGGATTTTGCCAGCTCCTCCACCATGGGTATGTTGCTTTGGTCTTTGATGCCCCTTCCGATGCCTACAAGCACATCTGCTGCTGTTATGTCTACACCTCCGGGTGGTGGCAGAACGTATTCTAAGAAGCGTTTTGTAGTTATTTCCTCCATTAGAGACGATGGAATTTCCTCTATTTCCCCGTTTGCGGGTGGTTGGGGCTTTTGTGTTTGGAAGGCTGCCTGCCGAACGGTTACCATGTAGCTTTCAGATTTGCGGAGAAAGGCTTTGGCGTTCACTTTACCTCCGTACATCTGCCGAGTCACGGTGAACCTTTCGCCTTCAAAACCAAAGTCTATGCAGTCCGTGGCTAGGGGGATGTTTAGGGCTGCGGCAAGCCTTGGGGCAAGTTCCACACCATAAGAAGTGTGTCCAATCAGCGTTAAGGCTGGTTTATGCTCCGTTATTAGGCGTGAAAGGACTTTTTGGTATGCGTCGGAGTTGAAGTTTTCAAGTTTGTCATCCTCCACCAGCAAAACTTTGTTGGCATATTCTGCCAGCGTTTTCGCGTGTTCTTTAACGTTTTTGCCGAGCAAAAGAGCAGTCAAACAGGCGTTTATTTTTCCGGCTAATTCTCTGGCTTTGGTTAGCATTTCAAAGGTTATGTCCCTTAACTGTCCCTGTCTATGTTCAGCCAGCACAAATACTTCAGCCATCTAAATCAGCCCCCTTGACTTGAGAATTTCAACGATCTTAGTGGCTACCTCGTCCGGGCTTCCAGTTAGAAATGTGGCTTGCTTTTCAACCGGGGGGGCGTAGAGTTTTTCTAACACCAGCCATGAGCCAGCCTCGCCTACATCGTTCTCGCTTAAGCCCACATCCGCCAGCCCCAAAACCTTTATTTCCTTCTGCATAGCCTTCCTAATGCCCATGATTGAAACGTATCGGGGCTCGTTTATTCCTGTCTGAATGGTGAACAAAGCGGGCAACTTAACCTCTAAACGCTCCTCCAATCCTCCTTCGAGTTCACGGTTTACAATCGCTTTGCCTTCGCTGAACTCAATCTTCTTAACCATTGTTGCATGGGGGATTCCAAGAAGCTCCGCCAAAACAGGACCCACGATAGCGCTTCCGTCATCACCAGCCTGAGCGCCCGTCAAGACAAGGTCAAAGTGCATGTTTTTTATGGCGCTGTAAATAATTTTTGCCGTGGCATAGGCATCTGAGCCGGCGAATCTCGGATCCCACAAGCGTATGGCTTTGTCCGCCCCGCGGGCGAGGCATTTCCGCAGAGTGCTCTCAGATTCCTCCGAGCCTACGGTTATTGCGGTCACAGTTCCTCCAAACTTTTCTTTTATGCGCACAGCTTCTTCCAAAGCGTAGTCGTCCCATTCGTTTATGTCGAAGACCAAGCCTGTTTTTTCTATGCCTTTGCCTGTGGCGTCAATTTTCAACTCTGCCTCCGCTGTTTCTGGTACATGTTTAACACAAACAATAATATCCAAACTTTCTCCCTCCGTTGTTTTGGAAAATTCTGTTATGGCTGTCTGTTTTCATATAATTTTTGCTGGAAACGCCGGCTTTAAGACGTGATTCGCCCAGAAAGGGGCTTGGAAATGTACAAGATGATGAAACTTCCATTATGGTTTAGGCTGACGGCGCTTCAGCTGTTCTTCCAGAACCTCTTCAGCCTTTTTAACAGCATCTTGTAGCTTCTCCGTCTTGGGTCCACCGCCCTGAGCGAAGTTTACGCGTCCTCCTCCCCCGCCACCTATCATTTTTGAGGCTTCCCTAGCTATTTCGCTGGCGTCCACACCTCGCTCTAGGGCTTTCTGTCCAGCCATAACTAGTATCCTTGCGGTTTTGCTGTCCGAACCGTAAAAGATGGCAACAGCCTCTTCGTCTTTTTTCACAAGTTCGCTGGCTGTTTGCACCATGCGGTCTACGTTTACGTCCTCCTTAAAGTTCCTCATGATAAGTTTGACGCCGTTTATCTCGCGGACAAAAACGTCCAATTGTGCAGCGCCTAGGCTTTCCAGCCTTGCTATTTCTCTCATAAGCCTTCTTTTCTCAACGTTTGCCTCCTTTAAGTCCCTCACGAGTCTCTCTGCGGTTTTGTCCAGTTTTTCTATGGGGGCGTTCAGAATTTCTGAAAGCTTAAACAGGAGTTGATCATTTCTCTGAACAACTTTTAGGGCTTGTAAACCTACGGAGTATTCGATACGCTCTACACCGTCCTGTATTCTCTCTGAATGAATTATTTTGATAAAGCCTATCTCGCCAGTGTTTCGTACATGAGTGCCACCACATGCTTCAACTTCCCAGTCTCCAATTTTGACGACGCGAATTTCTTTCCCGGGGACAACGCCGCCTTGGTAAAGCCTAAAACCGTAGAGGCTTTCAGCTTCTGTACGAGGCATCCACTTCACCTCCACTGGAATCTGGCGAAAGACAGCTTCGTTGGCTAAAGCTTCAATCTTCTGCAATTCTTCCAATGTAAGGCGGCGGTAGTGGGAAATGTCAAGCCTCGAGCTTTCTACGTTTTTCTGCGCGCCAAACTGCCAAACATGTTGCCCTAGAACCCTTCTGGCGGCAGCGTTAATAACATGGGTTGCAGTGTGGCTTTTCATCAGCGCATAACGTCTATCCCAGTCTATGAAGCCCCTAACAATGCTCCCCTCTTTGGGAAGAACTCCGCCGCCAACTTCGTGAACAATGACTTTTCCGACTTTTTGCACATTAACTATCTCGGCTTTCTCTCCATTGAATTCCAGGAAACCTTTGTCCGGGGGTTGACCACCCCCCTCTGGATAGAAGCATGTTCTATCAAGGACAACATATTTGCCTCCGAAGACTTTGATGACCTTCGCCTCGAAAGCCATCATGTACTGGTCCATGTAATACAGGGGTTCCGTCGCCGGAAGGCCAGCCACCTCATCTTCAAGCCATTTCTCGTGTTTAACCTCCTCTGTAGGTTTTGAGGTATGCATGTGTCTTTCAGCCACTAGCCCATAGAAGTTCTCCGGAACCTCAACGGCTAAACCCTCAACCTCCGCTGTTTCTTTAACTATTTCGGGTGGGAGCCCATGGGAGTCGTAAAGCTCTATAAGAGTGTCGACGGGAACTTTTTTGCCACCCTTAGACTTCAATTCCTCGGTTATGCGCTTTATAAGTGCACTGCCCCTGGCGATTATTTCCTTAAACTTTTCTTCTTCCACCTTGAGCATTTCCATTATTTCGTCCCGCATTCCTTGGAGGTGCGGATAATCGACTGACCAGTAGCGGATTTGCATGTCAAAAATATCGTAAAGCTTGTCCTGAATCCCCAAAAGCCTCAGCAACCGGTATATTCTCCTGAACAGAAGCCTCGCCAAATACCCTTCCTGAATGTTTGATGGGACAACCCCCTCGGAGAGTATAAAACTCAAACACTTTGTGTGATCCGCAACGGCGAAAGCTTGTTCTATAGGCGTTAAAATTCTGTCTAAAACATCCACGTTGACGCCAACTTTTCCAGCTATTTTCCGCCTAGCCTCAGCCAAGCCTGTTGTTTTCTCGAGGCTTACGATGTAAGAGAACCGGGCGACTTTGGAGAGTAAATCTAAGTCCACATTGGTTATTCCAGCCATTTCAAAGATTTTGTCCAACACTCCGCTGTATATAGTGTGAAATGCGCTTGGAGCACCTTGGGAAAGCCATGCGTAGCGTTCTATGCCATATCCCGTGTCAACCGTTCTTATGGGGAGCTTTACAAGCTGGCTGCCGACGACCTTGTACTGCATGAAAACAAGGGTTGCAACTTCTAAGCCTCTAATGATACATTCCAGGCACGGTCCAGCATTTCCACCCCCAGACCACACATCCTCCTTATACGTTATTTCCTCAGGCTTTATGCCTAGCTCTTCTGTAGCGAAGGCATGATGATAGCGTACTGTTTGGTCTTTCCAGTAAACCTCCTTGTCTGGATAGTTAAACGCGTGATGCCCGCCCATCTCGAAGATGGTTAAGTATTTTCCGAACGTTGGACCAGTATTAGATATGTCAACTAAACGAATGCATGGTTGAACTATTACCAGGGGATTCGCCGGAGGGGGAGCTATACCCTCCGTCACGTACGGTTGGAAGTCTATTATGCTTGCATGCGTCAAGTAAATGTCGTCCCGCCACCTCGCAACGACAGGGTATGGCTTGATGCGAGTGTGTCCATGTTTTTCGAAGAAGGAGAGAAACAAATCGCGCATTTCCCGTACGGTATAGCTTTTCTTCGTAGGCGGGTCGCCTATAAAGGTGTACGAGGCGCATTCCTCAGCCCTTGCCTCGCCACATGTTTCCTGTTCCTCGTTCAATGTCCAAAAGTACGACCCACATTTCGGGCAAAGTTTCCTAACGTAACCGTATTCTTTGAAGAATGGAACCGCGTATTCTTCTGCTGGAAACTTATCCAAAGGCTTTAGTCTCCCGGTGGTTCAGAGGGATTTCCAATGGATAAAGGAGCAGCCCACATTTAAACCATTTCACTATCCTAGCTTAAAGCCCACAAGGAACCCCACAATAAAGCTTGCAGCGAAGGGCAAAAGTATTATTGTGTGAATGAGCCAAGAGAAAGCGCCACCAACCTTTCCCAGAAAGTCACTTACAAGTTTGAAAAGCGCCTCGTAATTCACACTTAAAACGCCTCTCAAACCTAGGTAAACGAGGACCGTGACAAACAGGCCCACTAGAACGAGTATGAGTTTACCCAATTTTTTAACGAAAAACCCTACTATGAAACCTAAAAAGCCTCCTAAACCAAGCTCGTAAAATATTGGGGGCAATATGTCGTCCATCCCTTTCTCCAGAACATCATGCAGCCGCGCGGTCTTTAAAGCTTATTGCTCCGGAAAAGATTATCTTAAAGGCGACATGACTATTGAGGTGGAAAGTTGGATTTGATAGATATATACTTGTTAAACCTCGCCTTAACCCTCGGCATGTTTGCTGTTCTCGTGTTCAGAGCGTGGATAGAGCTTAAACACTACAAAATGATGTGGATGGAACTGGAGTGGAGACAAACTTATCAAATGGTGGGGCGAATACTGAAGGCTGAAAAGGACCTATTTTGTAAGATTGAAGGTGGCGACGAGCTTTACCGGCTGCTTTGTGAAATATTCAAAGTGAAGGACTAGACAAAGTGCCTACGGGTGGTGCCATCCCTCAATTAGTTTAACTTCCGTTGTTCGACGTTTCTCTAAGCCATACCGTACAAGAGGTTTTGTGAGATGTCTTTGGGATCGCGGCGGAACAATGTATAAACCCCCATCCAAGTCCCGCTTAACTTTGACAGCCACCTTGCTAAGGTTGGGGTAACGCAAACTACACTTTTCACATCTAAAACCCTTGCCCTTACCCATAGACTTTAAACGTTTACCACACTGCTGGCAGACGGGATTCTGGTAAACCACTTTTGAAGCAAGCTTCAATATGCGTAGTTTTTCAAGGTTTACTGTGAGCGGATGACCAGCCGAAGGTGAACGAACACCACCATAAACTTCAACATAGTCTCCAACAATAAGCTTGCTGGCTACCTTTCTCAGCATGCCTGTAGGTGCGTAGGCTGCGCAGTCGACGCTGGCGCTTTGATCTCTGATGGTGAAGATTACATGCCGTCTTGGAACAATCTTCGGATTTACTGTCACCATCCCTCTGGCTATAACAGGGTGGAATGGCTTAAGTTGGCTTAGCTTTTCGACACGTTTTAGATGAGCGTCTGTGCCGTGATTTGTGCGAAAGATAACCCAGCGCTCTACGGGTTCAAGAGGTTTAACCATTTCAAAGGCTTTCTTAACTATTTCCGGGCTTTCACCCCTTATTCCAAAGAGAATAGGGTCTGGTCCCCGAGGGGTTATTAAAACTCTTCCAGTTTCATAGTCAACATTGTTAAATGTGTATGGGGCTGTGGCTTTGTCCATCTCCAAAATCGAATTCTTGTCAACCCTTCTCTCCTTGCCATAATTCTCCGGTTTGCGGTAGGCGATAATCTCGTAGGTGTGGTCGCCCCTTAATGTTTCGCCTATCGCCGCCAAGCCGCCTATTATCCCCCGTCCACCTTTGAAGCCAACAGCTTCTGCCTTAAACCGTCTAATGAGTTTTAGAGCTGTTTTCAAGTTCACTATTCCAGTTATGGCGTCTTTGGCAAAATTCTGAACCTCTCTTGGAACCCTCGCCCTTGAGAGAAAAACTACGCCTGGATCTGTGCCGCGAAATGTTAAGTCGGAGTTTTCCTCAACAACCGTTAAAACCAATTCTTTGATTTCATCGACCATTTTACTGTCACATTTTACCCTCAAACATAGAGCGCCGTTACCCCTGGTTTTCCATGGAACGTTTGGGTTTAACCTGACAAGGTTTGGGTAGTCCGTGAAAACTACCCCGAGTTTTTCCAGTTTCTCCACTAACAGGGCGGCAATATACGTTGTGCACCCTCTTTTAGGCGAATCGGTGTCGTCAAAGCCTATGTGTAAATGTTGTAAAGCCATAAACACTGCAACCCTCTGAACACACTTTAACGCTTGCGCCACGCATGACTAAACTTTTGCCCTAAACAGTCTTGTTTTCGACGACATACACCTTAATGTTTATTCATAACCGCAAGCTAAGATGTTTTGCATCAACTTCACTGTTTCATTTATTTTTGATTATTGCCCTAGCCCAGCTCCCATATTTTATCCATAGTGCGGCGATTACTCCTACGACATTGCTTACTGCTGTAGCCAGCCACACCCCGAGGGAACCCATTTGCAGCGAAAATGCAAGAACGTAACCCAAAACAACTCTAAGCCCCCAAAGTCTGAAAATTCCGAGAGCCGTGGTGGAAAACGTGCCCAGTGAACCTCACCTTTAGTTCCGTAGCCCTTTCGGAGAACATATGTCAAGGCTGTTATCGAAATTATTTTTCCCATCATGTCTGTAAGGGATGCGCCCACAACACCAAGCCTCGGGAAAGGCCCTATCCCTAAAACAAAGAAGGGATTAAGGCAGCATTAACCAGAACAGCCAAAACATTGATTATGGCAGGCCTCCGTGTATCACCTATTCCTTGAAGGATTGTAGTGTATGTTATGGCTACGTAATTAAAGAATACATCGAAAGCTATGACGCCAGAGTAAGCCATCACATAGTCGAAGATTTCTGGAGGCGTCGACAAAATAACTGTGAAAATCGAGTATCTAAGCGTTAATAATATGATGCTCAAGGCGCCGCCGAATAAGCAGGCCAACGTGAAAAAATGCGAGGCTGAAACACTCGCTCTTTGTAGGCTTTGCTTCCTACATATTGGGAGACCATGCTTAAACCGGCAGTATTCAAAGCGTTTGCCACCGCTTGAAAAAGTACGAGAATGGACAACATTTGCCTAGGAACAACTACAGCCTTTTCTCCATACATACCAACCAATAGGCGTCCATAACCTTATATACAACAACAGCAAGTTGATTTAGGAGGGAGGCATCCCAGCCAAAAAATTGTTTTAATAACAGGACCGTTAAGGATTTGTTCCCTGTACTTGCCTATTCCGCTGAGGTTAGAGTCTGAAGGTTTCTCAGCGTCTCCAGCCATAGCTTTCTAAAGGCTTAAAAGGAGGCTTTAAAACTTTCCTACGGCCAGCAAGTTTTCACAAGAGAAAAAAGGAAACTGGGGTTCTTTTGAGGGTAAGAGGCTACTTCTTTTCTTCTTTCTTTTCCTCTTTCTTCTCTTCCTTCTTCTTCTTTGGCATGGCCGTCACCAAAATTTGGCTTGAAAAACGGTTCTTTAAAAGGATTTCGCCCACCACGAAGGTTTTTAACGATTTCCCTCCAAATGTTTTAAATGCGAGCTTTACGAAGGCTTTTTCATGCACGAGTGGGCTCTAGCTGAAGCCATAATTTCATCAACCCTTGAAATAGCTGAAAAAGAAAATCTAAAGGAGGTTATGGAAGTCAAGCTAAAGGTTGGTGAGCTCCAACAGGTGGATGTGGATATTTTAGAGCTCGCCCTTTCCGAGCTTAAAACTGGTAAATTGAAGAATGCCAAGTTTCTGATAGAAACGGTTAAAGCCGAACTATTATGCCGGGTCTGCGGGCATAAGTGGGATTTCAGCCAGAACAAACTTAATTGGGAGTCTACGGAAGCAATACACTTTGTTCCAGAAACTATACACGCTTACATTAAGTGCCCAAAATGCGGCAGCCCTGACTTCAAAGTTCTTGAGGGAAGGGGTGTAGTGATTGAAAGCATCAGAGGATTCAAATAGCACATTAGATCCACGGGTAAGCATTATAAACAAGAGACTTGAAAAAGTAAAGAGAATAATCTCCGTTTCAAGCGGTAAAGGTGGAGTTGGCAAAAGCCTAGTTGCTTCTGTCCTCGCCCTAACCCTTGCAAATAAAGGCTTCGGCGTGGGGCTTTTCGATGCAGATTTCACAAGTCCGTCAACACATAGAATCCTCGGTGTCAAAAAAGTCGAAATCATAGAGGATAAGGGAATATTGCCAATTCAAGTTCAAGGCTTGAAATATATGTCAATCGTCGCCTTCTCCGGAGAAAAAGCCCTGCCGCTGCGGGGCATAGACGTTTCAAATGTTTTGATAGAACTTTTCTCCACAACTCTCTGGGGAGACTTGGACTACTTGATAATTGACATGCCCCCTGGAATAAGCGATGCGACCCTTGACATTATCAGGATCGTGAAGAGATGCGAATTCCTCGTCATAAGCACACCGTCCATCCTCGCCTTTGAAACCGTTCAAAAACTTTTGAAGCTGCTTAATGAGCTAAAGGTGCCTGTCATAGGAGTCATCGAAAACATGAAAATGGAACAAAGTTTAACTATAAAGGATAAAGTGGTAGGGATGAGTGTTCCATTTCTTGGAGAGCTGCCATTCGACCCAGAAGTTGAATATTCTTTAGGTGATGTGAAGGCCCTTTCTGAAACTGTTTTCGCCAAGAAAGTGGCAAGCCTTGTTCCAAAAATTATTTCTCCACACGCCTAGCTTTTTTGACCGGTGGCTTAGGTTTTAACCCCTTTTTGAGGGCAACTGTTTTCCTTGACAATAAGACTTCCTCCATGGAATTCGCCTTCCTCAACTCATTCATGTACCAGCTTCTATCCCTGGAATAGCTTATACCAGCTACTATACCGTAGACTATGAGGGTTAAGCCTCCGATTACGAAGGCTAGTCCCATGACAGCACCTATATGGGTTCTGTGTGATATGGAATGAATAGGAACCATTCTAGGGCTTTTTTCAATAAACTGGGATTTGAATAAGGTTTCGAGAACACCGCCGAAGAAAACAGTTCCAGCCAAAAGTAGAGTAGCTACCTAAATCTTATTAAATCCGAATAAGTATTGCAAAAAAGTACGGTGAATATGTAGAAGGGTGATTAAGACTTGGCTGAAATAAAGGCCGTTTTATTTGACTTTATAGGGACTCTAGTTAACGTGAAAGGTTACAGTTTAGAAACCTCAAAAATGAAGCTTTACAAGGCTATAGTAGATGCGGGTTTCAAGGTAAGCCGGGAGGATTTCTTGGAAGCATACACGCAAGCCCACGAGAAGTATAGGGTTGTACGATACCATGAGTTTATTGAGGTTACAAACGCCGTTTGGATTTCGGAAGCCTTAAACAGTCTTGGTTTTAAAACAAAACCTGAGGACTCGCGGATAAAAACCGCGGTCAACGCCTTTTTTGAAGATTACGTGAACTCGTTTAGGCTTAGGAAATGTGCGAAGCAGGTTTTGCGGATGCTATATGGAGAATACAAGCTTGGCCTGGTTTCAAATTTTACTTATGCGCCGGTTATTTATGCTGGAGTTAGAAAGGTTGGAATAAACGACTTTTTCAACATAATAATCGTCTCAGACGCTGTTGGTTGGCGTAAACCCCACGCTAAAATTTTTGAGGAAGCCTTAAAGAGACTGAACGTTAAGGCTGAGGAAACCCTTTTCATAGGAGACAGCCCCGACGAGGATATTAAAGGCGCTAAACAACTTGGTATGAAAACAATTTTTGTCGCTTCCCAGTTTTTCCCATTTAAAAAGCTTCTGGAAAGCGGCCAGAATCCCGATGCTTGTGCAAGAAGCGTCTGTGAGGCAGGAAAGAAAATTGGGGAGATAATCCGCGATTCATAGCTGCGCTTCTGTTGACGCTCACTGTTTATATTTAAACTTTTCTGAAGCTGGTTCGCCCCCTATACCCCAATGGGATTTTGGAACTTCGTGTACAATAACCTCAACAACGTTTTCTGGGACCCCTAAGCCTCCAAAAAACCTTTGTTATTCCCTGTATCAACGTTTTCAATCTATCTTTTCCAAATCCATCCCAAACATACACGTGGACTATTGGCAAAACGTCGCCCCTACCTTAACCTCGTTGAAACTAAATTCTGTGTGGTGCGGCCGCCGGGATTTGAACCCGGGATCGCAGGCTTGGAAGGCTTCCACCGCTATTATGGCGGCTGTGTCCTAACCAGACTAGACGACGGCCGCGCTTTTAACCACATATTAGCTATTAAAGTTGTTCTTATTCGCTTTTCGGTTTCATTAGCCGTTTTTCGTGGGCTGGTTTAGGCTTGAAGCCTCCGCGGAGTTTGGGTTTTGAGGCCCTTGCCCTCTCAATGTTTTTTAGCCTAGCGTAGAGTTTGGCGATCTTTGTTTTTGAAAGTTTACGCCTTGCAAATATTCGTGATGGTGGCGGAGTGTAGGGTTTTTGGGTTCTCTGCTTGATTTCCTTCTTCTCATGTTTTGTGGTCGCGGTTGGTGTAGTCTTTGTTTTCTTGAAAACTACGTAGGCTTCTTTTAGGTTTACCTCTGCGGCCTCCCATCCAGCGTCAAGCCATGCCTTTGCATGGGCCGTTTTAGGCGTGTTTTTCCACCATTCTTCTGAACGGTATGCTTCTAAAGGGAGGTTGTCGCCTATTATGCCGTCTATCTGGGCGAAGGAAAGCCTCACGGTGTTTGTGAAGGACGCCCTAAAACGCAGATAGCGTGTCAAAGCTTCAAATTTGTCTCCAGTTTCCGACGAAACAATCTTCCTAGCACAGTTTAGGCAGAACAGCCGTCTAGTGTCACCTGTCACTACGTCTGGAACCATACAATCTAGACAGAAGGTTTTACCGCAACGTTGACACCGCCTAGTATAGCTTATAGGAAGCACCCTTCCACAAAGTTTGCATTCGTCTTTGAGGGACAAAACAAAACCACTCTTGACAAGTGTGATAAAACATCCAATCCATTTAGCTTAGTGTAAAATTGGGAGTTTAGCCTTTAACTACAGCCAAAGGCACAAGCCTTGCGACTT
>CAZRXM010000021.1:0-13878 GCA_964604045.1 uncultured Candidatus Bathyarchaeia archaeon
GACAAAATAGCAGAAGAATATCAGTTGCCGAAAAAGGGTTTTCCCCTCGTGCAGCTAGTTATGGGCTACCCAGCCGAGGACCCTCCGCCTAGACCAAGATACCCGTTGAATTGTACACTTTTCGAGGGCAAATATCCAGAACTCACAGACGAGATGGTTTCACAAGCCATGAAAGTTATGGATGAAGGCTATCTAGCCCAACACTATTATAGGCGGTTAGTGTCTCCTAAACGGTTTTTTACTGGAACATTGTGGTTTGTCTCTCTTTATAACGTGCGAGCATGTATGCTTTTATTAGCGGCGAACACCGAGTTTCTATTAAAAGTAGGACAAATGAGGTGGGGTTGGCGGTAATCTGGTTTTGCTGTTTTCCTCGTCTATGCTTTTGGCGTTTCGCCTGAGTTTTTTCTTCTTCAGGGCAACTATTGCTATGGGTGTTGTGATTATAATTGCGGCGGCTGTGGCGATTATGTAGGCGTTTTGCAGTATTGTTTCTTTATCTCTACCGCTGGCTGGCGGGGGTGCTCCAAACCCTCCAGTTGGGCATATGCCTATAACTTCGCCTGTGTCTGCCCATATGAGGACCCTTAGGCCTGTCACGCCGCCCAAGTACATTGTGTCCAGGCATAGGAAGACCTCCCAGAATGGGTAAAGCGTGTAGTAGTCTTTTCCGCGGTAGTCTGTGCCGAGGTCCACGTAGAGCGGCTCATCCAACACCCTGAAGTTGCCGACCACCACTGTTTCCCCCTTCTCGTCAGCAGCCGTGTACGTGAAGTTTTTAATGGCTTCCTTGGCTATGCGCACGGCGTCCTCCCTGGAAACCCTGAGCTCGGCGCTGCCAACCCTATACAGGTTCCACGTGTCGACGAAGACCAACTCGCGGGGGGCGAAAGTCACGCCCACCCTTTTCTTGTAGAACTCTATGCCGTTCTCCCAGTGGCTAATGTAGACGTGAATGATGGTGATTTCCCGCGTATTCGGATCCGTCTCGCAAAGTATCCAAAACTTCATGTTCCCCTCAATCTTCGTGTAGTTTCCGAGGACTTTAACCTCCTCCAGCATTTTCTGCATGGCACTCACGTGCTCAGCCCCAAACCAGACCCTGTACCTGTCTAGAATAAGCTTGGCCTTCTCCAAAACGTCCTCGGGCATTTCCTCAGCGAAGAGCGGAGCCCCAGCGACGAAGTCAATAAAGCGTGTTTTGAGAAGGCCTTTCTCGAAGATGAAACTTGCATGGATTTCGCTTCCAGCAGCCTTGAGGTGGTATAGCAAGTCAACGCGTGGCGGCTCCACGGGAGGTACTAGAACCCTGACGAGGGAGACCATGTACTTCTCCACGTCCAGCGCAAGCACTTTCGTTAAGAACTTTAAGGCTTCCTCCTCGCACTTGCCTATGTCAACCTGCCCCATGACAGGTGAAAGCCCGCCGAGCAGGCAGCTTGTAAGCAGAACCAGAACGGAAAGCGTGCAGAACACCCTCTTTAAATTCACGGCTCAACCCCACAACAAATTAATGTTTCCATTCCCAAAAACCTTCATCCAGCCTTGGTATCTGTTGTCTGGGGATGGAGGTATGCCCGGCGGCAGAAACTCTGGACGGAAATATGTCCAGAATCCAACGCGTAGAACGTTGGAGGGATCAAGCCATCCACCTGCATAGCCAACAGTTTCACACGCTTTACGTAGGGCGTTGTTTATCGAATCTCCGTTTAGGGCGTAGTAGTAGAAGAAAACTAGCCAGTGCTTAAAGAGGTTGCCGGTGCTTTCCTTAACATACTCGCTGAGCCGTGGGGATGCCATCTGAAACCCTATGAAGCAGTATGGCCTACTGTCTGGGCTGCTGTAGCCGTCTTGGCTTAGGTCTGGCTGTCGGGTCCAGCAGTACGCCATCCCATGGGGTGTAGGCGTATTGTTTCCAGGAGTGTTTCCTTGGAAGCATGACCACAGGAAAACGAAGCGGTGCTTCCCGAACAACATCTGGTTGAATATCTTGTAGTCGTATATTACGGGTGGCGGCTGGTATTTATCGTTGTGGCTGGCCTGCTCATATATGCTAAAGCGGTAGTAGCCTCCCATATTCTGCACCCCGCCATGCCCCAAGTAGAGGACCGTGGCAAACGTGGAGTAAAGCTCGCAGTATAATATTCTTCCACCCATTATGCTCCAGTAGGCTTGCGCATGACGGTTCTCCACATAGCCATAATAATACTCAGCAATTGTGTATTCGCTAGAAAGAAGTTGTATATGTCGTTGCACGCCCATAACATGTAGTTTCTGTCTACATCCAATGAAAGCCACTGAGAACTATAAACGATGCTGGCGCGAGTAGCCACAGAGGCTTGGGCAACAGGCATAAATGACAAAGCCACTAGAAGAGGGAATAATAGCAACCAAGAGATCAAGCTGTACTTCATAAAGTTTTCAATATTTTTAATGAAATAACGCTCCTATTAATTTTTTGGCGCTTTTTGAAGGCGTGGCAACTTAAGGCTCATCTTCTTAAGTGGTTGTAGTAGTATGTGAATGTTTTTTGCAGAATGGGTTCCAGTTTTGGAGTATAACTGAGGGACCCCCGGGCTAGGAAAATGCATGCATTAAGAAGGTGTGGGTCGGCTCGCTCAAGCAGGCCACCGCAAAATCTGCACGGCTACACTTTTAAGCGAAGGCTGCAACCATGGCGCGAGCTTTAAAGATCAGCATGAAGAGGCTCCTGGGAGGCGGGGCATCCTCTCGCCGCCGGCGGCTCTCTACTTTTGAACTCCATACTTTCGGCTTTAAAGCCTGCGCACTGAATTCATTTGAGCCTGTATCAGGATAGAGCGGTTTGTCGCAGCTGCGTTTTTCCTTATTCTTTTAGTCGCCTCCCTAGCTCCGCTTTTGAGGCTTGCTGGGTCGCAGGAGGTTTCGCCTGCAGGCGACACGAAAAAATTGTCGCATGGAAATTGAACGCTTAGCAAAAACGGAGACCATTGAGTATAGCCAGTAGGCTGTTGTAGAATACAAAAATTTGAAAGCTGAAGTGGATTGTTTTACCCTAGAAAAGGGTTTAGGCTTCCTTAACGCTTCATTTTTATGGAGAGGTCTCCAACAAAAACCCGCCTTACGGAGCCATCCTTAAGCCTTAAGATTAGTGCTCCTTCGTCGTCGATGTTTAAGGCTGTGCCTTCCAGCCTTTCACCATCACCATGAACTTCCACCTCGCAACCTAGAAAGGATGCTAAGCCCTTCCATTTCTCAAGTATTGGCGTGAAGCCTTCTTTTAGAAAGATTTGGTAGAGGCTTTCCATTTTCTCTAGCAAAGCCTTGAAAAGCTCTTCTAGGGAGATTTTTTTGCCCAAGGCCTTTTGGATTGAAGTGGCCCTTTGCCAAAGCTCTTTTGGAAACTCCTTCTCCACGTCGAGGTTGGCGTTCACGCCGATACCGATTATTACGTATTCCACTTTTTCGCCTACGGTCTTCATTTCTGAGAGGATGCCGCAAACTTTACAGCCATCCACCAAAACGTCGTTCGGCCACTTGGTTTCAGCTTTTAAGCCATAAATTTCGCGGAGGGTTTCAGCCACAGCGAGGCTTGTAAGGAAAACTAGGTGGACGGCTTCCGACTGTTTAATGTTTGGTTTTAAGATTACGGAAAACCACAGTCCGCCCCTTGGCGAATGCCACTTTCTTCCAAGCCTACCCCGCCCAGCAGTTTGGGTTTCGGCTATGGCAACTGTTCCTTCTGGAGCGCCCAGCTCCGCCAATTCTTTGGCCCAATCATTGGTCGAGCTCACTTCGCGGGCAAAGAAGAGGTATTTCCCAAAAAGTTTGGTTTTCAATCCGTCTTGAATTTTTTCAAAACTTAAAGTCTTAGGCATGTTACCTCTCTCCATATAGCATGAAGACGCCGAGGTAAAAGATCGTGTACAACGTTGCTGCAGGTACGAAGGAGGCAGCAAACCCCCAGTTTGCAATTAAAACGCCGCTTAAAGCTAGGCTGGCGGACTCGCCTAAGTGAAGCCCCATCATAAGCAAGCCTATGTCAGTTCCATAAGATTCTCTATCGCATATTTTTGAAAGCACGCCTTCCTGGCCTATGCTGTTCATTCCTTCGACAAAGCCAACAGCAATTACAAGGGCTGCAGCAGCCTCTGGAGTAGAAAAGCCTAGAGGGATGAAAAGGGCTGAGTAGATTATCCCGCTTACGAGGATAAGCTGCCTCACGTGTGCGCACTTGGAGAAAACGTATGCTGACAAGCCGGCTAACAGGATCATGACGCCTAAAATAAGCCCAACCACCTCGGCGGAAAAACCTAGGCTGCTGAGGAAGTAGGGTATGACGTATCCGCCGCGGAAGCCGAAGGCTAATCCCATCATGAAGAAGAGGAACAGGGAAACCTTAAACTTCCACCCCTTCTTTCTAAAGTCAAGGAAACGTAAAGCCTTCTCAACCTCAAATTCGCCCTTCCTCTCATCCGCAAGCCTAAGAGAAAGGATAACGCCTAAAACGCCAAGCAAAGCACATAACAACATGGTTCCCTCGAAGAGGAGGAAAGCCATCAAGAAACCAGCCGCTAGGCTGCCGGCGGCGTATGCCAAATAAACAACTGTTCTTAAGTTCACAAGCGTCCTCCAGTCTCCACGGCTTTTCTCAAGGATGTAGGCTCTGTTTACGGCCCATATGGCGCCCTCCTTTGTGCCCTCAGCTATCTTGCCGAAGAGAAATTCCATAGGCGTGTGGGCAAAATAATAGATTACGCTGGAAACTGTGCCTAGAAAGCCGTTTAGGGTGAAGAAGGGTTTTCTTCCCAAAAAGTCTGAGATGGTGGCGAAGAACATTCTTCCCAACTGCATTATCAGAGGCATGGATGCGAAGACAAACCCCATTAGGACAACTTCGACGCCCCTATTCTTCATAACCAGTGGTATGACGACGCCTAAAACTCCGCTTGAAAAGGAGTGGAACACTTGGATAAGTAATACTTCCCTAACTGAGCACGACCTGTCAACCATATAATTAGGCCACGCGCTTTTCATTTCATTACCAGTTCAAGGAGCACTCCCTTGGTGCTTTTCGGGTGGATAAAGGCTATTTTCCTCCCTTCAGCGCCCGCTCTCGGCTTTTCATCCACAAGAACCACTCCCCGCTTTTTAAAATCCTCCAAAACTCCTTCGATGTCGTCAACCTTTACGGCGATGTGATGAATGCCTTCTCCACGATTTTCGAGAAACTTCGCAACTGGACTGTCGCCGCCCAAAGGTTCCAGAAGCTCTATTTGGGTTTCACCTCCCGTGGATAGGAAAGCAATCCTAACTTTACGATCCTCTAAAACATGAACGCCTAGGAGCTTGAAACCTAGAACATCGCGGTAAACGTTTATAGCTTCCTCAAGGTTTTTAACAGCCACACCTACATGGTCAACTCCCACAAACACGTTTGAACGCTCCTCTTTGAAGTTAGAATGCAGTTCAACCCTTACTAAAAGGTTTCTAGACTATGACAGCTAAAACGTCCCCCTGGTTCACAATAGCTCCTTCGGAGACCAAAACCTCCCTAACAACTCCGTCCTTCGGCGCCACAACCTCGTTGGCCATCTTCATAGCC
This sequence comes from uncultured Candidatus Bathyarchaeia archaeon, assembly GCA_964604045.1. GTDB lineage: Archaea > Thermoproteota > Bathyarchaeia > Bathyarchaeales > Bathycorpusculaceae > DRVP01. Next base: position 5,585 of record CAZRXM010000021.1, read on the forward strand.
TCCAAAATGCATATGCATTCCCCTTTCGAAACCCTCTGTCCCACACTAACCTTTAAAGCCATAATTCTCCCGGCCATAGGGGCTGTAACGGCATCTTTTGGGGCTGGAAGACTTGGAATGGTTTTTCTGGCTATGGCGGCTGAAAGCACTCCAAAGCCTAGGGTTTCATGGGTAAAAGCCACTTTCGGAAATTGAACATCAAAGGTTTTGCCGCCAATTTTAACCTGCACTACGCCTACAGACGGCTTTGAAAGCTCTGCTTGAAATTTTCCGCCTTTGATTTCCAATGAGAGCCTTCCGCAGCCGATGTTGGAAACTTTAACCTCCACGCTTTTTCCGTTAACTTCGACCACGAAAGAGGGGCCTTGCTTGCCCAAAACTTTAACAGTGTGCGCCCTTTTGTTCACAAAGACTTCATAAATTTTCAAGATGTTCGCCTCAACCCATCGACTCTGCTGGCAAATTTCCAAAGGGAAACTCTTTTAGGTTCGCGTTTTAGAGTTAACGCCTTAACTTTGGTTTCACCAATATGGTCGGCCAACACAGCTAGGAGGGCAGCAACCTCTTCGTCTGTCAAGGCTTCCTCTGGAACAAAGCTCCTGATTTTCTCGTCAACAAAGTTTATGTGGAAGTTGCCCCTCAAAAAGTCTTCATCGTCTAGAATCCTTTTGTGAATAGGGATGGTGGTTTTAACCCCCTCAACCACAAACTCTTCTAGGGCGTTGCGCATCCTCATAATGGCTTCCTGACGGGTTAAGCCCCACACGGCAAGCTTTGCAATCAAAGGGTCATAGAAAACCGAAATTGTATAGCCTATGTAAATGTGTGTGTCAACGCGGACTCCGGGACCGCCTGGCAAACGGAGGAATGTGATAGTTCCAGGTGATGGAGTGAAATTGTTGTATGGGTCTTCAGCGTTTATCCGGCAGTTTATGGCGTGCCCGCGGATTTTAACGTCCCTCTGAGTGTACTCGAGTTTTTCTCCGGCGGCTATTTGAATCTGCTTCTTAACTATGTCTATGCCCGTCACCATTTCTGTGATTAGGTGCTCAACTTGAAGCCTTGTGTTCATTTCTAAGAAGTAGTAGTTGCCTTCAGTGTCAACGAGGAATTCAACGGTTCCAGCGTTAATGTAGTTTATGGATTTCGCGATTTTTACAGCCGATTTGCCCATCTCATTTCGGAGTTCCTCCGTCATAAGCGGCGACGGCGATGGAGTTTCCTCTATGAGTTTTTGGTATCGCCTCTGGATTGAACATTCCCTTTCGCCTAAATGGATGACCCGCCCCTTCTTGTCAGCCAATACCTGAAATTCAATGTGCCTTGCCCTTGGAAGAAACTTTTCGACGTATACCTCTCGGCTTCCAAAAGAGGATTCCGCCTCTAAAGCGGCTGTTTCAAAAAACTGGCGCATCTCATCCCTGTTCTTCACTAGACGCATGCCCCTCCCACCGCCTCCATAAACCGCCTTAACCAGAACGGGATAACCAACTTTGTCAGCTACTTCCATGGCTTCTTCAGGGCTTTTGACTGGACTCAAGCTTCCTGGAATAACAGGCACTCCAGCTTCCACGGCGGCTTTCCGAGCCTCAACCTTGTTCCCCATTCTCCTCAACACTTCGGCTGGAGGACCGATAAATTCTAAACCGTTTTCAGCGCAAGCTTCTGCAAAAGCTGGGATTTGGGATAGGAAACCGTATCCAGGGTGGATGGCTTCGCAACCGGACTTTTTGGCTATTTCTATTATCTTCTCTATGTTTAAGTAGCTTTGGCTTGGTTCCGCTGCACCTATGAAGTAGCATTCGTCAGCATGTTGGACGTGAAGCGATTCGGCGTCCACCTCTGAATAGACGGCAACGGTTTTAACGCCAAGCTCCCGACACGCCCTAATCACCCTTAAGGCAATTTCACCCCTGTTTGCAATTAGAATCTTATTGAACATCCCGCCCCTTTCACCGTCTGCAGCGCCTTTATAAGTTATTGTGTCAAACCTAAAATAGGTTTAGATCAACCCTTTGCTGTGGAAAAATATAAAATGTCAAAACGGTGAAACTGGTATTCTCTTGAACGGCGGTATATGAATGGAGAAACACTCCTACGACATAGTGATTGTTGGCGCGGGTTTAGCCGGCTTAAGGGCTGCCGTTGCGGCTGCCGATTTCTGCAGCAAGCTTGACATAGCGGTTCTCTCGAAGCTTCATCCTTTGAGGTCTCATTCTGTCTGTGCACAAGGTGGAACCGCTGCCGTTATGCGCGAGAAAGACTCCTTTGACTTGCATGCCTTCGACACAGTTAAGGGTTCTGACTACCTTGCAGACCAAGATGTTGTGGAGTTTTTTGTCAGAAAGGCGCCCAAGGAAATCGTTTTAATGGAGCATTGGGGCTGCCCGTGGAGCCGCACGCCGGATGGCAAAATCGACCAGAGACCTTTCGGCGGCCACTCTTATCCAAGGGCTTGTTTCGCGGCTGACATGACGGGTTTCCATGAAATGCATACACTTTACGGCAAGGCCATGACATATCCGAACGTGAGGTTTTACGACGAGTGGTTTGCCACCTCGCTCATAGTTAAAGACAACACAGTTATGGGTTTAACAGCTATAGAGCTTAAAACAGGCGAAATGCATGCCTTCCAGGCCAAAGCAGTTATAATGGCGACAGGCGGACATGAACGCATATACGAGTTTACAACCTTCTCCCACACCACAACGGGCGACGGCATGGCCATGGCTTACAGGGCTGGCGCTCCTTTAGAGGACATGGAGTTCGTCCAATTCCACCCCACGGGACTCGTGCCTTCAGGCGTTTTAATAACTGAGGGCGCTAGAGGCGAAGGCGGCTACTTGATCAACGCCCTTGGAGAACGCTTCATGAAGCGTTACGCTCCAAACATGATGGAGCTGGCCCCCCGAGACGTGGTTGCAAGGGCGGAGCAAACCGAAATCCTTGAAGGAAGAGCCTTCCAAGGGCCTTATGGACCTTATATTGCTCTAGACCTTAGACACTTGGGCGAGGAGAGGATCAATGAAAGGCTGCCACTAATACGGGAAGTAGCCATAAAACTTGCAGGAGTCGACCCGGTTAAGGAGCTTATACCAATTAGGCCGGCAGCCCATTACTCTATGGGCGGGATTAAAGCAAACATTAGAACCGAGACGCCTATCAGGGGGTTGTATGCAGCTGGCGAATGCTCATGTTTAAGCCTCCACGGCGCCAACAGGCTTGGAACAAACTCGACGGCTGAATGTCTTGTTTTCGGGGCGGTCGCCGGCGAAGAAGCAGCCAAATATGCTTTGTCTGCTGGCTTCCATGAGTTTCCAATGGAAAAGGCTTTAGCCGAAGAGAAACGGGTCTACGATGGCATTCTCGGAAGCGAAGGCGGCGAGAGGGTTCCCCAGCTTAGGGATGAAATGCGGAGAACCATGAACACCAAGGTTTGGATCTTCCGCACGGGTGAAGAGCTGAAAACGGCCTTAAAAGAGATTAGAACACTTAAAAAGCGGTTTAAAAGCATAAGGGTTGAGGATAAGGGGAAAACCTTCAACACAGGTTTTGTGGCAGCCCTCCAGCTTGACTTCATGCTGGACTTGGCTGAAGTCACAACCCTATGTGCTTTGGCGAGAACCGAGTCCAGAGGTGCCCACACAAGGCTTGACTATCCAAACAGAGATGACGAGAACTGGCTTGTCCACACTTTAGCCTATTACACCGTGGACGGCCCAAGGCTTGGTTACATACCCGTGACAATTACAAGGTGGCAGCCCGCCGCCAGAAAATATTAGGTGGTGTTTGCGGTGAGTGAAAGCGTAAAGTTTATTGAATTTCGAATTCGCCGGTACGATCCTGAAGCTAAGAGGAGTTATTTCTCCACCTACAAGGTGCCCGTTCCCAGGGGGACAACGATCCTTGACGTGCTCAACTACATTAAAGAGAATTTGGATGAAACCCTCACTTTTAGGCATTCCTGCAGAATGGGTATATGTGGAAGCTGCGCCGTGAACATTAATGGAAAACCAATGCTGGCATGTTATACACAAGTTTTAGACCTTAACGCCGACACGGTAACCATTGAACCTCTCTCAAATCTTCCCGTTATAAAGGATTTAGTTGTTGACATTCAACCCTTTTTCCAAAACTTTAGAAAAATTAGGACGGTGCTGATTAAGCCTCCTGAAGCCTTCAAAAAGCCCGAAGAGTTCATCCAGTCACCAGAAGACCTCAAAAAATATTGGGATTTAACGCTGTGCACCAAATGTGCGATTTGCTATTCCGCCTGTCCAGCAGCCATAGACGAAAGATTTCTCGGACCTTCGGCTTTGGCAGCCAATTATAGGTTTATCGCAGATTCGAGAGATGAGGGCTTAAATGAAAGGCTTAAGCCCATGGCTGACAACATTTGGCTATGCACATCGTGCAATTCATGCACGCTCTTCTGTCCAAAGCTTGTGAACTGCTCAGATTCTGTGGTTGAGGACCGCAGTTTATTAGTCGAAATGGGAGCCATCCCAAGAACTGTTAAGGATGTCCTTGAAAGCGTTGTGAAATATCATAACCCGATGGGAATCCACCAGAGCAAGAGGCTTGCTTGGGCTGAAGGCTTAAACGTTAAGACTTACCCGAACGTGGTGAAAGCTGACGTGCTCTATTTCGTCTGCTGCTCGGCAGCTTACGACTTGAGGAATAGAGAAGTTGCCAGGGCCATGGCAGCCATGCTAGAAAGGCTGGGCGTTGACTATGCCACTTTAGGAGAGGAGGAGTGGTGTTGTGGAGACCACATACTGCAAATGGGCGAGAAAGGATTGTTTGAAATGCTTGCAGAACACAACGTGGCCGTTTTCCAGAAGTTCAACGCAAACCGTATAGTAACGGTTTCACCCCATTGCTATAACACCTTCAGAAACGAGAAGCCCTACAGGGATTTAGACCTCAACGTTCAACATTACACCCAGTTTTTGGCTGAAGCCATAGACTTTGGTAAACTTAAACCATCAAAGCCCTACACGAAAAGGGTTGTCTACCACGACCCATGCTTCCTAGGCAAGAGGAACCAGGTCTTCGAAGAGCCGAGGCGCATACTCCAGTCCATAAGAGGCTTAGAGCTTGTCGAAATGAAACGCACCAGAGAGGCAAGCTTCTGCTGCGGAGGCGGAGCCGGAAGAGTCTGGACGGAGGAAGCTCAGCCCGAAAAGAGGCCCTGCGTAAACCGCGTTAAAGAAGCTCTAGAATTGGGTGTTGAAGTAATAGCCGTGGCTTGCCCCTTCTGCATAACAACACTAGAAGATGCCGTGAAAGTTCTGGAAATAGAGGACAAGATAGTCGTCAAAGACATCCTCGAAATCCTAAAAGAAACCCTGTAAAATCCCTCATCCTTATGCTTCCAGCATCTGCAATTGCCCGCCACGGGGGCAACGGCACCTCGTCTCTTGAGCTGAAATTCGCAAGACGGTTTTCTGTTGGATGATACTGACATCCAACGTGTTACATTAATGTTTCGAGACTTTGAATTTTGATAGATACCTTAATATATCAACTACTGAAGTTAATCTAATACCGTTAATAGAATGGAGGAAAACCGGATTGTACGGCTACGCCGGAAGAATTTTGCACGTGGATTTAACAAATGGAAAGACGCGTACAGAGCCGTTAAACGAGGATTACGCCAGAAAATACATAGGTGGTATAGGCCTTGGAATGCGACTGTGGCTTGACTATTCAAAGGCTGGAGTTGACCCCTTCAGCCCAGAAAACCCGCTTGTTTTGACAACGGGACCAACATCCGGCACCGCTTGGCCCACAGGTGGAAACGGCCACGCCTTTGTCGCAAAGTCTCCGCAGAGCTACGGCATCGCCGAAGCTAAGTCTCATGGAAGCTTTGGCACGGAGCTTAAACGGGCTGGATACGACGGCGTTATCTTTCACGGAAGGGCTGAAAAGCCAGTTTATGTTTGGATCGACGACGACTCTGTTCAGATTCTGGACGCATCCCATTTGTGGGGTAAGTCGCCGGCTGAAACAGAGGACATTATTAGGGAGGAATTGGGTGACTACTACATCCGTGTGGCTGCCATCGGTCCGGCTGGAGAAAAACTTGTACGAATAGCCTGCATAATCAATGACAAGTCTAGGGCTGCTGGCAGATGCGGTCTCGGCGCCGTTATGGGTTCAAAGAATTTGAAGGCTATAGCCGTCCGCGGAACAAAGGATGTTATGGTGGCTAAGCCAGACGAGTTTCTAGAGTTTGTCAAAGAGTTCCATGAGAGGATGAAGGGACCAGCCACAAAGAAGTACCGAACCCTTGGGACGCCGGAAAACGTTTTGGTACACAATGCCTTGCACTGTATGCCAACCCGCAACTACAATAACGCGCATTTTGAAGGCGCTGAAAAGGTGAGCGGCGAATACTTGAACGCGAGGTATGTGTCGAAAATCATCGGCTGTAGCTCATGCGCCATGAGATGCGAGCACGTTTGCGTTGTCAATGAGGGGCCGTATAAGGGTGCTATGGCGAGGGTTGAGTATGAGCCTTTATGGGCTCTTGGACCCTACTGTGGAATCGACCGCCTAGACGCCATAATTAAGGGCTGTGAGCTCTGCAACTATTATGGGATGGACTCCATCAGCGCCGGCGTGATTGTTGGCTTTGCAATGGACTGCTATGAGAATGGCATTTTAACGCAGAAGGACATGGACGGAATTGAAGCTCACTTTGGCAATCACGAAGCTCTATTGAAGCTTTTGGAGAAAATGGGCAAGCGCGAAGGCATCGGCGACATCTTAGCTGAAGGCGTAAAGCTTGCCGCTGAGAAAATTGGCAAGGGCGCCGAGAAACTTGCCCAACACATTAAGGGCGTTGAGGTTACTGGCTACGACTTACGCTGTCTTAAGACGGCGGCTTTGGGCTTCGCTGTTTCGTTCCGTGGGGCAGACCACAATAGGCATGGTGCCTACGCCTTCGATGTTAAGGGCAAGTTTAACAGGCTAAAATATGAGAAGGGCAGAGCGAAAGCCGTTAAAGACATTGAGGACATTTACACAATCATTGATTCGCTGATTATCTGCAAGTTTTCAAGGGGCACCTACTACAAGGAGTTTGAGGACTTAGCAAAGCTTTACACGCTTGTGACTGGTTGGGAGACAACGCCTGAGGAGATGCGCCTTAAGGGCGAGCGGATAAACAACCTTGCCAGAGTCATAAATGTGCGGGAGGGCTTGGGCCGCAAGGACGACACTCTTCCATGGAAGGTTATGAATGTGCCAATACCCGACGAGGGTCCGTCTAAGGGCGCATACGTCACTCAAGAGGAGCTTGACTTGATGTTAGACGATTATTACGAGGTGAGGGGTTGGACTAGGGATGGCATACCAACACCAGAGAAGCTTAAGGCCTTAGGCATGGATGACCTAATTCCGATTGTGGAGGCAAAAATTCGAAAGGCCTAGGTGGTGGAGGCGAAAAGTAATGGTTAAGATTCATGAAAGGAGATTCGTTTCAGCCGACCCTGACAAGTGTGTTGGTTGCCAGGTCTGCGAATACATTTGCTCTTGGACTAAGGAAAAAGCTTTCAACCCATTAAAGTCGAGAATAAGGGTTGTTAGGCTAAACCCGCTGGTTAACATTTCCATCACATGTAGACTCTGTGAAGACCCGCCGTGTGTAGCGGCATGTCCACGCGACGCCTTGACACAGTCTGAGGAGAACGGCACAATATTGGTAGACGAGGACAAATGCAACGGCTGCGGATGGTGTATTGAAGCCTGTGACTACGGGGCAATTTCACTCCACCCAGACAAGAAAGTGGTTTTCGTCTGCGATCTCTGCAGAGACAAGCCAGACGGCCCCCAGTGTGTTAAATGGTGTCCAGAGGAAGCCCTAGACCTCGTCACGGCGGACGTGCTTGCCCAAAAAGCCCGCATAACAGCCACAAAGAAGCTTTTCCAGGAAGCCTTAAAAGTCGCTCCATCCGTGTAAACCCCTTCAACCCCCTTATTATTTTGACCTTTTGAACAGTTTACGCGGCTCACCAAAACCCCACTGAGGAAACGTTAACGCAGACTTTGTGCACCTACAAAAGCACGGCTGTTTACGACTACACCGCCGTTCTTCAAACGCCTAATATAATCTACAACAATAAATCTATTTTGAAGCCGGAGGACCAAACCCCAATATACACAAGGCTGACAAAGCAGATCAACATAATCTAACCTACACTTTCAAGACAGACCTTCCTGTGAAGGCCTATAACCTACACCGTAACCCAAACTCTGAAAACTACCGCTTGGACATACAACATCTA
>CAZRXM010000021.1:13978-15797 GCA_964604045.1 uncultured Candidatus Bathyarchaeia archaeon
GGCTGAAACCGTTCAAAAACCGCCGACAACCGAAACCACCATAGAAGTTAAAACGTTGGAGGATTTGGCGAGAATAGCTGAAATTCTTGCAAAACCCATCCTCCACGCCACGGGAACGGACGGACACGTCTTCTACATAATAGATAACAATGTGAAATATCAGTGTAAAATCTAGGGGGATATCTCGCTTTGGAAGTCCATGTAGCATAAAATCGGGCTTTAAACCGGTTTTTCATGGAAGAATTTCAGCCAAAAAATCCGCAATCCTATGGCCTGCAGCCTCAACCTCCTCAGACAAACCTTCCCCGAAATCCACGTTTTTAGGCTCGATTAAGAGGAGGGCAACCTTCGCGCCTACTGTTTCGGCCAGATAGTCGCAGAAAACCCTTAAAGGTAGCGTGTGAGTTGAGATTGCCGGAAAAACCCGCAGATGCTCAGACTTGACAAACCTGTATTCGCCTGGCCGCAAACCCATAACCGCCGCGTCAACGATTAAAACGTGGGAAGGCTTAAAATCTGCAATCTGCTGAAGAAAACTTTCCGGCACGGTTTCACATTCAATTAACAAAACATTTTTCGAAACCCTTCCTTGTAAATCCCTAACTACCTTAACGCCAATGAAATCATCCATGCGGATGGAATTTCCAATCCCGGCGACAACAACCCTTAAGGCGTTAGAAAGCCACTCTTTCAACTTTTTCTCAGCGGGAAGCTCGGTCATGGAAGAGGGTTTCTCCAAAAGGTGAAAAATGGAGGAAGGCGAGTTATCGTTTCACGGTCTTAACGAGTTTCCCGTGGCGATTATAGATCTCAACCGTTAATGGCATTTGTCCATAGGCGAGATGGGTTGCACATGCAAAGCATGGGTCGTATGCCCTAAAAGCCATCTCCACCATGTTGAGCAATCCTTGGTCAACCTTGCCGGCGTGAATTAAACCCTTAGCCGCGTCCCTAACAGACATGTTTATTGAAGGAGCGTTATTCACTGTGGCCACTATAAGGTTGACATCTTTAACCAAGGCGTTTTCATCCAGAACATAATGGTGAATCAAAGTGCCTCTGGCTGCTTCCACAACACCAACACCCTCACCAGGCTCACCGGGTTTGTTCCTCACATTGGGACTTGTTATTTCAGGATCTTTAGCCAACTCAAGGGCGCGCTCGGCGGCATATAAAAGCTCGATAAGTCTTGCCCAGTGGTAAGCCAAAGTGTGATGGACTGGTTTTCCGCCTAGGGTGGTGTACATGCGTTCGTATTCTGCTTGGGCTAGGGGTGTTGCCATGCCATCTGCCGCGTTGAGTCTTCCTAGGGGACCCACTCGGTATACGCCATTTTCCGGGCCGTCTATGAAGCCTTTCCAGCCCACCTTCTTTAGGTATGGAAGCTTCACGTAAGTCCATGGCTCCACGTATTCGGCTATGTGCTCCAAATAGTCTTTAGCTTCAAACTTGGCGAACTCTTTTCCATAGGGATCAACGACGCGGATCTTCCCATCGTAAAAGTTTACCTTGTTGTTTTTGTCCACCAAGCCCATGTAGTAGGTGCGCAGCGTATAAGCGTCGCTTTTAATCAAGTCCAAGTACTTGGTGTTAGCTAAAACAATTTCATGGAAAAGCTTCAAAGAAAACTTTGCAAACTCAACAGAAGAAGCCGCCATCTTCTCAATTTCCTGACGCGTTTCCTCACTTAGAGGTTTGGAAACGCCGCCAGGCAGTCCGCAAACCGGGTGGGTGGCTTTTCCACCTATAAGCTCGACAATTCTCTGGCCGTAGGCCCTGTGCTTTATGACTTCTTTGCCTATTTCTAGGCCGGCCTTCT
>CAZRXM010000022.1:0-15785 GCA_964604045.1 uncultured Candidatus Bathyarchaeia archaeon
TTTAAACATTTAACTCTAAGAAAACGGCTTTTAGGCCTTGGGATAAGCTTCTCCCATTCAGCCATCCAGACCACCTCATCAAAACTAGACTATTACGAGTTTCCTTAAACGGATCCCCTCTTTATGCCTTGTGTAACCGCAAACCTTACACTTCAACTTCAAAGTCTGCTTTTTAGTGGTTTTCGCAAACCTCCTCTGAAGCGGATACTTCTGACCACCATAACCCTTCTTCTCACGCTCGTGATGGCGTTCACCCTTAGCCAAAGCCCTACGTTTACCAGCCTTATAAAGCGAAACCGTATGCACTTGATGAGCTTTACATCTTGGACAGTAGGTCCTAATCTCCTTCGGCACGTTCATATTAGTCACTTCCTTTAAAGGAGAACCACACATACACTTATACCTTTTTCTAGCAGAGGCTGCAACAAAAAGTTAAGGAGTCTTCTTTAACTCCCGTATTTTCACCGAAACGAGCGTTAGGGCAAATGTAAGTGATCCCGTCAAAAAGCCAAGCGCAAAAACTATGAAAAGGGATGTAGAATCCAACTTTAAATCTAAGAGGCCTAACGCCAGCATCCCTGTCAAAAGGCCAACTATGAATATTGCGAAACCCATCACGAAAAAACCTTCGACGAACCCTTCTCCAATCTTCATAATATAGTCCTCTTCCAGATAAGCATATATCTCCTATTTAAGTTAAACTCTGAGTTGAGAAAGGGAAGTAGGTTCGATGTGGAAGATTTCACGGAGTAAGCTGGTTTCATGGGTTAAAAGGCTTTTACCAACTATAGCTTTTGCGGTTCCGCTATTAATCTTATACCATCTTTACCCAGAGTCTTTCAGTATGACTTGGAAGGGGAGGACGTACTACCTCTTCTTTGCTTGGCTTCTCGTTTTAGAAACAATACTCAATTTGGAAGTCTTGGGAAAAAGCGTGTGGAAGTTTAAATCCCTAAAAGCCATAATTCTTTTGGTATCTCTACCCCTCCCGACAATCTATGTTTTCCTAGCCAATTACGCTGGTCTAAACGCCTCTATCATCGAGTTCGCCTCGAAGCATGGTGTGCTGAGCAATCTTGTTGGGTTGATACCTCTCGCCATAGAATACTTGGTTTTCACAGTCGCGTTAACGTTGATCATAGTTGCAGAATATGGTGTTGAAATATTGCCTAAATACTCGCTTTCAATCTTCTTCCTGGGAATAATGGGACTCGTATACTTGGTTGACAACTTATACCCCTATGGAAGGTTCACACCCTTCCAGATAATCGTGCCAACCACAGCGCAACTGGCGGCAAACATCCTGAACACTATGGGTTTTAAAACCACCATATCGAACATTGCAAACCCCACCTACGGCTCAATAACAATTCTAAACGTTAAAGACACTGATGGAAAAACTCTCGCGGGGTTTGGTATAGGTTGGCCATGTGCAGGTGTGGACAGCCTACTACTTTATTCAATTGTCACTATATCTTTTTTGAGGAGAAGCATTTCTTCGCGGAAAACTGCAGCTGCCTACTTCGTAGCTGGCGCGGTCACCACCTACTTCATAAACGTGTTAAGGGTTGTTTCAATTTTTCTCGTCGCCATCAACGGGGGAGACTGGAGACTGTTCCACGACTATTACGGTCCAATGTATTCTGTGATCTGGATAACCCTATATCCACTAATAATTATTGGAAGCCAAGTCATGTGGAGACTGTTAAAAGCCGTCTAGTACTTTTTAGCTGACTTCAATTTCGACGGCTAAGCCTTGTTTTACAAGGATTTTGGCGTTTTCCGCGGGTAAAGCAGCCACATCCTCAGCCTTAAACGGCCCGTAAACCTTCATGTCTAACCCCACTATTTCTGGAACTTCCTTCAAAAAACGCAGCGCAATAAACCTTCCAGCGCTTCTAGCCTTGACGTCTCGCCCTTGCAGCATCTCTTTGACATAGACTTGGTAGGATTCCAGGGATGACGATAGTTTAGAAAGAGTCTCCTCCTCGAAGAAGAGAAGCCCTTGAAGCTTCTTCTCACCTTTTCCGGCCTTTTTAGCCAACTTCTTGAATCGAACTCTTATCAACTCTTTAAGTATGCGTTTAACGTTTTGTTCCTCTTTCTTCAAAAGGCTGGCTTTAGCTGTTTTCTTGTCAAGCATCCTGCGTTCCTCTGAAATCTTCTTAAGGTAATCTGCAACTTTTTGGACAAAATCCGTTGGAAGCTCCGTAAGTTCATCGCTTTTCAATTCATCTCTCCAAATTTCAAGCAGCTTATTATACATTTAACCCAGCACCTCCGCCTTGTTTTTGCAAATCAGCAGAAGGGCGGCCGACGTGGGCAACTCCACTTTTTGGTTTTTATAAGGTCCAAACACCTCGTTTCCAAGCCTAAACTTTGGAGCCTCATACACATGTAAGCGCACAGTGCCCTTGTTAAAAGCTATGGCTTTTCTAAACGGGTCAAAATCTTCAATTTCACCTACTGGAAAACGTGTTTTCCTAAATCCGGTTTTGCTATGCAATGTTTCCGGAAGCCTGATTAAGCGGTGGATGTCAGTTGTCACAACTGTGTCGATCTTTGCGGACTCCATTTTTACACCTTGCTCCATCAACTTCTTCATAGTTTCTGGGCCGATACCTCTAACACCATGCAATGTTCCAGAGGCCCAATTTTTAATGAGGATTTCCTTATTTTGCATTATCACTTTAACAGTGTTCCTCCTCAACCCAACCTCTATAAGATCATCTTCACTTGCGTTGCGGATAAACTCCAAGACGCCTCTAACCGAGCGACTGCGCCACCCGTGGGGAACTTGTAGAGTGACTTTCTGGGTTGTCAAGTCGAATCCTAGACCAGTTATGTAGTCGACGATTTCCTTCCTAGCATTGGCATCCAAGTCCAAGACAACCTCATCTTCAATTTGAACATGGTAGCCTCGATGTCCAGAGAAAAACACTTGGATTTCACCTGCGGAGAAGCCGAAATCGTTCATCAAAATGTCTAGAAGTTTGATGGTTTCCGCTCTTGCAGATTCAAGGCAAATCTCGCAGGGCCATGTGGTTACGCTAAACTTTTCACCACCACAAATTGGACACTTCTCTGGGGTTATTCCCTTCCCAGCAAAGCCGCATTTTTCGCAAACCCACTCATCATGAACCTTATCACATCCCGTGGGAATATGATCAGCGTCAACGTCGAAGATTAAATCCGCCCCAATCCATCCCTTTCGATCCATCTCAGCCTCAGGATCTTCATAATAAGCACATGAATAATAGGCATCCATAGGAGTGGAGGTTTCCAAAAAACTCTTCAACTCTTCAGGGCTGCTGAAACCTTTATGGCGAAGCATGAAGCCTTCAAACATGTTGAAGCCAAACTCACGTCTCTCCATTTTCGAAGGAACATCCGGCGAATAATACTGCCTATAAAACTCGACGAAAAGGCTCCGAACAAAACTGAAGGATTTCTGGTTCAATTTCACCGGAATCAATTCTATAACATTAGCGTTAAATAATGGTTACTGTAATTTTCGCCGCCTTCTCTTCTCCAACTGAACGTTTTTAGAAAGGATTTTATACCCACTGTTTAAATATGAAACACAATTCGTTGAGACTGCCGAGGACAGGAGGAGATTTCAGTGAGCCGTATTCTAGTTGCTGGTGGCGGAGGCTTTATAGGTAGTCATTTAGCAAGGGAGCTTGTTCGCCAAGGTCATTTTGTCCGCGTAGTAGACATAAAATTTGACGATTATATCGAGGGCAAATATTATGATGAAAGGCTTCAACTGGACTTGAGAAACTTTGAAAACTGTCTCATCGCGACCAAGGGAATGGATTACGTTTATAACCTCGCAGCTAACATGGGTGGTATAGGCTACATAACATCGGTTGGCGTACAGATAATGCGCGACAACACTTTGATAAATCTTAACATGCTTGAAGCTTCAAGGCAAAATAAGGTCAAGAGATATTTGTTCAGCAGCTCTGCATGTGTATACCCAGAACATCTGCAGAAAACCCCGAACGTAAAAGGTCTTAAAGAAGAAGACGCCTACCCCGCTGCACCCGACACTTTTTACGGTTGGGAAAAGCTTTACGCTGAAAAGCTCTGCGAGGCCTACCAGCGTGACTATGGAATGGCTATCAGGATAGTTCGCTATCACAACATTTACGGTCCAGAATGCGTTTATAAGGGCGGAAGGGAAAAATCCGTGGCAGCTCTTTGCAGAAAAGTGGCGGAAGCCCCCGACCCCGGGACAATAGTCATATGGGGCGACGGCAAACAAACACGAAGTTACTGTTATATTGACGATGCAGTGCGTGGCACCATAATGTTGATGGAGTCAGACTATGACAAACCAGTAAACATCGGTTCAGATCGCCTCGTAACCATAGACGAGCTTGCAGACATAATTATAAAAGTGTCAGGTAAAAGAATAGCGAAAACCTACGACCTATCCGCTCCCCAGGGTGTCAGAGGCCGAAACGCCGACATAACCTTGGCGCGGAAGGTTCTCGGCTGGGAGCCTAAAGTTTCCCTAGAAGAAGGTGTTAGCCGAACCTACAAGTGGATAGAGACGATGTGTAAGAAAAAGCAAGCCGAAGTTTAAACTTCGTGAATTTTCCGGTGCCTCCCCCTTGAATATAACTTAATCTTCTCGAAGAGTTTTGTCTTTGAAAGGTTGAAAAAGAAGTTCTCCAAAACATACATGTAATGCTTGTTAAAGTTTATAAACCCCATCGCTTTCATGCGACGGGCAGAAAGATAGAAAAACGTGTTCAATGAAAACTTCACCTTCCCCATGCCTAGCAAGGTTTTACCCATCAAACCATCAGCGTTTATATCGTCCTCAACAAAACCCCCGGTTTTCTCAAAGAAACTCTTGCGAACAACCAAGAAATTTGTGCTCGTAGAAAATCTCTTTAAAGGCCTTGGCAACTTTGCAAAAAGAAAACGGATAGTATTGTAGGCTGCATATTCAATTTTACCAACCAAAGGAGCATCATAAGGATACCCGGGACCCGTTAGTGCTATAAGCGTCCTGTCTTTTTGGAACTCGTCTAATACTTTCTTGAAAAGCTTTTCTGGAAAAATTATGTCTGAACATGTAAACAGCAAAAACTCACCTTTAGCGTATTTTGCACCTATATTTCTTGAGGAAAACTCGCTGCACCCGGGTAAAACAAACACTTTTGCCGCGTGTTCTCTAGCAATCTCCACCGTTTTATCTATGCTACCGCCGTCAATAACGAGAATTTCAAATTTTATAGGCCTCTGCTTTTCTATGGAAACCAATAGATGCTTCAAGTGTTTTTCTTCATTTAATGTTGGAACAATAACCGAAATTAAGTACTTTTCATCCATGAGCAGCCATCCTTTAGATACACCTTATAGATCAAACTACTATTGACTTAAATTGTTCCTTTAGTTTATTCGTACGAATGAATCAATTATAGCGTTTAGTTTCTTTTCGAAGACAGTTTCATCATAACACATTGCACGTTTTTGAGCTTTTTCCGACATTTTTCTCCATACGTCTTCTCTGTCCATTATGAAGTTAATTGTTTGGGCAGCCTCTTCGATCGATTCATACGAGAAACCGTACACGCCTTGTTGTTCGTTAAGTATGTCCAGCCAAGGTCCTCCCGATCGGTGAACTACTGGAACGCATCCTGAAGCCATAGCCTCGATTATAGATGTGCCAAAATGTTCGAATGGCATAGTGTGCAAGTATACTTTCGCGTTGCGGAGCAAGCTGATTAAAGTTGAACGGGGAACATTTGGCATTAATGAAACACGATCTTCAACATTGTGAAACTTTATCATTCTACGAAGTTTTTGAAGGGTCTCTATTGAGTATTCGTCCGCAACTCCGGCAACAATGAACTTTGAATTTTTTGTCTTCTTAGCTATTAACGGTATTTTGTGCAGATGTCTTTTGGGCGTAAATTTTGAAACCGTTATAACGTAATTTTTTCGCTGATTGTTTCTGTTTAAATAGTCCTTTACAGCAACTGGTGGATGGAGAACTATAGCGTCTCTTTTAAGAAGATCCTTAATAACTTGCCATGTGAACTTTGAATTTGTCAAAAGAACGCTGGGTCTGATTTTGCTTGCAAAGAAATCCCAAACTTTAAACGCTACGGAATATGCTTTCCACGTCATCGACGATGTGAAAGCTGGAATTTGACCATAATTCAACGTCGCTGTTATGGGAAAATGAACATAAGATAAATCAGCGATAGATGTGAACATGTCACCATAAGTATTTATCACAACGTCATATTTTCCCTGAGAAATCAATGTCGTTAATCCCTTTAAGTATGCTAAATAAGAAAACAATGGAAAGGCGAACTTTGAAAACTTGTCGCAAACCAGAAATGACAACATATGTACTTCTGCGTCAGGTAGTGTGAAGTTGCCAAACAGCCTTTGAACAGCTTTCCAGTTAACTTTCTCAAGAGTGAAAAGAGTAACGTTATGCTTGCTTCTCTTTAAAGCATTTATAAATGATAAACAGAGTTTTTCTTCGCCTCCCAGAAAGTTTAGAGATAAATGGCAAACTGCGATTTTCATAAACACACCTTGTCATGTTAAACCAATTGTTTTATTTCAATGTAGTCAAGGCATATATCAACGCCTTTGGCAATGTTTACCGCTCTAATTTCAAAATCTATAAGGGGATATTCTGTGTTAAAGTTAATCGAATAAAACATCCAAGAACCATGTATAATGTTGTGTTCAGTAAAAGTTTTGGATTTCAAAATTTTTTGACCGTTATTGGAACATATTTCAACCGTGAACAGATCACTTGTTCCATTGATTTTCATTCTTAGTAATACTGTGTAGTTGCCGGGAGGGAGAAGTGTGCGCGGACTACTCCAGAAAAGTGGCGCCCCACCTTGTGTGCCATTGAAATATAGTATGTACGTGTTCATTGCCCTTGAATCTGCGATTATCTCTCCCGCATAGAGGTTAAGATTTCTGTAAGAGTAAGTGAGAATGTAAGGTGCAATCGTCAACGTTTTTCCGTTATAGTTTTTCTTAAAGAGGACAACACCATCCGCTGAGGCTAAAACTTTAAAGTCCGTTCTTGTACTTAGAAGCTTAAATATCTTTATAGATGCAGACAAATCGGTTTTTATATCGACCAATACATACTCGACGTCAAAAAGGAGGTTGCTGACAAATTTTTCACATTCAGAAGGATTCGCACTCCATAATACGTCAACTGGAACGGCGTAGGCGTTTATTCTGCTGGAAACATGAGGAAAAATGTTATTTTGAGTTAAGATTGAAGCATTAACAGGCACGTAAGACAAGATTTTATGAATAAAAAGTTCATGTTGTGAAGATGGCCCAATACCCATATCGTAGAACTGATTCACTAAACCACTAGTTGGCGAAGCAATAAAATAAGCTACTATGCTAAATAATAAAATCATTAATAAACCACGAGCCCTAGCATAGGATGAAAATTTATGTGCAAAAGAATGTAAAGCCGAAATAAAAACGAAAGCTATAACATATGCTGGATACTGGTTATAAATTACATAATATGGTTGATAATTTGAAAAAAGCGAATAAACAAACCACGGCAATGTGGGAAGAAGATATTCTGCTTTATTGAATGATAGAAGTGCAAGAGGACCAAACAGTATAAGAAGATATCCAATTTTTGTCAGGAATTCGTACTGGAGAGCGCTTATCGCTCTTTGAGGATATAAGATGATATAAAAAGGAATTAGTACCGGATCCTGAACACCGAGGATGCTCCAATATGCTGACGCTTTAAATGCAGAAATAAAAGCGGGATTAACGGGGAAAAAAGCATCCCGTATCCATAACGTCATCAAATACCAAATAACTGCAAGCAAAACGGTTGCAACAGGGATCAAAAAAACGTGGTCTCTAAAGTTTTTAGCTCTTAACGCTTCGTTCAACTGCTTCCTGGACTTTAGAATGATGAAAAGTCCAATAAATGCGACGATGAAAGCAACATGCTCTTCACATGATAAAGAAAGAACCATAAAAAGAAAATACATTTTCCAATTCTTTTTTTCGAGAAAGTACATGCTCGACAGAAAAAAAAGAGGTAAAAAGGCTTGAACGTGGAAATCAAACCAGTTTACTCCGTGAAGTGGAGGATAGAGTAGATAAAGTAGAACGAACACGATAGACATCATTCTACTATCTAAAACATGCAAACTAAATTTGTAAAGCGGAAGCGCGCCTAAAGCCAATATAAAAGATTGAAGAATCAGGAGGATCTCTGGAGAAGGATAGAGATTGTAAACAGGTAGTATAATGAAAAGAATGGGGCTAAAATGCGTTCCTAAAAAGCTTCCGGATGGATTAATGAATATTTCAGGTGTACAATAAAAAAGCTTGTGGTATTTTATAGTGGTCCAAAGGGCTTGGTTAAATATCCCTAAATCCCAAGCATAGGTTTTAAAGATGAAATGTTTTAGGACGGTAAAATGTGAAAAGACAGCTGTATATAGACAAACCATAAAGACAACTATTAGAAAACTTATATCTATCCATAGAACCTTACGTGCTAATACCTTTTCAACTCTCTCAGACCACGACAATATTATTCCCACTCTAAAAGATTCATTACATGATCGTTACATATTTTTTAAAATTACGGCAAGTATTTCAGGTCAAAGTTTACTGGATATATATTTTGCAATGTATAAAATAAAGTCGCATATCTCTCGAACCGAAAGTTTTGATTTCCCCTTTTTTCTGTTAATGAAAGTGATCGGAACTTCGATTACTCCGAACCCTTGCTTGGCCGCTTGTCTTATCACTTCTATTTGTATTTCGTAGGTTTGGCTGTGTAGTTTATTGATTACACTTTGAACGAGTTTTGCTGAGTAGCAGCGCATTCCACTTGTGTAGTCTTTTATTTGTGCACCTACTGCAAGTTTTGCGATGATGTTTGCTACTTTGCTTATGATTTTTCTCGGGAAGCTCCAATTTTTGACGGCTCCTCCTTGGTGGTAACGGCTTCCAATGCACATGTCATAGCCTCCATATTTTACTGGTGCTACTATTTTTGGTATTTCTGCTGGGTTGTGGGAATGATCTGCATCCATAGTTATGATGTATTTTGGTGGGTTTTTGAGTGATAGTAAGAGTTTAAAGCCGTCTTTTATGGCTGTACCGAGGCCCATTTTTCTGGGCCTTGTTAGAAGGATTATGTTGCCGTATTCTTTTTGCAGTTTGCGTACTATGTTGGCTGTTCCGTCGGGGCTGGAATCGTCTATAACGAGTATGGAGAGATCAAGGTTTAGTTTTTCGATTTCTCGGATTATTTCTTCAATGTTCTCTACTTCACAGTATGTGGGTAGGATCAACCCGATTTCCGACTTTAAGTTTAGGTTTCCTTCAACAACTCCCCCAAGATTTTGTTGGTGGTTCGCTCTTGAAACCGTCATCGCCTTCACAAGCCCTAATTTTTATTATGATTCTTAATTTAAAGTCTACTGCTAGAAACTGAAAGGTTAGGTTTTCCGGCTTTTCTGGGCTGAGTACTTCTGGTAGAAGCCTAGGGGGTGCCTTATTGTCCTGCACAGTTCTGTTGGGTTTGTGCAGATTCCGTGGGTCTGGAGGGTTTGGCATTTTGGTGGTTTGTAGCGGGTTCTCGAGCCTCTTTCGCCTGCTATGTGTTCCACTTGGTAGCGGGTTAGGCGTTCATTAAAGTCTGAGGTGTTTCGGAATACGTCGATTATGTTTTCTGTTGGCATTCCAATGTTTACTAGGAAGGTTGTTAGGGTGAATCTTGCCACGTGGGGTAGGTGGTGTCCCTTTTTTGCTGCTTCGTAGAGGGCTGTTATGCATGGTGGGAATGCTTCGGGCTTGACCGTTTTTGGTATGCCTTCTATCTCAGTTTTGCTAACTTTTTCTAAAGTTAGGGTTTTTAGCATTTCAACTATATTGGCGATTTTCTGGGGGAGTTTTGGCAGTTCGCCTACCTCTAGACGTTTTTCTATGGAGCGCCTAACTTCCTCGCTTAGAAGCCTTGCCGTCTCGTTTCTTGTTAGATAGACGTTTCCGTATGCTAGGGGGCGGTTGACGAGCTTCCATTTTTTGTCACGGAGGTTAACTGTGTTCCTTAGATAGTCTGTGAAGTGGAGTTTGAACTCGTAGGGTGCAACGTGTTCATCCGCGTCCATCGGCCTAATTCTCCACTGGAAGTTTTTCGCAACGGCCAATATCTTTTCCCTGGATTCGAACTTCAGGTCGTTGTAGGCTTGTTTGGCCTCCGCTAGGGCGTAACGTCTCTTAATGAAGGAGTTCTCTGTGGCAGCGGCGAGCATTATGGCTGTTGGGAAGGAGAGAATTTCCACCTCCTCGTTTTGAAGCTTCCTTGATACGTTGGCGTAAAGGATGGCTTCTTCCACCCTTTCTTTGGCTCTTTCAAGGATTTGGGAGAACTCAGGGCTGGCTAGGTCTTCAATTCTCAAGTCTAGGCTTCTAACATATTCGGCTGCGTCTTTCAAGAACGGGTATTTGGCTAAATCGTTTTTAGTGAACTTTACTGCGGCTGCTTGCATTTTTCCACTAGGCTGTCTCTATTCTAGGCGCTAAGTAAAAGACAAGTTTTCCCTCTCCGGCTTGTTGGAAGTCAAGTTTTATGGGCATATCCGTGGAAAATTCTAGGGTTACTATGTCGGAAGTGGCAGAGGCTGCCTTAACTATTTCCGAGAGATAGCTTAGGCTGAAGGTGGCTTTTGAAGGTTCTTTCGCCTCTAAGTCCAAGAGGGCGTCGCTTCCCTTCTTAAGTTCTATAGTGGCTCCCATAAGGTCGCCTGCTGCTTGAAAAACCAATTTTTCGCCGTCTGCCTCTACGCGAACATGGTCGCTTACCAGTTCAGCGTCCTCTAATGCTTTGCGAAGCCCGTCTGTTGTGGCCTTCGCCCTTACGTTAAATGTAATTTTTGGTGTTGGCACTTCCTCCTCAGATGCTTCAAGAAGCGGCATGGTGAAAGTACGCGTGTATTTTCCGATTATCCTCACCTGTAACCGTCCAGTTTTCTCGTCTAAAGTCAGCTCCACATACTCCTCTTTGCCAGCTCTTTTCAGCAACTTCAACAACTCGCCTATGTTTATGCACATTTTTGAAGGTTCTGTGCATATGTACTCGTCAAAAACCGTTTTTGGCCACTCAAAATCCACCATAGCTACCCTTGACGGGTCCATAGCTCTCAACCGCAGGGCTTCTGGAGTTATTTGGAAGGTTGCTTCGTCCACGAGGATCGATATGGCGTTGGCCATGTCCTTCAAAAGTCTGGCGTCTGCAACTTTAAGTCTAAACATGTCTCTCCCCTTCTAAAGGTGATGCCTAGAATTATAAAACTTTACACTCTTAAAGGTGACGCTAACGGTGTATGTGTTAGCTGTATTCTCTGAACGTGTAGCCGCACTTTGTGCAGCGTAGGAACTGGGTTGAGGATTCGTCTGCTCCTCGGGTTTGCACCTGCCAAACGTAGGCTGTGTTGTTTCCGCATTTTGGGCATTCGACTCTCACGGTCGGCAGTGTTCGCAGTTTCTGTTCTTCCCTTCCTATCACGGCGACTTGTTGCTGGGGGTTATGCTGTATTACTTTCGCCACTTTGGGCGTTGCTTTTTCGTTTACGATTAGCTTCTTGTATCCGCATTTTTGACAGGCAAGGGTTAGGGTTTCCTTTTTCTCGTCTTTAAACTTTTTGGGCACGAGGCGGGTTCCGCATTTTGGGCAAAATTGCATTGCTTTAAGCTCCGGTTTTCGCTTGTTTTCCCATGCTCAAGGTGTCTTTTAAACTTTTCTAGCCCCCCGATTTGTATTGATGCTACAGTGGGGTTATGCCGGAGGCAATTAGGTGAGCAACACGAAGGGCTTCTGGAATGTTGCTTCGAGTCGATGTGAGCCTCAAAATTTTTATTGCATCTTCCAGGCTTATCCCAACAGCCTGCATGTAAATCTTCTCCCTTCCGCCCCTAACTGGCACTTCGATGGGTTCGCCAGCGTTGAGTAGGGCTTTCCAGCGTTCCTCTCTTTTGGGGAGGTTTTCTAAAGCCCTTCTAATTTCTTCAAGGTTCGGTTTTTCACGGGTAACGGTTATGACCGGGAGGTTTGTTTTGGCATTTAGTTCCTTGATGTCTACGACGTTAAAGCCTGCGAAGGTTATTCCGTCCAGCATTATGATTCTCAACTGTTTGTAGTGAGGTGAGTTTATCACCATAGAGGCTATTTTCCTCGTTGCGTCTGTGCCGTCAACCCTTATTTTAGTGTGCATAACCCCGTCAAGCCAGTATCCACCTCTGAAGACAACGCCTATAACTGGCACGAACCCCCTTGTTCTTGGCTTAAAAACTCCGTCGTCCACGCCTAAAACGCGGATTTCTGGTTTGACGACTCTGAACCTTTTCTGGGCCAAAATTTACTCCTCTCGCGGCAAGACCATTTAAGGGGGAAACTTGTTATAAGTTTCGCGGAAAACTTTGTCCTCGTACCGGATGAAGGTGGGTAGGTGTGAACCTTCTCGTTTACGGTGGAACCGTCGTAACGATGAGGGATGGCAGGATAATTAAGGATGGAGCCGTGGTTGTTGAGGGCGAAAACATCGTGGATGTTGGAAAATCCCGTGAGCTTATAGGCAAGTATCCAAGGGGTTATGAACGGATAGACGCAAGGGGGAAAGTTGTCATTCCAGGGCTTATTAACACACATCAGCATGCAGCCATGAGCTTGTTGAGAGGCTACGCGGACGACCTGCCCTTGCAAGAGTGGCTTGAAAAGTGGATTTGGCCTATTGAGGGCTATATGACCGCGAACGACATTTACGTGGGCGCCCTTTTAACGGCTGTTGAGTCCGTTTTAGGCGGTACGACAACCGTTAACACCATGTACCATTACACGCCCGGAGACAATGAGGCGAAGGCCTTCGCTGAGGCGGGTTTGCGGGCTGTCGTTGGGCACGTCTGTTTTTCTTGGCGTAAAGAAGATGACAGAAAGGCCTTAGAAGATTTAGCCAAAAACTGGCATGGCGGAGCTGACGGCCGAATAAGGGTTAGCGTTGACCCCCACGCGCCGTATACTGTTGACCCGGAATACTTGCGGGAGCTTAAAGCCTTATGCGGCGAGTTGAATGAGGAATATGGGTCTGAGAGGGCGCCGATTATTTGGCATATTCACGTGGCTGAAACGGACGACGAGCCGGAGAAAATCCGCAAGGCCTTCAACATAAACTTAAAGGGCGGCGTCATGGAGTATTTAGATTCCCTTGGTGTCTTGGACGACCACGTGGTTGCGGCGCACTGTGTGGCTTTAACAGGCAAAGACATAGCTGTAATGAAGCTTAGAGGGGTTAAGGCATCCCATAACCCCGTTTCAAACCTAAAGTTGGCTTCAGGTGTAAGCCCAGTTCCAAAAATGCTTGGGGAAGGCGTGACAGTTTCGCTGGGCACCGACAGCCCATGCTCAAACAATTCGGCGGACATGTTTGAGGTTATGAAGGTGGCGGCTTTACTTCACAAAGGCGTAAACAAGAACCCTACTCTGATGTCGGCGGCTCAAGTGCTTGCTTTAGCCACCATTGAGGGGGCTAAGGCGCTTTCATGGGACTCTGAGATAGGTTCCATAGAAGTGGGCAAAAAGGCGGATATAGCAATAATAAACTTTGCCAAGCCTCACCTATGTCCTTTGCATAATGAGGTAAGCCACCTTGTCTACGCAGCTAAAGCCACAGACGTAGAAACAGTCATAGTGAATGGGAAAATAGTCGTGGAGAATAGGCGTCTAACAACGGTGAACTGTGAAGAGGTCATGGAGGTGGCTGAAAAGGCGAAAACACGCCTTCTAGAACGGGTAAAACACAACGTTAAATAGTTAAGCAGCAAAATTGCTGGAAGGGAAAGAGTTTGGGAGGATATAAAGTTAAGGACGAAAGCCTAGCCTCGAAAGGCTTCCTCCAAATAGAGTGGGCTTCAAAACACATGCCAGTGCTAAACCAGATTAAGAAGAAGTTCAGCCGGGAAAAACCTTTTAAGGGTATAACTCTGGGCGCTTGTCTTCATGTGACAAAGGAAACAGCTGTTCTCGTGGACGCTTTCCTAGCCGGCGGGGCTGAGGTCGCCTTGTGCGGCTCTAATCCTCTTTCAACACAGGACGAGGTGGCGGCAGCCCTAGCTCAGCTTGGCGTTAATGTTTACGCGTGGCGTGGGCAAACAACGGAGGAGTATTACTGGTGCATCGAGAAGGTGATAGACCATAAGCCTGTGATAACATTGGACGATGGGGCAGACCTCGTAAGTACTATTCACAGTAAACGCACTGACATGTTAGTTCACGTGAAGGGTGGGACGGAGGAAACCACCACGGGTGTTTTAAGGCTTAAAGCCATGGAGAGAAGCGGTGCCCTCAAATATGCAGTCATAGCCGTCAACGACGCATATACAAAATACCTCTTCGACAATCGTTACGGGACGGGACAGAGCACCATAGACGGCATCCTAAGAGCCACAAATATCCTTCTGGCTGGCAAAAACTTTGTAGTTTGCGGCTACGGCTGGTGTGGAAGGGGCATAGCCTTAAGGGCCCGTGGTATGGGCGCCAACGTCATAGTCACGGAAACCAACCCGTTAAGGGCCCTCGAGGCGGTCATGGATGGTTTCCGCGTCATGCCTATGGAGGAGGCAGCAGCCATAGGCGAGGTTTTCGTCACAGCCACGGGCAACATAAACGTCATTCGCAGAGAACACATGATGAAAATGCGGGACGGAGTTATCTTGGCTAACAGCGGCCACTTTAACGTGGAAATAAACCTAAAGGACTTGGAGAAGCTTGCTGCCTCTAAAAGGCTGATAAGACAAAACCTTGAAGAGTACATTTTAGAGGATGGTAGGAGGCTTTACCTCCTAGCCGAGGGAAGGCTCGTAAACCTTGCAGCTGCTGAGGGACATCCGTCGGAGGTTATGGACATGTCCTTTGCAAACCAAGCCCTATGCGTCGAGCATTTGGTTAAGTCTGAAAAAATGCCTCCGAAGGTTTATCCAGTGCCGAAAGAAATAGACGAAGCCGTTGCAAGGCTTAAGCTTGAAGCCATGGGAGTGAAAATAGACACGTTGACAGAGGAGCAGAAAAAATATTTGGCAACTTGGGAAATGGGGACAACCTAGACTTTTCACGGTAAACTTTAAAAGGAGACGCCATAACATTGGCTCTATGTGTGGTGATATAGATGGTTAGTAAAGATCAAGCCATAGGTGGAGTGATATTTGTCATCTGCGTCGTGATAGCCGTCCTGTACGTAGTGACACTGTTTTACCCACAGTGGCTTACCTTCCTCGTAAGCGACGTTAACACCATTCAGTTCTGGGCCGTAGCAATTCCAGTGTTAATAGCGTTTGTAGCCGTTATGGCTATAGGAGCATGGATAGGTTGGACTATGGCAACAACGCCTCCGCCAAAGCCTATAGAGGAGATAACAGCCGAGATTGAGGAAAAGAAGGAAGAGGAAAAGGCGGAAGCCAAAGAAGCCGAAGAAACAAAGGAAGAAAAAAAGACTGAGAGAAAAGCTAAGGGCGAGAAGTAGTCATTACAAGCCTATCGATTTAAAGGCAAAGTGTAAAGCGACGTTAACAACTGCGGCTATGACAAGCACCATCATCACTGTTTTTGGAGAAAATGTAAACATAGGGGTTTCCTCCCCTTTAGGCTGAATTTCATAAGAGGTTATCTTCTGACTCTCAGCATCCACGTGAATTACACAGTGAACTTGTTTGTCTCCACTTCAACGGTGTAAATTCCC
>CAZRXM010000023.1:0-14364 GCA_964604045.1 uncultured Candidatus Bathyarchaeia archaeon
CCCAAAAGGTGGCGGGCCCGCGGGGATTTGAACCCCGGTTCTCCGGCTCCGGAGGCTTACGCACACGCAAATCTGTGGACGTTTGCATGTTCGGCGCCTTAGTCCGAGCTGGGCTACGGGCCCCTTAGTCTATTTAGGCGTTTTGGGATTAATTGTTATCGCATCTGTGTTTTAAGGTTCTATGAGCTCCTCGTTTATCCACCAAGCTTTTTTCTTTCCAGCTCTCTCGCCTGGATAATACTTTATTATTGGTTGGCCGAGCTGTTTTCTGGAGTTTTTCATTATCCGCTTCAGCCTGTTTAATACTAGCCAACGGTTGGTTTTTAGGTATTCGGCAAGCTCCGGAGTTGTGGCGCCCTTGTAGTGGATTAGGTAGTCTATTATTTTGTGGTCCAACTCGTCGAGGCAGAAGGCGTGGGGGTTTATTTCGCCTCTCTCGTAGGTGAGAAGTTCCAAGTCTGCGAGGTACTTTTTGATTTGAGAGAATTCCGTTTCAAGCTTTTCCAGTCTCTTTTCAATTTCGAGAATTTTGTCCGGTTTCGGTGTCCTTTGAAGCTTTTCAATTATGGCGTCCCTTATGAAGTTGCTTCTTTCGCCTTCTGGAACCCTTAAAGCAAGCTCTCTGTAAACCTCTTCCGGGATTTTCACAGAAATAACTCTCAACTCATCTACCACGTTGCATGCCTCAACTCATCTTGGCTGCTTCATATTTCTTTAGGAAACTTTTTAAAAGCTAGGGGTTTCTAACCCTTTACCCGCGGTCGCTTGAACTGAAAGGTGTGTTTCATGGCTAGGAAAACCACAATTTCCATCATAAAATGTGACGTAGGCTCTCTAGCTGGACACCACGTGGTTCCGAAACCGCTACTTGACATGGCGAACAGAAACCTCAAGAGGGCGAAGGAGGAGGGGTTGATAAACAGTTATTATGTTTTTAACGTTGGAGACGACCTTCAGCTTTTAATGGTGCACGAGAGGGGGGAATCAAACCCCAAGATTCACGAACTTGCATGGAACACTTTTCAAGAAGCTGCTCAAAAAGCTTTGAAACTTAAGCTTTATGGAGCTGGACAAGACCTGCTCAAAAACGCCTTCAGCGGAAACATTCGGGGACTTGGACCTGGCGTGGCGGAGATGGAGATTGAAGAGCGCAAGTCCGAGCCTATAGTGGTTTTCGCGGCAGACAAGACTTCGGCTGGGAGCTTTAATCTCCCGCTTTTCCGTATATTCGCAGACCCCATGAACACAGCTGGGCTCGTAATAGACCCCAACATGGCTGGGGGGTTCAAATTTGAGGTTGTGGACGCCCAGGAGGGGAAGAAAGTTGTTCTCAAATGCCCGGATGAAATGTATGAGCTTCTAGCTTTAATAGGAACTGTTGAGCGTTACATTGTTTCAAGGGTTTGGCGGGCAAGAGACGACTTGATATGCGCCTCTAGCAGCGTGACGAAGCTTTCGCTGATCGCTGGGAAGTATGTTGGGAAAGACGACCCTGTGATGATTGTCCGAGCCCAGCATGGACTGCCAGCTGTAGGTGAAATCCTCACGCCTTTCATGCACACATACCTTGTGGCTGGATGGATGCGTGGGAGCCATTGGGGTCCAATAATGCCCGTCGGATTAAGGCATGCCCGTTGCACCGTCTTCGATGGACCCCCAAGGCTTGTGGCTTTGGGCTTTCAAGTTTCGAATGGAGCCATCGCAAGCGACGACGAGGGCAACCCTATGATCGCAGACTTCTTCGACGACCCCGCTTTTGAGCTTGCGAGAAAGGAAGCCATGGAGCTTGCAGCCATGCTTAGGCGCATGGGAGAGTTTGAGCCATCCAGGTTAAGCGTTGAATCAATGGAATACACAACTCTGCCGCAGGTCATCGAGAAGCTTAAGGAAAGGTTTACGCCCATTTAGGCAACGTTGAAGCTCGCTGGATTTTTGCGAGCTCCTCACAACGGTTTTTCACAATTTCGTAGAGCCTTCTCCGAAGATCCTCTCCACAAAGCTTCCGCTCTCTGATTAAGGTGAATTTCCT
The DNA here is from genome assembly GCA_964604045.1 of uncultured Candidatus Bathyarchaeia archaeon. Taxonomy (GTDB): domain Archaea; phylum Thermoproteota; class Bathyarchaeia; order Bathyarchaeales; family Bathycorpusculaceae; genus DRVP01. The sequence goes on from CAZRXM010000023.1 coordinate 2,030, forward strand.
AGCCAGCTCCACGTCGCCCACACCCTTTTCAAGCCAAGCTTCAAAATCCCCGCGGTATAGGTGAAACTCTAAGGAGGCTTTATCGATTTTTTGGATTATTTCACAGAATTCCGTTAGGCTTGCTGCTAAAACATTTAGGGGTTTTCCAACATCCACATAGAAGTGGAAAGCCTTTTCCATGGGTAGATTCGCCATTATCTGTTCTGCTTTTTCGCCGTTGATTTCCGGCAAGCCTAAAGCTTCTTTTCCTTTCCTTGTTATGGCGTAGTACCCCTTACCGAAGGTTTCAAGGTACCCCTTCTTCGTCAACCCTAACATGTGCATCATAACTGTTGGAAAACTCAAGCCTATTTCAGAGGCTACCTCCATGGGTTTGACTGGTTTGCCAAGCACCCAAACGGTTTCAAGAACAAGTTTCTTGACAGGAGATAAGCTCATTTCAACATCCTCAAGAGGCTTTATTTTCAACTTTGAGGCTTTTCAAGCTTTCGCCTTCTGCGGTTTCATTCAAAGGCAAAGCCCAAGTCAAACTGAATTTAAAGCCCAAAAACACCTTATAGAAGCAACCCAATCTAATACTTGTAAGGGTTAGACCTTGCCCGTGGAGAGACTTTCAACCGGAGTGCCAGCCCTAGACAGAATGCTTGCAGGCGGCATACCCAGAGGCTTTTGCGTGGCTGTTACAGGTGAACCCGGCACTGGAAAAACAATTCTTTGCATACATTTTATAGCGCAGGGCATAGCCGAAGGGGATAGATGCATTTACGTGACCACGGAGGAAAGCCGCGAGTCCATTATGACTCAGGCTGAACAGTTTGGTTTCGACTTTGCCGGTGCTATAAAGGACGGCAAACTTGTTTTGGTTGACGCTTTAATGGGGACTGAAGACCAGTGGACCATTAAGGCTTTGACCGTTGAAGAGCTCGTAAACAAGGTTATTGAGGCTAAAAAGGCACTTGGCTATGGGAGAGCCCGGCTGGTGATTGACTCGCTTTCGGCTTTCTGGCTTGACAAACCCGCCATGGCAAGACGCCACTCTTACTTTGTGAAGAAGGTTTTGGCGAAGTGGGATTTCACCATCATGGCCACTTCGCAGTACGCCATAACAACCTCAGAGGCCTTCGGCTGGGGCATAGAACACATTGCAGACGGCATAATAAGGTTTAGACGCTTTGTCCGCAACGGGGTTTTGAAACGCTACGTTCTCGTTGAAAAAATGCGGCAGACACCCCACAGCCTTCAAATGCACGAAATAACTATAGAACATGGAAAAGGGCTTATTATCCTTGGGCCGGTGGAAGAGCGCAGGGAAGACATAGCCCTCCCAAAAAGGGTTATGGAGAAGATCTTGAAGGCGGCAGAGAGGAGGGAGCTTGAGCAGCCTGAGCCTAGCCAGTGAACACTACTCTAAAGCGGAGGTTCAGAGGGAGATTGCAGACTTTTGCGTTGGAAGATGGGTTGCAGTTCACTGCGTAAACGATACTGGTGAACTAGTCTTCAGGAGGTATTTTAGAGGTAAACCTCTGGCAATCCATGGAACAAGCAACGTGCAAGGGCTTTTGGAGAAAATGGGGTTCCTAGTGAGGGCCGTTTATGCAACGGCTAACAAATACCGCTCGCTAAACAGCGCGGAAGACGCCCACAAGCTTTCCAATGTTGTCCGCTGCACACCCACCTGGGATGTTGACAGTACACTTCAAAACTGGCGGAAAACCTTAGAGGTTGCAAGGCACATAACCACCTTCCTTGAAAGGGAGGGCGTACGCGAGTCCGTTTATGTGAAGTGGTCTGGAAACGGGTGCCACATCCACATCCATGAGGAAGCCTTTTCCAGCGAATCCCTGGGCAGAGTGCACCCGCTAGATTTAGCCTACGCCATCGTGGAATACGTAAACCTAAACATTTTGCCAGAAATCACTCAAATTGAAGGCGTACGCGTCGAAAACAGGATGGATGCTGGGAGAGTTTTCACATGCCCTTTAAGCCTGCACCGGGAATTAGATGTGGTTTGCGTCTGTTTAAAGCCAAACGAGCTTGACGATTTCTCGCCGGAATGGATTCAACCCAACAGTTTTAGGCATAACCCCAACTGGCGAAGGTTTAGGGAAGGCGAAGCGGACAAGCTTGCCCTAAAAGCCTATGAGATTGTGGGCGGCTATTCAACATCCAAGGCTGGAAGACGAAGAAGGAAGAAAAGCTTCGACCAGCAGATAATCGAGTGGCTTCAAAAAGAGTGATGGACTTGTTTACGAAAACGTAAATAAGAAGCCGGGGAAATAAGCCTACAAAGCCTCCTTTCAAGGTTAAAAGGGAATCTACATGAAGATGGTTGTGCTCGTCTACGAGTTCCCGCCTAAAATTGTAGGCGGTCTAGGAACGTATGCCGCGGAAATCACCAGAAGATTCGTTTTGATGGACCACGATGTGACAGTTTTCACCATGAACGACGACGAGGGCAGCCTTCCAACAAGGGAGATTTGGCGGGGCATCGAAATCCACAGACCACTGCACATTGACATTTCGGATTCCCTACCAGACGTAGTGGCTGAAGATGTTAAAAAGTGGGGCAGGGGCATCCAGCTCTTCTCAAAGATCCTAGTTTACAACTATTTAAGCGCCTCGAAGCTTGTCAACGAGCTTATAGCCAAGGAAGGCTTCAAGTTTGACATTGTAGTGGCCCACGACTGGCTTTCAGTTATAGCTGGAATAACCGTCAAGAAAGAGACCGGTCTACCGCTGGTTTTCCACGTTCACTCTACTGAGAAGGGGAGAACCCTTGGGAACGGCTCAGAAGTCGTCGGCAACATTGAGCTTCGAGGAGCCCAAATTGCAGACATGGTTATAACGGTTTCATACGCCATGAAAGACGAGCTGATAAAGCTTGGCTTCCCTAAAGATAAGATTGAGGTTTGCTATAATGGCGTTGACCCCCACAAGTACGATCCCCAAACAGTCAGTCAAGACCAGGTAGCCCGCCTAAGGGAGTTTTACGACATAAAACCAGAAGACCCCATGATTCTGTTCATCGGGAGACTTGTAGGCGTTAAGGGCGTTGACAAGCTTGTAATGGCTATGCCCTACGTGTTGCAAAAGATTCCAAACGCCAAACTCGTCATAGTGGGCATGGGCGACCTCCAAGATTATCTAGTCAACCTGGTGAAGATGATGAAGCTTCAAGACGCTGTGAAGTTTAATTTCCAATTCCTGCCGGAGGAGGAGCGCATCCTCCACTATGCAGCATGCGACGTGGCTGTTTTCCCAAGCCTCTACGAACCCTTCGGAATAGTTGCGCTTGAAGCCATGAGCATGGAGCGCCCAGTGGTTGTGGGCGCCGCCGGCGTCAGCGGGATGCGTGAAGTAGTGATTCCATGCGGCGAAGAACAGTGCGGGTTCCACATAAACCCAAACAACCCAGCGGATATAGCTTGGGGCATCTTAAGCGCCCTCGAAAGCCCTGAAAAGAAGCAGTGGCTCGGCAAAAACGGCCGACGCCGAGTCTTAAACGAGTTTACATGGGACAAGATAGCCGAGAAAACCGTTGAACTTTACGAACGGGTGATAAAAAGGTAGATGGACGCCGCCTTAAGGAGAAGGGTTGCAAGGGAAGCCGCCAACCTCCTCTACCTAGGAATTGAAAAAGAATATAAACAGGCGAAGCTTAGGGCTGCTGAAACCTTAGGCTTAAACGTTTTACCTACAAACCTCGAGGTGGCGATGGAGCTTGACAAAATAGCCGAAGAAAACGAGGGCACTGCACGTCTGGAACGCCTCGTCCAAATGAGGAGGGAAGCCTTAAAAGTCATGAAAATTCTCGAGAAGTATAATCCAGTACTTGTGGGCAGCGTCTGGAGGGGGACAATCCACCATAGAAGCGACATAGACATAAACGTTTACAGCGACAATCCCCAGGAGGTTTTGGATGCACTGGTTAAGTCCGGCGTCAAAATACTGGAAAAGGGTTGGGTGAAAACGACCAAGGAAGGCGTATGGATAAAGGCTTACCGCATACTGGCAGATTTAAACTCAAACTTTACCACGGAAATAACCGTCAGAAACTCCTCAGAATACGGGAAAAGGGAACGCTGTGAAGTATACGGTGACACGGTCTCCGGGCTTAACATTCAAGAGTTGGAAAGAGTGCTCTTGAAAAATCCAACCCAAAGGTTTACCCCCTTTCTAGACAAGCCTAACCATTGTTAGTGTTTAAATAAGAGAAAACTAATCTAACAATCAGAAGGTAGCTGTGTGGAATTCGACAAGGAAACCTTCAAGAAGCTTTTCCCAAACCTAGCCAGAGAAATGGAGCTAGATGAAAACAAGGTTTCAATAAAATCCATACGGATGGACACGGAAGAAGGGGAAAGGGTGGCTTCTAGGAAAAGGAGGAACAAGATCGACCCCTTCGCCAACTACAACCCAGACGTCATCGATTTCATACGCCGATGCGATACAGAGGAACAAGCCGAAGAGATAATAGCATACATGGAGAGACGCGGCGAAATAAGCGGCGAATACGCCGCCCAACTGAGAAAACAGTTAAAGGAAAAGGGTGTCAGAAGTTTCGGTCCCAAAAAAGAGGAGAATTATTACTTTAAAAAGGCTGGGCTAATCTAAATCTGCTCCGGAGGCACGTTTTCCGGAGCATACCCCGTATAATACTTTAAGCCATATTTTTGCAGCCTTCGAACAACATGAGGGTATAGAATCAGCTCTTCAATCTCAACCTCCTCCGCCAGCTCTGGGCTTATTTGGCTCAGCTTCTGCAAGAGGGATTCCAGACTTTTCTTCGTAGAGAATGAAGCCATCACGGATGGGTGGCAGCTTACCCCCGCCTCCACAAGCTTCTCTAAGGCTTTGAGTTGAAGGTTAAACCCCTCCGGCTTGGCACCAGTCAGAGCCGCAAATTCTTCTTCGCTGCATCCTTTTAGGGAAACTCTGACGTGGATAAATCTGTATCTCGCAAGATTTTCGGCGTAACCTTCAACATAAGCTATGGGTATGCCGTTTGTTTCCAGAATAAACTTGCACCCCTTTCCTTCTAGGCTTTCAAGGACCGCCAGTAGGTGTTCCTTACCAATAGTTGGCTCGCCCCCGCTGATTCTTAGAAGGTTTAGACGGCATTTACTCGCGAGGGAAAGCAGTCTCCCAGCAACTTGCCTAGGAGTGTAGAAACTACCCACGTCCGCTGGACGGTTGGCGACAACATCCGAAACCCAGCAGAAACGGCAAACTAAACCGCATCCAACGCAGTCAGCCGTCACTATGCCACCATACCATCTTGCAGGCCTTATACGATAATACTTTCTCTCCAACCCCTCCAGACCTGGACGGGTGACTAGCTTCTCGATGGCTATGTGCCTTTCAACGGGGTCATAATGGGGCAAGCAAACATTCCCTTTTAGCGGCTGTCCTCAAAACCTATCTCTGGACAAAGGTTTTAAGTTGTCGCTTCAAACGCTTTTAATGAACCGAGCTATGCTATTGAAAGCTGGAGACGTCTTAAGCAACCTTGAAATTTCAAGATTTTTCGATGTCTGCACGAGAAGAGGCATAAGATACAGTGGAAACTTAAAAACTGGCGTCAGACACGTTGTCCTAATAACGGTCTTAGACAAAACTCCGGAGGAAAGCCTCGAAAACCCCTACAGAGACAGGTTTGAGGGTCATCTTCTCGTGTACACTGGGGAGGGGCGTGTCGGAGACCAGCAGATGACCAGGGGGAATCTTATCCTAAAAATGCAGATGGAGAAAGGTTTTCCAGTCTACGTTTTCGAGAAGAAGTCTCCGGGCAGATACGTGTTTCTCGGAAGGTTCAATGTCGAAGGCTTTCAAACGGAACAGCAGCCCGATGTAAGAGGGAAAACGCGGAAAGTTTTCGTTTTCACGCTCAGAAGGGTTGCGGACTTCACTTTGCTATCAACTGAAAACACGGCGAGTCTTCCGAAACTGTAAAAGCAAATAAATATGTTCTGTAGATTATTTTAGAAGCCAGACTCTTGAACCATTGGAGGAGAACCATTGAAAAGGAAATCTTTGACGCTTGCGGTTTGGATCGCCTTCTCCTTAACTCTGGTTTTAAATATGCTTTACGTGAAAAACGTCAGAGCGCACAACGCGTACACCATTGAATGGGTAAACCATAAAGTTGAGGTTCTACAAGATGGCAGCATTCTGGTAAACGATACAATAAAGGTGGCGGGCACACCTAGCAGTTTTTTGATTGGCTTACCTTACAAGTACGGCGCACACGTGCTCAAATGCGTTGCATGTTCGTCCTGCAACCCCGCGCAGAGGTATGCCGTTTTAACAGGTGTGCCGCTAGACGGGCGGATGGGCTTTTACGGTGTAAATGTGAGCCTTAACCCAACTCCTGAAAACGGGATTTTCAGCGTCTATTTCGTGTTGTCGAATAACCTCCTCCGACAGGACGCACGAAACACAAGCCTTTTCACCCTAGACTTCCCAGCTTACCCAAGCTTTACCGTGAAAGCTTCCTCCTGCAACGCTTCACTGGTTTTGCCGACAGACGCGAAATACGTCTCCGGGAAGGTTTCCTCTTACAACTATGCAGTTGGTGTGGAACTGCACCCGTTTACCTATGAAGAGGCAAACGTAACCTTTCTTCTAACCACCAGGGAGATACAGCTCTTCACCGTTGAGGAGCTTAAACGGGAGATAACCGTGGCCGCAAACGGTGAGATAAAAGTTTCAGACAGCTACCATATTAGAAACCAGTCGCCCACAGAATTGTCGTCTATAGAAATCGCCCTCATGCCAAACGCCTCCGACTTGACTGTTGAGGACGAGTTTGGAAGGAAGGGAAAAACGCCGGCAATAGTAGAGAAGCGTATAGGCAGATTTTACAGGGTGGAGTTAACCTTCGCCGGAAGAACCCTGTCCTTAAGAAGCGGTGAAGCTGCAAAGTTCATAGTGAAATATGGGATTCCAAGCAGCTTCATTGTCAGGAGCGGTAAAAACGTTGAAATTAGCCTCCAAATGTTTCAAAACTTGCGATACTACGTCAAGAATGTGGAGGTAACCTTCACTTTTCCAGAAGGAGCCAAAGTGGTTGATTTAAGGCTTAATGGCACCTCAACCGACATTATTTATGGAACCTCCAGAGAGGTTTTCCTAGAAAAGGCGAAGCTGTGGACAAGTGGAGTTTTCCTGCTAGACAGTTTGGAGACTAAAGTCTTTTATACGTACAGCCTTCTTTGGCTTTCTTTCCGCCCATCCCTTTGGGCCTGGGCTCTGGCAACATTCACATGCACGGTTATAGCAGTCTGGAAGAAGCTTCACGCTAAACCAGTCGCCGTTGCTGTCGAGGTTCCCACAGGGGCTGTGAGGTTAACAGCTGAAACTTTGAGGTCTTTCGTGAACGCCTATGAGGAGAAAAAGAAGATTATGGCTGAATTGAAATCCTTGGAGGCTGCCGTCGGTAAGGGCAGGATACCGAGGCGGAGGTATAAGGTTCAAAGGAAAACCTTGGAAACACGTCTTGCAACCCTTGAACGAAGCTTAAGCGAGCTCAAGCTGAGAATCCGATCTGCTGGCGGACGTTATGCAGATTTGATGCACCAGCTGGAGGTAGCGGAAACAGAGGTCAACGAGGTTGAGGAGGATATTCGAAGCATAGAAGCCCGCCACAGAAGAGGCGAATTAACCCTGGAGGCTTATCGAAGACTTCTTGGGGAATATCAACGCAGAAGGGAGAGAGCGGAAACTACGATCAACGGAATTCTGTTAAGGCTACGTGAAGAGGCCCACTAGTAGACCTAAAGGTTTTTATTTAACCTATTTGACTTGAATGAAATCTAGCTGGAATAGGGAGGAGGAAAATTGGTGAAAATAGTAGTTGACAACCACAAGTGCACCGGATGCGGAACATGCGTTGACACATGCCCCGTCGGCGTCTACGAAATAAGGGAGGGCAAATCTGTACCCGTTAAAGTGGAAGAATGCCTAGTTTGCAGAGCATGCGAAGCCCAGTGTCCAGAGGGAGCCATCCAAGTAATCGAGTAACACCACAACTCCTATCCTCTTATTCTCTAAGGGTTCGCCAAAAATCTTCAAAAGTCTTCTGCAAAAACTGCCCAACAGACAAGCCCTGCTTCTTCGCCAACTTTTTAACAGCCTTATCCACCCCTGTGGCGTATTGCACGGCTTTTTTCGGCCTATAAACTATTTTGGCTGGCAGCCCAATTTTTTCGGCAGTTTTCCTCAACACAATTTTTCGGAGAAAATCTTCTCTGGAAGCTATTTTAAGGTGTAACGGAATGTTTAAAGCAAACTCCACCAATGGAATGGAAGCAAAGGGGAGACGGAGCTCAATGTTATGGAAACTGCAAACTTTGAAGTCCCTTTCAAAGTTTTCCCCATGCATCTTTATGATGTCGGACGTTATGGCTTTCAAAGCTTGTTCTTCACCGAAACGCGTGTAAATGGTTAGGTAGCGCCTATACCCTCCGAAAAGTTCGTCTGCACCCTGACCCGTTAAAAACACTTTAAATCCAAGCTCTGCCGCTTTTTCAGCCGCCCAGTAAAGGGGTATGGCTATGCTTGTTTTAAGAGGATCTGGAGTTTCAATACGCCATAAAACTTTTGAGAGAACATGCTCCACGTCTTCTTCGCGGTAAAGAAACTTGTAAATGGGTAAACCCAGCATCCGGGCGGCTTCCTCAGCATGCAGCGTTTCAGGCTGGTTTTCAAGGCTCACGTGAATTAAGTGCACTTTGACCCCGGCTTTTTCGGCGAGGAAGGCAACTAGGCTGCTGTCTAAGCCTCCTGAAAAAGCCACTGCAGCCTTGTCTAAGCCGGCTGTTCTCTCAAATATTGACTGTAACAATAGCCTTTCAAGCTCTTCAACAGCCTCCTCTAAAGGCTTGGGTTGAATCTTACCATCAAAAGCCTTAACGGGTCTAGTTCGAAAGCCATGCTCGTCAGCGATTAACAAGTGTCCAGGCGGCAGAGACTTCGCCTCGTCAACACCCACTTTCCATAAGGCTTTACGTTCAGAAGCCAAAGCCAAAAAGCCGCCGCCACTCCCGTAGTAGAGGGGGTATAAGCCTAACGGGTCTCTTCCAGCCACGAGCTTTCCCTCAACGGTTAGTACGAAAGCATAGCATCCGTCAAACTTTTTGATCAAAGATTCAGCTGAGCTGAGGATGTCTGCCTGAAGCCAGCTTGAAAAGGCTTCTTCCAAAGATTTAATTGGAGGATGGTAGATTCTACCATCAAAAAGGAAGACCACTTTCCCAAACTTTGCCATTTGAGGTTTGTCTGCGGCGAGCACCTTTACGAAAACATGTCCAAGAACTGTTCTGGTCTTCAACCCTCTTGTTAAAAGCCCCTCCAGAGAGGAATCCATAACCACGTCGTCTTGGGTTGCTATGCAGTAAGCGTCGGCGCTGTCGTGTGCTAGTACATTAAGCATGGAAACTATTTTGGGTACGGCGTTTTCACCCCTTCTGTCTAGGAAAGCGGCGACGGCCTTCATGCAACCGCCTCTTGGGCACCGTCAACAATATCTTGGGGTTTAAGCATTTAAACCAGACCCACACTTAAGAGAAAGGCAGAAGCCCTTTGGGTGGAGGGCTTGCAAAGAAGCGGCCTTAAACTTGTCAGTTTCGATGTTTGGGACACGCTTCTTTCCGTGGGAGCTTTTTACCGAGACATAGCCTCCGAACTTTCAAAGAAACTTGGAAAGGAGCCCACACTTCTAGAAAATAAGCTCATGGAAGGCTACCGTAAAGCTAGAGCCCTCCGAAGGGCTGGAAGGTTCGACGACTCCGAAATTGTGCCGAAAACCCTAAGAATCATGGCAGAATTCCTCGAAACAAAACCAGAAACCATCGAAGGGGCTATTTGGAACGTTGTGGAGAAAGCGGAGCCAAAACAGTACTTGTTAGACGGTGCTTCAGAGTCTGCCCGCCAACTGAAAGAGATGGGGCTTAAGGTTGCGATTGTTGGAAACGTGGTTTTCTGGCCTGGAAAGGTCAACAGGGTTCTGCTTGAAAGAACCGGATTGGCGAAGTTTATTGATGCCCAATACTACGCCGACGAGGTTGAGGTTTCAAAGCCTAAGCCGGAAATCTTCCTAAAGGCTCTTTTAAGGTTTAATGTTGAACCATGGGAAGCCCTCCACGTGGGCGACAGCCTCTTTGAAGATCTCGTCGGCGCTGTGCTCGCCCACATGAATGCCGTCCTAGTCGACAAAAATGTGGGCGGTGTCGTTAAGCTTTCAAGCTGGAACGCTTACATAATCCCGGACATTAGGGTTCTGGTTCATGTTGTCCGGGAACTGGAAAAGCATTAATCCAGAACCCCTCTATCTTCTAGGGAGGGAAACTGCTTGCCCATTCTTCCCATCGACACTGGACGCTATGGAACGCCTGAAATGAGACGTATTTTTGAAGAGGAAAACCGCGTTCAGAAAATGTTGGACGTGGAAGCTGCCCTTGCATGGGCGCATGCTGAAGTGGGCAACATACCTGTGGAAGACGCCGAACGCATTATGGCGACGGCTTCACTTAAACACGTTAAGCTTGAACGGATAAAGGAGATTGAAAGGGAAATCAAGCATGACGTCATGGCTCTTGTAAGAGCGCTGGCTGAAGCATGCGGTTCCAGCGGGGCTTACGTGCACTTAGGCGCCACAAGCTATGATATTGTGGACACGGCAACAGCCCTCCAGCTTAAAGAAGCCTTAGACGTCATTGAAAGGCGGCTTAACAATTTCGAACAGGTTTTGATGGAGAAGGCGTTGCGGTACAAGGAAACGATTATGATTGGACGAACCCATGGACAACATGCTTTACCAATAACTTTGGGGTTCAAGTTCGCCGTATGGATGAGGGAAATCTCCCGCCACATCCAGAGGCTTAGACAATGCCGCGAACGCGTACTTGTGGGGAAAATGAGCGGAGCCGTGGGCACCCAGGCTGGTCTGGGAGAGAAAGCCATGAAAATCCAGGAACTCGTCATGCAAAGGCTAGGCTTAAAACCCGTGGACATTTCCACCCAAATAGTGCAGCGAGACCGCCACGCCGAGCTAATATGCCTTTTAGCTTTGATCGCCACAAGCCTTGAAAACTTCGCCACTGAAATCCGTGAACTGCAGAGGCCTGAAATAGGTGAGCTGGCCGAGCCTTTTGAGGCTGAAAGACAAGTTGGCAGCTCCACCATGCCCCACAAGCAGAATCCGGAGACATGCGAACGCATATGCGGCTTAGCCCGAATGGTCAGAAGCCTAACTATACCAGCCCTAGAAAACGTCGTGACTTGGCATGAAAGGGACTTGACACAGTCTTCTGCCGAGCGCTTTATTATTCCCGAGGCTTGCATCTTAGTGGATTACATGTTGGCTTTAATGACGAATGTTGTGGCAAACTTATATGTGAACGAGGAGCGCATGCGCCAAAACATAGAGCTAACGCAGGGACGGGCCATGTCGGAAGCCGTCATGATAGCCCTAACAAGGAAAGGTGTAAGCCGACAGGAAGCCCACGAGCTACTGCGGAAACTGGCAATTAAAAGCGAATTGGAAAAGCGCCCCTTCAAAGAGGCCCTGCTGGAAGATGAAACAGTAAGAGCGAAATTAAGCGAAAAAGAAATAGACGAGGTTTTAAACCCCAGAAACTATCTTGGGACAGCAATGGAACAAGTTGAGCTCATGGTGGAAAAGACAAGGCAAGAACGCAAAAACAGAGGATTAACTAACTAGCCCTTAAGCTCTGTACCCGTCGAAGATTTGCACAAGGAATACCATGCAGGAAAAATTAAAAAGTGAAACCTCCTTCCAGCTTAACTTTTTGCTCGAAAGGAAAGCTGCACAAAATTAGACAAGTGTGAATACGCTAATTTTCTGTTCGTTTAGTATTCTGTTAGGGCTTTTTGCTTCCACTCCTCTTTTTCTTCGAGTTTTTCCCACGTTTCCTTTTTTACGAAGCCGCCTACTTGTTCTTTTATTTTCTTTGCCAGTTTAGGCCCTATGAGCGGCAGATTCATTAGGTCTTCAATTTTGGCATGTTTCAAGTCTTCTATCGTTTTGTATCCGGCGTTGTATAGTATGCGACCGCGCACTCTGCCGACGCCTTCCAGACGGACTATTGGCAGTAGCTCTTTTTTGACGCCTTTTTCCACTCGCTCCATGAGTTCGCTGGCTAGGGGTGGGATCTCCTTGTTGCCGAAGAGAACTGCCAACTCGTGAGTGGCATACAACAGCCACTTGGCGCTTTCAATAACGCGGTAGAGGTCGCCGGGCTGCACTCGGAACTTTTCAATTATTTCGTCTTCGCTGGCTTCTTCAATCCAAGCCTTCAAAACCATGGCTGTTT
>CAZRXM010000024.1:0-13844 GCA_964604045.1 uncultured Candidatus Bathyarchaeia archaeon
TTAAAGAGGCTACATTCTTTAGTGTGTATATTCTCCCCAAGGTGAAAACTTTGAACAAGCGTGTCCACCCATATATTCCCAATTCTCAGCCAGAAATTAAAAGAGAAATGATGCGAGAAATAGGCATAAAAGGCATAGAGGAGCTTTATGCAGATATACCGCAAAAATACATTTTGAAAGGGCCGCTGAACCTGCCCGAAGGCTTGTCGGAGTTTGAGGTTAAAAGGCATGTGGAGGCTTTATTGTCTAAAAACAAGTCGTGTGATGATATGCCTGTTTTCCTAGGGGCTGGATGTTGGCCCCACTATGTACCAGCTGTTGTTAGGGAGATTGTGCGGCGAAGCGAGTTTCTAACCTCTTATACGCCTTATCAGGCTGAGGTTTCGCAGGGCATGCTTCAAGCCCTATTCGAGTATCAGAGCATGATATGTGAGTTAACGGCTATGGACGTGGCCAACTGCTCCATGTATGACTGGGCTTCAGCCCTTGGAGAGGCAGCCCGCATGGCGTCCCGCATAACAAAACGAAGTGAGATCCTGATCCCAAAAATAATCCATCCGGAGAGGAAGGCGACGCTGGAGGTCTACGCTGAACCTGCTGGCATAAGCGTTAAAGAAGTTGAATACGACCGTGAAACCGGGCTGCTAAACTTAGAAGATTTAGAGGGCAAAATTTCGGGCGAAACGGCCGCTGTATACATTGAAAACCCCTCCTACTTGGGCTTGATTGAAACGCAGGTTGATGAAATAGGCCAAACAGCCCACTCCCACGGCGCCCTCTTCATAGTCGGCGTAGACCCAATATCCCTCGGCGTTTTGAAGCCTCCCGGCGAATATAACGCCGACATTGTTGTCGGAGAAGGGCAGCCCCTCGGAAACCCTATGAACTATGGTGGGCCCCTTTTGGGCATTTTCGCGTGTCGGGATGATCCGAACTTGGTTAGGCAGATGCCAGGCCGCGTGATAGGCTTAACAACAACGATAGACGGCGAAAAACAAGGTTTCTGCATGGCTTTGCAAACCCGTGAACAACACATTAGACGGGAGAAGGCTACATCCAACATATGCTCTAATGAGGCTTTATGCGCTTTGGCGGCAGCCGTCTACCTGGCTTTACTGGGCCCCATCGGCTTAAGGGAGCTTAGCGAAACAATCATGTATAAGGCGAATTATGCCATGCGTCTGCTCTCTAAAATTGAGGGCTTGAAGGTGCCCCTTTTCAAAGCCGCCCACTTCAAGGAGTTCACCGTGAACTTTGACGGCGCCGGCTTAAAGGTTGAAGAGGTCCACGAAGTCCTTTTAGGTAGGGGGATTCACGGAGGGAAAAACGTTTCATGGGAGTTTCCGGAGCTTGGGGAAACAGCCCTCTACTGTGTGACGGAAATTCACTCTGAGTCGGAGATTAGGCTTCTAGCCGATGCATTGGGCGAAATTGTTTCTTCGGCGAGGAGGCGGTGAAAATGTTTAGGCAAGCCTCTTGGAACGAGCCTTTAATATTCAACCTTGGGAGAGCTGGTAGGCGGGGTTTTATTCCACCGAAAGTCGAGAAAACGGTCAAAGAGGCTGTGGGCGACTTAGAAGGGCTTATTCCGGAAAAAATGAGGCGGAAAAGTCCGCCAAGGCTCCCGGAGCTTTCGGAGCCAGAGGTTGTGAGGCATTTTTTGAGGCTTTCCGAGATGAATTATGGCGTTGACTCTGGGCTTTACCCCCTTGGAAGCTGCACGATGAAGTATAACCCTAAAATCAACGAGGAACTGGCGGCCTCCCAGAAGCTCGGCATGCTTCATCCATATCAAGACGAGCGCACAGTGCAAGGAATTCTCGAAATCCTATATAGGCTTGAACGCTGGCTTGCAGAGATAACAGGCATGGCTGAGGTTTGTCTACAGCCAGCAGCCGGCGCCCACGGCGAGTTTCTAGGAGCCCTTCTGATAAGGGCGTACCACAAACATGGGGGTGAGTTAAGCCAGAGGACAGACATCCTTATTCCAGACTCAGCTCACGGAACAAACCCCGCAAGCGCAGCCATGGCCGGCTTCAACGTTGTCGTCATCCCCTCGGACAAAGACGGATGCGTTGACGTGGAGGCCTTAAAGGCTACCGTTTCCAAGAAGACAGCCGGCCTCATGTTAACAAACCCAAACACCCTTGGAATTTTCGAAAAAAACATTGAGGAAATCGCCAAGATAGTCCACGAAGCCGGCGGCCTTCTATACTATGACGGGGCAAACCTCAATCCCATTCTATGCAAGGTTAGGCCGGGTGACATGGGCTTCGACATAGTTCACATAAACATCCACAAAACTTTTGGCACCCCCCATGGTGGCGGGGGACCCGGGGCTGGTCCTGTGGGCGTTAAAGAGGAGCTTGCCAAGTTTCTACCCGTGCCTAGAATAGTTTTTGACGGGAGACGTTATCGCCTAGACTATGATAGGCCTCACAGTGTTGGGAAAATCCGCTGTTTCTATGGGAACGTGGCCGTCCTGCTGAAGGCTTACGCCTACATCCTAAGCTTAGGCTTCGAAGGACTCCGCGAGGTCGCCGAAGTTTCGGTTTTAAACGCCAATTACGTTTTGCACAAGCTTAAAGGTGTTGAAGGTTTAGCCCTTCCATACGGCGAAAACACGCCGAGAAAACATGAATGTGTTTTCAGCGCTAAACCTTTGAAGGTTAAAACGGAGGTTTCAGCCTTAAACGTTGCGAAACGCCTACTTGATTACGGTTTGCATGCGCCGACAATCTATTTCCCACTGATCGTCGAGGAGGCTTTAATGATTGAACCTACAGAAACCTTCGAAAAGGAGGAGCTTGACCGTTTCGTGGAGGCTGTTCGCGAAATATGCCGTGAAGCCCAAACAAGTCCAGAAAAGGTTTTGAAGGCCCCGTACAACACAGCGGTTTCCAGAATTGACGAGGTGAAGGCTTCCCACCCGCAGACTATGGCTTTGAGTTGGCGAATGTATCTGAAAAGGCGCGCCGAAGCGAAACCATAACCTTATTATAGGCGAGTTAATGCTAGAAAAGGCTGAGAGTGTACGAGTTGAACGAGTTGGAAAGCAGGGTGTTTGAGGCTGTAGGCAAGGTTGTTGACCCTGAAACGGGGATGACCTTCGCTGAAATGAAGATGATTAAAAGCGTTAGGGAAGAAGAGCCCGGCGTTGTGAAAATCGAATTTGTTCCGTCAAGCCCCTTTTGTCCCATAGCCTTCAAACTCGCCATGGACATCAAGCGGGAGGCCTTGAAAGTTTCAGGCGTGAAGAAGGCGCTGGTTTACTGTCGTGGGCACATGATGGAGCAGCAGATTAACGAGGCAACGAATCGGGAGTAATCCCTCCTTGAGGGTTAAGGGCGAGCATGAAATATACTGTTGTGGCGCCAGAGTGCGCATTTCCGAGAAGGGCGTTGAAGTTTTAACCGAACCCTTAGTGGAGTACTGTCCGCTCCACGAAGCGTTGTATGGCACCGGGCGGATAGACGCCGAGGCAGTCCGCAAGAGTGTTGAAATGAAGATCACCGGCTTTGGCTTTTGCTGTGCAAACCGGCTTTTTGACGCTGAACCGGTTGTGGCGTACGGCGCCTCAGAGATGATGCGAGTTTGGCTTGAAAGGGGGCTCATTGACTGTGCGGTCGTCGTCTGTGAGGGCGCTGGAACGGTTTTGGCTTTCAAGGGTAGCCTTGTGCAAGCCGTTGGCGCCCGCCTAACGGGCATAATTAAGACTTCGCCTATACCGGAAATAATCATGCGAATTAAAAGTGAGGGTGGGATTGTTTTAGACGAGGAGAAGGCGACCATTGACCAAGTTGCCGGTGTGAAGAAGGCGTGGAGTTTAGGCTTTAAACGTGTTGCCGTGAGCGTTGCGGGCTTCCAGTCGAAAGCCATAAGCGAAATCAGAAGCCTAGAGGTGGGTGAAAAGGCTGACGTCCTAATTTTCTCAGTCTGCAACACGTGTGTTGGCGAAAGGGACGTGGAGCACATAGCCAAAGCCGACGTTGTCTGTGCAAGCGCTTCGAAAATCCTTCGAAACAGAATAGGCGAGAAAGCTCTGGTGCAGTTGGGCGTGGCAATCCCTGTTTTCGCCCTAACAGAAGAAGGCAAAAGGCTTGTTTTAGCCTACCTTGAAACGTTCAAAGATAAACTTGTCATCTTCAGAACTGCGGAACTTCCATACGGGGGTGAGGGCAGAAGTCCAAAACTCAAGACGAATAGAGGGTTTAACCAAAAGCCTTAAGTGGATAAGCGGCGTATTTTCTGGCAAACAGTATAGGTGTTGAACTAGATTTGGCGATTGAAAGTTTTTCTAGAAGCCGAAGACCGGTAGACATGAAAATAGGCGAGTTAACCCCCACGTCTAGGGCTGTGAACGTAAAAGCAATAGTTGTTTCCAAAAGCGAAGTCAGAAACGTGGCTTCCGGCAGAGACGGTATGCCCCACACGGTCTGCGACGCATTAGTAGGCGACGAAACTGGATGTATATACCTGACGCTGTGGGACGACAACATAGCCAAAGTCAACGAAGGCGAAACCTTATGCATAGGAAACGGCTACGTGTCCCTGTTCAAAGGAAACATGCGTCTGAACGTTGGAAGATACGGCACGCTGGAAACAGCGAAAGAGCCTTTAACATGCGAGGTAAACACCCAAAATAACTTGTCCTCAAAAATTTACGAACAGAGACGCCCCTTCCGTGGCAAAGGCGGAAGAGAATTCGGTGGACGCGAGGGGAGGGGGTTTCCGTCAAAGAAGATACTAATGGTTCAACCGTTCCCTCGCCTCATTAAGATACTCGAAAAAATCAAGTTTTTTCTCCACATACGTTAAACCCAACTTGCGGTATAACGCCCTTATTATAGCTTTTCTATAACTTTGACCCTGAACTAAATATTTTCCTTAAACACTCAAAGAAGACCTCTATGTTGGATGGTATATCACAGCTGTTGATGGCGTAAAGTGTTTTAGGCGAAAATAAACGATTTCCCTGCCGCTTTCCCCGAGAATAAGCAAGCCCTCGTCAACAGCCTCCTTAAAGTTTTTTCGAAGGCTGTTTTCTCCTCCCATGTTATCAACCTCAAAACTCTTTTGTGTGTAAGTAGAAAGCCAACGCAAAGAACAAGTAGCCTAAATGGTAGAGGAACTCTAGCGGATGCCCGCAGTAGTAATGTCATACGCTGTTATGTAGCTGAAAGAGACGTCGGCACAGACGTCTAAAACTATGGCTACATTGACGAAGAACAAGGTTTCCCAAGTTTCCCCTTCAAAAACATGATGAGTCCGAGATGCGCTACAGAAAACAGCAGAAGGCGGAAACGGGGTAGGCAAAGTCTAAGAAAAGAGTCAACAAATCCTCTTCAGCCCTTAAAACTGGGGCAAGCATTACGCTGCAACGATCACCGTTATAATAACGGTTACTGTTATGGACGCGCTAAAACCTTCTTTATCAAAACTCCGCCGAAAATCTTGACATGTAAGCATAAGCTGCAAGCATCGCTATACTGCTGAAAGCCAAAAACATCCACAACCGAGGGGTAGGGGCTTCAATCTTAAAACTAGCGTGTAGCCAGCCCAACAGCTTCTCCCGGAAACCAGAGAAACAAAGCTGCCGTGAGGTAGGGCCAAACCCTTAAAAAAGGGCTTTTAGATTCACGCCAATACCTCTCCATCGATAAGCCAGACACGACGACCGTACCGGAGATTAGGGTGGGAAAGCGTTAGAGGAAAAGTACATGAAGTCTGGTAGTAGCCTGGAAAACGTAGATCAGTGTCAAGCCAACGATCAGCGTTAGGCTTGCCACATAGACTTTTGTCATACCCGCCTCCGCCCCGGAATTTGATAGTTTCCAAAAGTCTCTGCAAGTCGTCGAGCACTCTGCTTCGCGTTTTAACCTTTGTAAAAGCACTTTTAATATGCGTTGTGAACTTTGGATATGAATTGTCAGATTTTTCGTTCCAACTTCGAGTCTAAGCAGAGCTTATAGTCAGTTCACCGCAACCCTTAAAGCTATAATACACGAGACAACAAATCTCCAACCCGAGGTTAAAATGGAGGAGTAAAAGTTATGTGCTTAACTGGGAAAGAGGAGAGGAAGCCGACAGTTGAAGAACTTCTCGCAAAAGCCAAAAAGCCATCCATGTTAGCCCCACCCATGCACAAGTTTTATGAAGGAAAAGTTCAAGTCATGCCGAAATGCGCTATAAGAAGCTACGAAGACTTCGCCATATGGTACACGCCTGGAGTCGCCGCGCCATGCCGGGAGATCCAGGCAAATCCAGAAAAAGTTTTCGAGTTAACAAATCGTTGGAACTATGTGGCTGTTGTGTCAGACGGCACCCGTGTTCTAGGCTTGGGGGACATAGGCCCCGAAGCCGCCATGCCCGTTATGGAGGGTAAAGCCCTCCTATTCAAGTATTTGGGTGGAGTTGACGCTTTCCCAATATGCCTGAAAACTAAAGACCCCGATGAAATCGTTAGGGCATGCGAGCTTTTAGAGCCTTCCTTCGGCGGCATAAACCTCGAAGACATCGAGAAACCGAAGTGCTTCTATGTTCTGGAGGAAGCCCGGAAAAGGCTTCAGATTCCAGTCTGGCACGACGACCAACAGGGAACAGCCACTGTCATATTGGCGGGCTTGATAAACGCCTTCAAAATAGTGGGTAAAAATCCAAAAGAAAGCCTAATAACCTTGGTGGGCGCCGGAGCCGCCAACATTAGAACAGCCTACGTCCTAATAAGGTGGGGTGTTAAGCCCGGAAACATCATAATGGTTGACACTAAAGGCATAATCCACGCTGGGAGGGAAGATCTCTCAAGGGAGGCAGACCCGTGGAAATATGAGCTGGCCCAGATGACAAACACTGAAGGCAGAACAGGCGACATTTCAAAAGCCTTTAAGGGCGTGGACGCTGTTGTAGCAGCTTCAAAGCCCGGACCCGGCACGATAAGGAAGGAGTGGGTTGCATCCATGGCGGACGACGCTATAGTCTTCGCTTGTGCAAACCCAATCCCAGAAATCTGGCCTTGGGAAGCCAAAGAGGCAGGAGCCCGCATAGTAGCCACTGGGAGAAGCGACTTCCCAAACCAGGTTAACAACAGCCTAGGCTTCCCGGCGATATTCCGCGGCGTGTTGGACGTGAGGGCTAAAACAGTCACAGATGACATGTGCATTGCAGCCGCGGAGGAACTGGCAAAATTCGCCGAAGAAAGGGGTATACACGAGGACGACATTCTGCCTAGAATGGAGGAGTGGGAAGTTTTCCCGAGGGAAGCAGTGGCGTGCGCCCTCAAATCCATAGAACAAGGCGTTGCTAGAATAAAACTGAGCAGACAGGAACTCTACGAGAGGGCTGTCGCAATAATCAAAAACGCAAGGGAAAGCCTAGAAGCCCTCATGAAAGCTGGACTAATAAGACAGCCGCCGCCTGAGGAGGAGCTCCTCAAAAGCCATTAAACGTGAAAACAAACAGTCCAGGATCTTTTGCAAAAAATATTTAAGCAAACTCGGCGAAATCTAGGAGGCTAGGGAGAAAGCGAGATGCGGACAGACTATGCCCTATACACGGTTGCAATAATATTCTTCATAATAACCGGAATAGTATGCCTCTACCAAGTGGAATACAGAGAACTATGGATGGTTGCAACGGCAGTTTTGGGACTCTTCTTCGCAGGAGTCGGATATACTCAAAGACCAAAAACAACAAAAAGGGTGACAGTTGAAGCAACTCAACCCGCGACTCCAGCTACTGAAGTGGCAACAGCCACAACAACCACGGTTCAAGAGGAGAAGCCTTCCCGAGAAGGGGCTGAAGCAAAAACGTTGAAGCTTACGGATGTTAAGGGCATCGGCACAAAGCGGGCTGAGCAGCTTAAAGCCATAGGTATCACAGAGATTGAAGATTTAGCCAAAGCCTCCGCGGAAGACTTAGCCTCAAAATTGAAGGTTTCCCCAAAAACCACTGGGAAATGGATTGAAGAAGCCAAAAAGCTGCTTGAAAAGCATTAGGGGAGGAACTTTTGCTACAGTCTCAAAATCTTCACTATATTTCTCCTTTCCAACCTTTTCAAGGCATCTAAAAACTCGTTTCTCCTTTTCCCCGTCACGTTGAAACTTCTGAGCATCTCATTCAAAGAAACCTCAGACCTGCCAAACCCAACGGTTTTTCTGCGGAGGAGATGCTCAACGATTAAGCGTTCAAGTTTCCCACACCGCCAAGTGGTGTTCCTTAGAAGGACTATTATGGCTTGTCCAAACTTATGTCTTTCACCCTTTTTCAAGGAGACCACAATAACATTCTATGCCTTGAAGCCTTTTAGAGTTTACGTTCAGAAACCCCTCGAAGCGGCCTAGTCTTTTCGGAAGCTTGAAATATAATTAGAATTAAACCACAAGCCAGGTGATCGGAGTGGCTGAGGGAAGCATTGGAAGAATCTTCTTCCATAGAATAAGAGGAGGCGAAGACCTCACCGAAGCTATTAAAGAAAAGGTTGAGAAAAGCGGGGTTAAAGCCGGTTTACTGTTCGTTATAGGCAGCTTAGAAGAAGCAACGTTGGGGTACTATAGGGCTGGCGAATATAAGACTGTTCATGTCACAGGGCCTTTGGAGATAGTTTCATGCATGGGTAACATAGCCGTCGATGAGGAGGGCAAAACCGTTATCCATGTGCACTTAGTGGTTTCCAACGAGAAGGGCGAAGCCTTCGGTGGCCACTTGATGCCAGGCTCAACCGTGGGCGCCACGGCGGAACTAGCCGTGGTTGAGGCTTTGAATGTGAACTTGAAAAGGGTTTTCGACAGGGCAACAAAGCTTAAGCTTCTCAACCTATAGCAAGGCTTTCTCAAAAAGGATTCCATGGGCTTCTCCATAATAATATTCCAGAACTCCAATCTTCCTATAACCCAGTTTTCGATAAAGGTTTAAGGCAGCCACGTTGTTCTCCCTGACTTCAAGGCGGCAAATCTTCACCCCCCTATCCTTGAATATTTTCTCCATCTCCTGCAGAAGTTTAAACCCAACTCCCCTTCGACGGTGGCTTGGCGAAACGTCTATGGTTAAGATATGTCCAACAATGTTCCCATTCTCCACGGACACCGCGCCTATGATGAACCCTATTATGTTCCCGTCTTCCTTCGCAACAAGGCTTATGGAGTTGCTGTTTTGGAGAAGTTGGGCTATCTGCTGTTTTGTGAAAGCCTCCTTTTTGAAGCATTCCATCTCGATTTCATAAAGCCTCTCTAAATGCTTAATCGACGCGTCTTCTATGGTTAGTGGCATAATCCCCAACTTCTGTAAATTTCAAGGCTGGATTTAGCTTTATCCTCTCAAAAACTTAGCGAAGCCTTTACAGCTTTAACCTCAACCCACTGTTGAACAGCGAAGCCTACAAAAAACCGCAGCCAAACTGTTAAAAGCCTTGTCAAAATAGTCACGGTTGCACTTACATTGAAGGGGATTCCTAAAACCGCGTACAATGTTGTCATGGTTATTTCTGGCAACCCCACTTCGAAGGGGACGCCTATGGGAATGGATTTTATGGCGGTTGTTATGGCCTGGGTTACGAGGACTATGCTCCAAAGTTGAAAGTTTGCTGGAAACTTTATGGCTAAGAAAACCGTGTACGAGATGACAAGAGAAGAGAGCCATGAAAGGCTGGAGAGGATAATGGATACGGCTACAACCCTTGGAGAACGCCCAAACTCCTTCATGGAACTGTGAAACATATCGGCAGCCTTAACAACTTCCCCCCTAATCCTTTCCAGCCTCCATCTACCACCACTAACCCGCCTAACAATTCCAAAAACGCAGTCAATAACCTTCAAAGTCCACTCCTTTTTAACACACAGAAGCAACAGCAGAACTAGGAAAAGGGTTGTTGCCCCCGCTAAGAAGAGGCTTAAATTGAAAACCAAGCTGTTCAAGTTTGCCTCCGCTAATAGGAGGTCCACACCGGCTATAAGGGTTGCCAAACCGACACCCATGCTTATAAGCCTATGCGCCACGAGGGAAGCCACAACCTTGCCGCTTACGTGGTTACCCTGGTCCCTTACAATCAAGTAAACTCTTGAAATTTCCCCGCTTATAGATTCTGCTGGAACAATCAAGTCCATGAAAGTTCCATACCACATGTAAAGGTAAGCCTTCAAAACTGAAAGCTTCACAGATAGATAAACCAGAAGGGTTCGCCAAGCCATAGCGTAAAAGAAAGTGTCAACGAAAATCAGCATAGCCGCCGCGGAGTAGAGTAGGACGTCGGATGTTTGAACTGTCGCAACGATTTCCGGAACATCCACGTGAAAAAGGTATAGGTAGACGAGGAAGGCGGCTATACCTATCAAGGGCATGGCAACATTCTTCCAAGCGATCTGGGGCCTAACGGAAACCATGCTTCTACATCCACTTTGACCCAGAAATTTTTCAAGCGGGGTTATATGTTTTACCCGTCTCAGAGCTTTCAGAGTTTGTTTCCCGATTTGTTCGAAAAGGCTAAATGTGCCTTCAACATTCTTCATAAAGCTTAAGGCGATGGCCTTGCTAACAAGGGATGAAGCCCTAAACCTTGTCAGGGGGCATGTTTCCAAAAGAAACATCTTCTATCACATGCTTGCCGTAGAAGCCATAATGCGAGCCCTGGCGAGACATTTCGGGGAGGACGAGGAAAAATGGGGTCTGGTTGGATTGGTCCACGACATAGACTACGAGCAAACGGAGACTATGCCGGAAAAGCATGGTTTAGTCGCCGAGCAAATCCTTAGGGAAAAGTTGCCCGAGGAGCTTTTGAGGGCAGTAAAAGTCCACAACTCTAGGTACACTGGCGTTGAGCCGAAAAGCGTCATGGAGAAGGCCTTAATTGCCAGTGACGCCATATCCGGACTGCTTATTGCATGCGCCCTCGTCATGCCCTCTAAGAAGATGGCGGAAGTAAAACTGGAAACCGTAGCCAGAAAGTTCAAAGACAAGGACTTTGCAAGGGGAGCTGATAGAAAAAGAATCCTCCTATGCGAAGAAATCGGGCTTCCAAGGGAAAAATTTTTCGAAATCTCCCTAAATGCCTTAAAGGAGATAGCTTCAGAAATAGGCTTGTAGAACGTTAAAAATCCGGCTTGGCTCTCCCAAGCTTGCGGTTTAGACAAGCCTTTACAAAGCCATAGTATTCTGGGTCGGGTTTTCCAGGGCGACTTTTAAATTCGCCGTGGAACTGGGACGCGAAGAAGAAATAGTGGTTCGGTAGCTCCAAAATCTCCATCCTTCTGCCGTCGGGACTCATCCCGGAGAAAACAAGCCCCGAACTTTCAAGCTTTTCCACATAGCTCATGTTCACCTCGAACCTGTGGCGGTGGCGCTCCGAAATCTCCCCGCTTTTATATAGTTTATGCGCTAAAGTGCCGGGTTTCACGACTACATTATGGGCGCCAAGCCTCATGGTGGCTCCTTTAAGTTCCACATCCCTCTGTTCTGGCATTAAGTCGATAACTGGGTGCGGGGTGTTGGGGTCGATTTCGGTGCTGTTGGCCCCCTTTAAGCCGCAGACGTTGCGGGCGTACTCAACGACAGCCAATTGGAAGCCGAAGCATATTCCAAGGAATGGAACATTATTTTCTCTTGCAAACTTTATGGCGGCGATTTTCCCCTCAGCCCCCCTTGGACCGAAACCGTAGGGGACGAAGATTCCGTCAAACTCTCCCAGCATTTCAATTTTTTCAGGTTTTTTTTCAAAGGTTTCAGCCTCAATGTAGTGTATGTGAACCTTTGTTTTGCACGCTGCCCCAGCGTGGCGCAGCGCCTCGTTCATGCTAACGTAACTGTCCACCAAACCAGCATACTTGCCTACAAGCGCTATCTTAATTTCGTTTTCGGGGTGGAGTATGGAGTCAACAAACCTTTTCCATTCAGCGTAGTCTGGCTTGCGCTCTGGAAGTTTAAGCCTTCTGCAAATGAAGTCGCCCATTCCCTGCTCGTCGAGGATTAGCGGAACCTGATAAATGGTTTCAACATTGTAGGAGCAGAACACCGCCTCTTCCGGTATGGTTCCAAAAAGGGCTATTTTCCTCAAGGCTTCGGCGTCTATCATTCGGGAGCAGCGGGCGACGATGATGTCGGGCTGAATGCCGATGCGTCTAAGCTCGTTTACGCTGTGCTGCAGAGGCTTCGTTTTCATCTCCCTTGTAACGTCTAAAATGGGCACAAGGGCCACATGCACGTATAAAGTGTTTTCGTACCCCTCCTCCAAGCGCATTTGGCGTATTGCCTCAAGGAAGGGTAATCCCTCAATGTCGCCTACTGTTCCGCCAACCTCCGTTAAAACGACGTCGACGCCCGAATTCGCAGCCACATTTCTTATCCGGCTTTTAATCTCGTTTGTCACGTGGGGAACTATTTGGACACATCTTCCAAGGAAGTCTCCCCGACGCTCTTTCTCGATGACGGTTTTGTAGATGATTCCCGTGGTGATGTTGTTCTCCTTCTTCAAGTTTAAATCGAGGAAACGTTCATACCAGCCCAAGTCTAAATCCGTTTCGCCCCCATCCTCGGTCACGTAGACTTCTCCATGCATGTAGGGGTTCATGGTTCCAGCGTCAACGTTCACGTATGGGTCTATTTTTATGGCTGTAACCTTGAAACCCCTGGCCTGAAGCATTTTCCCGATGGAAGCGGTTACAATACCCTTACCCACGGAGCTTAAAACGCCGCCTGTTACGAAAACATATTTTGTCAAACGCTATCCCCTTCTGTTAAATAACAGAACCTAGAGGATTTCAGCATTTAAGCTTATTCTACCACGTAAAGCTAAATTCGCGGAAAATCCAAAGCTTAAGGTGAAGGGTTTAGCGGATGTGCTTCGTGAGAAAGCCCAGTGTTGTTTACTGGCTTGGTGAAAACTTATACCTTAACATAACCAACCGATGCCCCAATAACTGCTATTTTTGCTTAAGAAACTTTCGGGACGGTGTTGGGGGCTTCAACCTAAAACTTGAAAAGGAACCCTCCGTCGCCGAGGTGGTTACAGAGCTTGGGAACGTTATAAACAGGAGAAACTGGAGGGAAATCGTTTTTTGTGGTTTCGGTGAGCCCATGGAAAGGTTAGACTGCGTTTTGGAAGTCGCCGGTTGGATTAAAAGACATTATGGGAAAATTGTGACTTTAAGGGTTGATACGAACGGGCAGGGTTTTCTGCTTAACAGAGGGCGGGACGTGGTTGGGGCGTTGAAGGTGGCCGGCGTGGACAGGGTTAGCGTAAGCCTAAACGCTCACGACGAGGAAACATATAACCAAGTTTGCAGACCAGTCTTTGTAAACGCATTCGAAAGTGTTTTAGATTTCATAAAAAAGGCTAGGGAACTTTTAGACGTTGAGGTGACGGCCGTCAGAATCCCGGAAGTTGACATTTCCAGAGTTGGGGAAATAGCCAAATGGTTAGGCGTCAAGTTTAGGGTTAGAGAGTACATACAGCCTTTTTGGTGAAAAATTACCCTTCAGCCTGATTTATGATAGAGTTAAGCTGCTCTTTTGTAAGGGGTAAGCTGTGAAGCGTTTTCCCACGAAGCTTAAATTCTTTTAGAAAAGTTTCCCGTACTGGTAAGGGCCTCTCAAATCTCATAACATATTTGAATTCTAGGGCTTTCCTCCACCCATAGGTTTCGCATTCCCTCTGCTCTTCTTCTGATAGCTCTTCTTTCTCGTAGATGTTTTCTATTACGCCATAGCCTATGAAAGCGTCGCCGAACTCTGTTTTCCTTACAAAAAGTATTGTTTGTCCCTTCTGCCATTTCCTTCGAGCTCCAGTATAGTACATGGCTGAGTCGAAGACCCTTTCAACCCACTCTTTTTTGGCTATTCTTAAAATGTATCCTTCGGTC
>CAZRXM010000025.1:0-13809 GCA_964604045.1 uncultured Candidatus Bathyarchaeia archaeon
TCACCTTGCAAGCTCGCAAATCTCATATAAAACAAGTCTAATTTATCTCTTCACACAAACACGTTGGGAAAGGGCCGGTCGTCTAGCTGGTTAGGACGCAGCCCTTACGAGGCTGAGGTCGCCGGTTCAAATCCGGCCCGGCCCATTCTGATGAAATGTGGCTTTATTTGATTACGTATGGGCTTCCAAAAAACTCTATTAATGTTTTTGGCTTGAAGGCTTCAAGTTTTGTGTTTGGCAAGTGTTTGCCTATTTTTGGTATCAGTCCAACAGCGTCCGTTCCAATCTTGCAGACAATAGCGTGCTCAAACAGCCCTAAAGGTTCTATTGTTATGATGTCGTTTTGGCATCTGGCATATTTTACGGCTTTTCGCACTTCTTGAACTGGGGCACCTATTATCAGAAGCCTGTCGAGCATGGATTTTATCCACTTTCTGTAGGTTGCCAACTGGGTTTCAGCTAGCTCTGCTTCGATGATGTCTCCGTTTAGATTAGTAACTTTAACGGTGACTGGCAAGTCGTCTGAAAAGCCATATAGTTCAGCTATTTTTTGAAGGGCAATTTTTCTTCCGTCTGTAATTTGGGCTTGTAAGCGTTGCAAGGATATTTTTGCGTATAACATTTTTGGATGGATCACGCCTATGTCGATGAAAACTTCTTCTCGGCTTTTCTCCAAGCTGACTATGTAGCCCTTTACGGAACAGAATTTTTTCAGATCCTTTATGCAGGTTGGGCTTAGACCAAACTCTTTTTCTAAAAGTTTTAGGGCAGCCTTTTCATCTTCACCGGAAAGAGCCACTTGAATCCTGCTATGTGGGGTGATTTCAATGTTTTCCAGTTTTACGTTTAGCCCTTTGAGGAGTGTTTTAAAATGTTCTTCGGCGTAGGATAATTGGTTTTCGTTGTAGACTTTTGAGGCAATTACGGCGGTGATCATTTACAGTCTCCAATTAAGGTCTGCATTTCCCTGTGAAGCCTTTTAATCCTCGCTATGGCTTGCGGCGGCAGCTCTTTTGAAAACTTGCGTATAGTTTCTTCTATTGGAACCCTCTTTGAGCCCTCTACGAGTTTGTCCGCGTATGTTATTATCTTTTCTTCCAAAGTTTGTGGAGTGTAAACGTCTTTAGGCCACCCAAGCTTTTTGGCTTCTTGAGCTGTTATCCCGCCACCCACGTGCCTCTTTATTATGGCGATTATCGGTTCTGGTAAGCCATAGTTTTTTGCTATTTGCGCTCCAACAACGGCGTGATGGACGCTGTGGGTTTTTGACCTTCCAATGTCATGGAGGAGGGCGCCTATTTCAACAAGTTCAAGGTTAACTTTCACTCCTTTTTCAAGGCATTTTTTGGCTATTTCAACAGCTAGGTCTGCCACAGCCTCGCAGTGTTTTATAACGTTTTGGGGACACCCGCTTTCCCGCAAAATGTTTAAGGCTTGCTCTCTGGTTGGAAGTCTTTCACTCACCCAGTTCCTTCCTCAACTGCTCAACTTTCCGCGTCAAAACTTTGACTATTTTCTCATTGTCATAGTGCATTAGGGGTTTGCCGCATCTTGGACACTTAAAGACGAGCTCAACAGCTTCTTCGAAGGGGACTCGTTTGCAGCCCGGTGTGTAGCAGTAGTAGAAGTCGTGGTTTTTCTCGTACTCCAGTCGAATGCTTAGTTTTTCGAAAACCTTCCGTTTTTGGCTAAGGATGAAGCCTTCAAGCTGGTCTGGTTGAAGTTTCCAGTGGAAAATGAACCATCCAGTTTTCGGGTCCCGTGTCCTTCTAAGGCTTACAAGCGAGTGGTCATAGAGCTTGTACAGAATTTTGCGCACATTGTTAAGTCTAACCCCCGTTTTGTTGGCTATCTCGTCATCTGTTATTTCGCCCGAATTTTTTAGTATCTCGATTACTTTAACAGCTTCTTCTTCACCTAGAGCCTCGGCAACCTTCATTAATGTAGCATCGTCAATCATTGACAGCATAACAGACCCTTTTCCATCAATAGAGCCGTCTGACAACCGTTTATTTATTTGCAAACGTTAGTTTAAATCTCTTTTCCGACTCCAGATCCAGAATCATTCTTTCTAATCACTTTTTTGCCTCTTTTCTGGGGAACTATCATGAGCTTTGCGTTTTCAAACGTTTTCGTAAGTTCTTTACCCTCGAAAAATCTATCCAGAAAGACCGCTAGGCTAGCGCATTCTGAGTGGGGTTGATTGCCTATAGCCACGTTAAAGTCGGAAATAGCTGGTGAGAAAAATTCTCCGGGAACCTTTTGGCTTCCAACAATGACCAAAATGTCTTTTCCAAGCGCCTTTATCCTCTTCATTACGTCGCTTGTCTCAATGTTCTCTCCATAAGCCGTGAGATGAACGACTATACCGCCCTTAGCTCTCCATTCATCGACAACCTTCCTCCAAGGGGTGCCCATCTCAAAATAGAAGGGGCCGCCCCAGTACTTCACCACCTTCTCCACCGTTGCCTTTATCTTTTCATCCTCTACGTCGGACAGGATAAAGCCCGACGCCCCTAGGGCCCTAGCCGTTAAAGCCACGTGGGTTGTTAAACGTGCATCCCTTTTTGGCCTATGCCCCCATCTTAGGACGAATATTTTGGGCTTGTTTTCAGTGTTGGAAGCTTTCGATTTTTCCGTTAAGCTCTCTGACATGGTTCACCACCTTTTCGGCAAACCATGGAATTGCCTCAAAAACCACATGGGCGGTGTCTCCCGTGTACCTTATTTCCTGCACATCTGCTCGGTTGAAGAGCCATGAAAGGAAGGACATGGCTTTGCTTGTCATCGGAAGGGTGAAAGATACCCGCGCATAGTTATGAAGGGTCTTAGTTATCTCTTCCTTCAACTGGTCTAGGTTTGTTCCATAGAGGGCTGATATGGGTACTGGTCTGGGGGCTTCACCCTTAAGCATGTTCATTTTTTCTTGAAGCTCCTCCTTGGAAATTAAGTCAATCTTGTTTAACGCCGTTATTATTGGGATGCCTGAAGCACCTATGCGGTTTATCGTTTCGAGGCATACTGAAAGCTTCTTTCTCACGGTTGCTGGAGGTTCGCTGACGTCTACGACGAGCAGTATTAGGTCTGAGTATATGGTTTCCTCAAGGGTTGAACGGAAAGCCTCAATAAGGGTTATAGGTAGACGGTCTATGAAGCCAACAGTGTCTGTTAAAAGGAACTTTTTCCGGGAGAACTTCACAAGTCTCGTTGTCGTGGAAAGGGTTGTGAAAAGCGCATTATCTACTGGAACCTCCTCTTCGGTTAGCGCTCTAAACAGTGAGCTTTTGCCAGCGTTTGTGTATCCGGCTAGGGATATGGATGGAAAACCAAGTTCAGCCCGTCTTTCACGGTGAAGCATGCGTTTTCTTCTTATCTTCCTAAGTTTTTCCGTTATGGTTTGTATCTGTCTCTTAATGGTTTCATAGTAAACGTCCACTTCGTAAGCGCCGAGCCCCATGAAGCCTGGTTGCTCACCCATTTTAGCCAGCCTAACCTTCTCTTTCGCCCTAGCTAGCTCGTATTTAAGTTTGGCTAGCTGAATTTGCAGCTTCGCTTCTGTTGTGGAAGCTCTTCTTGCGAATATCTCCAGAATAAGCTGGAAACGGTCTATAGCCTCTACGCCTGTTTCTTTAGCTATGTTGTATGCCTGAACAGGTTTCAGCATGTTGTCGAAAATTATTTTTTTGGCACCCGTCGCCTTCACAAGTTCTGCGATCTCCTTAACCTTTCCATAACCAACTTGGTATCTTGGGTCTGGAGGTCGAACCTGCTCTACTTTACCTACAACGGTGTAACCTGCCGATTCAGCCAAGCTTTTAAGCTCATCCAATGTGGATGGTTCAGAGGGTCTGCGGCGCTGCACTATTATCGCTTTCGTCAGGTTTTCTCCTCCGCCTCTTTACTGCCTAACTGTATCAGGTCTCCAAGGGTGAGGGGGCGGCTTGACTGCTTTGGGATAGGCGTCATCGGCACGTTTCCTTCAGAGGCTGGAACGAGGAGCTTTATCCTTAAGGCGTGTTCGAGCTTCGCTGCGAGCCTATTGTCTGGTCTTATTTTTCTGGTTTCAATCTTTTTGAGAACCGAAACTTTCTCGTTTATCCTTTTGCCAAGTTCTTCATGGGTTAACCCCAGTTTTTCCCTTGCTCTTCTAACACGCACGTCGTAATCGTCCACAAGTTCGAGGGAGGCCTCCTCAATTTTCTGAGGCTTGGTCGCAACGGAGGCTTTTTGCTTCGAAATTTTTGCCTCAGATTTCAATTGAGGCCGGGGTTGCGATTTGGGTTCCTCTTGGACTACTGTCCCATATTTGGCGCATGCACTGCACACTGTTAGTTTTGCTCCTTCAATCAATACCTTAACTGGTTTCCCTTGTATTTTCTTTCCGCAAACTTCGCAGCGCAATTTGGGTTCTCCTTGTAGACCTTTAAAAACGTATATTGGTTTTGTTATGTTTATAGTTGTCGAAAAGGTGTCGTGGGTTTGGAGGATCCGCTTAGACGCATAAGAAGTGTTGCAGATTATCAATTTGGAAAAGGCGTAGGCGAAAAACTGTTTCCAGAAAATGTGGAAATATCCTACTCAAAACGCACGGGTAGAATACGCTACGTATACTTGGATGGAAGAAGGCTTGCAACTCTGCGCCCAACAGACGGCCTTTTTTCGCTAAGCATCGAGGGGGCAAAAAGGATTGTTGAAAATAAGGCTCCAGCCAGATATATGGTAACCATTAAAGACAGTGTTTCAAAGTTTGTAGCTGAGGGTGGCGATGTCTTTGCAATGCACGTCGTGAAAGCCGACAAAGAAATTCGCCCAAAAGACGAGGTCATAGTTGTTAACGAGAAGGGAGAGGTTCTGGCCGTTGGAAGAGCTGTTCTATCTGGCGATGAGATGACAGCCTTTAAGACTGGCGTTGCAGTTAAGGTTAGACGAGGCGTTTTGGAAGAGACTTAAGTAGGAGAAGCCTAAACTAGGTTTGTGGAGATGAAAGCTATTGATGCGTAGACGCATAAGCCCCCGCGAAGCCAGACGCATGATGCAGCGCATGGGCTTAAGCATGGATGCGATACCAGATGTGGAGCGAGTCGTAATAAAAACCAGCAGCAAAGAAATAGTCATCGAGAACCCAGAAGTTGCCGTCGTAGACATTCAGGGACAAAAAATGTTTCAGGTGGCTGGCGGTAAGATTACCGAGAAAACTGTTGAAAGGAAATTGACAATTCCGGAAGAGGACGTTAAGCTTGTGGCTGACCAAACAGGTAGGAGCTTGGAGGAGGCTAGAAAAGCCCTTGAAGAATGCGAGGGAGACCTTGCTAAGGCCATTTTATTGCTCCAATCTAAAGTTTAAACATGGCGAGTTTGATGGATCCAGCCGACATAGTTGTAGTTGGGCACCTTTGCATAGACTCTATAATCCTTCCCAATAGGCAGGTTCCATGCACCATCCTAGGCGGGTCAGCGGCATACGTTTCTCTTTCGGCTAGGCATCTGGGGGCAGACGTTTCCATAATCTCTAAGGTTGGAGGAGACTTTCCAAAGGCCTATTTATGGTGGCTAAGCCAGGAGGGCATCGACGTTGCAAACGTCCACGTTGTGGAAGATAGGAAAACAACGAGGTTTGAATTGAAGTATAGCGACGACTTATCCACCCGCACCTTGCGGTTGATAAGCAAGGCTCCACCAATCACCGTTGAAGACACACAAAGCTCCTTGAAAACAAAAGTCATACACCTAGCGCCGATAGCCAATGAAATTGAATACGAAGCCGCTGAAAAATTGAAAAGGTGTGCGGAAATCTTGTCACTCGACCCCCAAGGATTAATCCGCGCATTCAAAGATGAAGGAGTCGTAACACATGAAAAACTGGAAGATAAACGCGTCTTGGAACTCGCCGACATATACAAATCCTCTAGGGAGGAAATCGAGGCAGTTACAGGTTTCTTAGACTTGCACGCTGCCATTAGAGCCGTGCATGATTTCGGTGTTGAAACGGTAATAGTGACGCTGGGCGGAAAAGGGGCTGTCCTGTCGATTGAGGGAACAATCTATGAAATCCCAGCCTACACGCCAACCAAAATTGTGGACCCAACCGGGGCGGGGGACGCTTTCATAGGCGGCTTTATAGCCGAATACATTCGTGGCAAAGAGGTTTTATGGTGTGCGTGTGTGGGGTCAGCTGCAGCCTCGACGGTTGTTGAGGGGATTGGCCCAACCCTTGTGGGCGATGGAGACGAAATCCGCAGAAGGGCTGAGTTGATCTACGAAAAAGGAATTAAGCATTAAACGCACTTTATTCCATTTAAGCTTCACATGCACTTTGGAAGGGAAAAATTTGGGAAAAGTTGGGAAGGGCGTAAAATGCAACGTTATGGGATGTGGCAAGGAGGCAGTCCGCTCCCTTTCAGCCGAGAAGGTTAGGATGGCTGGTTTAAGCATAAATAGCGGTGAAAGACGCGCCTATTTATGCGAAAACCACTACAAGGAGTTTAAGAAGCGAACAAAGAAAGAGCGAAAAATTGAGCAGTGGCGGTTTAAGGGAGCGTGAAAGGAGGGTTAAGATGAGAATACTGCAACTCCACGCTAACTATATCGAGTATAAGCCTATACAGAAGGAGATAGCTGCGGCTGAGGAAGCCGACAAGGAGACAAAGCGTCTAGAGGACGTGGTAGTCCTCTTCACGGCTGTGGAAGACGGAGACGACGAAACAACAGCCCGCCAAGCTATAGAAGAGGTTAAAGCTTTCCTTGAAAAGTTGAAGGTTAACCGCATCCTGATATACCCCTACGCCCATTTAAGCAGTAACCTTGCAAAACCCACCGAAGCCCTAAGAATTGTAAGGCTTATGGAGGAATACGCCAAAGCAGAAGGTTTAGAAACGTACCGTGCCCCCTTTGGCTGGAATAAACAGTTCACGATATCGGTGAAAGGACACCCCTTAGCTGAACAATCCCGTGTGATACTGCCTACAAAAGGGGAGAAAACGGAGGAGACCGAAAAAGTTTCAGAAGCCCTAAAGGCTGAGGAGAAGCTCGTCTCCTACTGGTATATTCTGCAACCAGACGGGGAAATGGTTCCGGTGGAGGAGTTCAACTTTAAAGGCCACGAAAACTTGGAGAAATTTGCCAAATACGAGATTTCGAAGGTTAGGGCTAGCCAGCAGATGCCGCCTCACGTGCCATTAATGAAAAGACTTGAAATAGCCGACTACGAGGCTGGAAGCGATCCAGGGAACATCCGCTGGTACCCAAAAGGCAGACTCATAAAGTCGCTCATCGAGCAATATGTTACCTCCAAAGTCGTCGAGTACGGCGCCATGGAAGTGGAAACTCCGGTCATGTACGACTTCAGCCACCCAAGCCTAGCCGACTACTTGAACCGTTTCCCAGCACGACAGTACGTCCTTAAATCCGAAGACAAAGAGCTTTTCCTACGGTTCGCCGCTTGTTTTGGACAGTTCCTAATGGTCCACGACGCCCAATTCTCGTATAAGCACATGCCCCTCAGGATATACGAGTTAACCCGCTACAGCTTTAGGAGAGAGAAAAGCGGTGAAGTGGTGGGTTTAAGAAGGCTTAGGGCGTTCACTATGCCAGACTGCCACGCCTTCTGCACAGACCTAGAACAAGCCAAAAAAGAGTTCATAACAAGGTTTAAACTGTGCATGCAAGTTTTAGAAGGCATAGGCTTAACGAAGGACGACTACGAGGCAGCCTTCCGCTTCACAAAAGACTTTTACGAAGAAAACAAGGACTTCATTAAAAGCCTAGTGGGAATCTTCGGCAAACCAGTCCTCGTTGAAATGTGGAAAGAGCCCTTCTTCTATTTTAGGCTTAAATGGGACTTCAACTTCGTAGACAACCAAGACAAGGCGGCAGCCCTATCCACAGACCAAATTGACGTAGAAAACGCCAAAAGGTACAACATAACATACGTGGACGAGAAAGGTGAAAAACGTCACCCGCTTATACTGCACTGTTCGCCAAGCGGTGCCGTGGAACGCTGCATCTATGCTCTATTAGAAAAGGCTTATAGGCAGCAGCAGAGGGGCGAACCACCCATGCTTCCCATCTGGCTTTCGCCAACCCAAGTACGCATAATCCCCATGTCTGAAAAGTTTCTTGAACACTGCGAAAAAATAGCAGAGCAGCTTGAAGCAAGCCAAATTCGCGTGGACATAGATGAAAGACCATTAACGCTTCAAAAACGTGTGAGAGAAGCCGAAACAGAGTGGATTCCATACATAATAGTTGTGGGTGAAAAAGAAGTTGAATCACAAGTTCTTCCAGTTAGGGATAGGAAAGCCCGAAAAATCCGCAACATGACGCTAAAGGAACTCATAGATGAGATTAAAAGTCAAGTTGAAGACAAACCTTTTAGGCCTCTTCCTCTTCCCAGATACATCTCCAAAAGACCCCAATTCTATGGATAAACTTAACGGCAACCGCCAAAACACATATCAACTCTAAGGAAAAGTTTTCGTTCTCCGAAGGGTGAGCCTCTTTGGAAAAAGAGCTGCTCGTTTATATAGATGGAGAGTACTATCCAAAGTCGCAGGCTAAAATATCTGTTTACGATCATGGGCTCTTGTACGGCGACGGGGTCTTTGAGGGAATACGCGCCTATAACGGAGTTGTATTCAAACTTAGAGAACATATTGACAGGCTTTACCGTTCAGCCCACGTCATAATGCTCCAAATACCAGTCTCAAAGGAGGAAATGATTAAAATTGTTTTGGAGACTCTGCGCAAAAACCAGTTGAAAGACGCTTACATTCGCCTAATAGTGACTAGGGGCGTAGGTGACCTTGGTTTGGATCCGAGGAAATGCCGCAGGCCCACAATAATTGTAATAACGGACACAATTACCCTCCACAAAAGTGAAGCAAAAGAGAAAGGCATAACGGCAATGATCACATGGGTGAAAAGGGATCCAGTAGACGCCACAACCCACGAGATAAAGTCGCTGAACTACTTGAACAGCATCCTAGCCAAAATAGAGGCAAACATTTACGGTGTGGATGAAGCGATATGCTTAGACAAAAACGGCTACGTGTGCGAGGGAGTTGCAGAAAACATATTCATAGTTAAAAATGGGCGAATATACACGCCTCCAAGCTCCAGTGGCGCCCTGCCAGGAATAACGGCGGAAACAGTCAAGGAACTCGCAAGAAACCTGGGCTACGAGGTGGTGGAGAAGAACATCACACCCTACGAGCTTTTCACAGCCGACGAAGTCTTCTTCACAGGGACGGCTGCCGAAATAATCCCAGTGAGAGAAATCAACAAGAGGCAGATAGGCGACGGAAAACCTGGCCCTGTAACTAGGAGACTAATGGAAGAATTTTCAAAAATAATTCAAGATCCAAGAAATGGAATACCAATTTACTAATAACAGTCTAAGATTGAGGTAAAAGTTAGATACGGTTTTCACCTATTCTTTTTCATGAACCCGTCCAGGAGATTTAGGGCTTCTTCCAGAGTTTCGATGGGCGGTAAGAAAACTCCTCTCACGTGGCCCGCGCCGTAGACGGGGCAGAAGCCTGAACCATGAACAAAAAGTACACCTGTCTCCTTTAAAAGTTCCAGTACAAAGTCAAGGTCTGTTTTCCACCGGGAACCTACGCCGTGGATTCTGGGAAACACATAGAAGGCTCCGTCTGGCTTCGTGCAGCTTACCCCCTCAATCTCGTTAAGCCTTTTCCAAGCATAATCCCGTCTAGCCTTAAGCTTCGAAACCATCTCGCAGATGTGGTTCTGAGGCCCATTTAAGGCAGCAACGCCGGCTTTTTGGACGGGTGTGTTGGCGCAGAGCCTTATCCTAGCTTCCTTTTCAACGCACTCCTTCAGTTCCTTAAGTTCACCTCGGGGACTGTGGAAGTATATGTAGCCAAGCCTCCAACCAGTCATCAAATAAACTTTTGAAAAGCCGTTAAGCCCTATTACAGGCACGTCTTTAGCGACACTTGCAGTGCTTATAAAGCGTTTCTCAAAAACAAGCTGGTCGTAAATCTCGTCGGAAATCACCGGAATATTATGCTCGGCAGCTACGTCTAAAATCTGTTTAAGCGTCTTCTCTCCGTAGACCGCGCCGCAAGGATTGTTTGGATTAATGACCACGATCGCCCTCGTTTTATTAGAAACTTTCCCCCGCAGGTCGTCAATATCGGGCTGCCAGCCATCCTCCTCGACAGTTTTATAAGTAACCGGGACACCACCGAAAAATTTGGTGTATGAAATGTATGGCGGATAAGTTGGTCCAGGTAAAAGAACCTCGTCTCCGGAATCAACGAGAGCCGCCATAATCATTTGAATGCCCTCCGAAATCCCAGAGGTTACAATTACGTCCTCGGCGG
Organism: uncultured Candidatus Bathyarchaeia archaeon; assembly: GCA_964604045.1. Lineage (GTDB taxonomy): Archaea > Thermoproteota > Bathyarchaeia > Bathyarchaeales > Bathycorpusculaceae > DRVP01. The sequence continues at coordinate 10,350 of CAZRXM010000025.1, forward strand.
AAACGTCTACCCCGTTAACTCGCCTTTCTTTTTCGCTTATGGCTTCCCTGAGCTCCGGCAAACCTTCAGAGGCGGAATAGGCATTAGCCCCGCTTTTAACAGCCTCGAAAAGGGCTTGTTTAATGTGTTCCGGCGTGTCGAAGTCAAAAGCAACGGGATCACCAATGTTCAAGTAATAGATTTTTCTACCCGTCCTCGCCAGAGCCTTTGCATAAACGATCACGTCGCGGATGGCGTACTCGATAGTGCGCACCCTTTCAGTAACCCTTATCCTAGCCAAATCTTGACAGCCTCTTCACAACAAGGCTTCTGGAGGGAAGGGATAAAAGAATTATGGAAGAGAGTTAGGGATCACGTAAGTTTTTGTAGCTTTCACAAGCTCTTCCGCAGCAACCACGGTTACAGTTACGCTTTTGCCCACGTATTTTTGCCAGTCAAAAGGAAACAGCAAAACGGTTTCGCCCCCAACCCTAACGACCACCTGCTCTTTAGGAAGCATGTACTCTAAAGGTTCCGTCAATCCCTGAATCTCTATGATAACCTTTGACAACGTAATGTTCCACAGAGAAAACTCCAGATTCTTGGCTGTAACGTTTAAATATCTAGTTTCACCCATGGTGGCAATCTCCACAGTTGTTATGTTTAGTTCTGCAACTGGAAGCATGAATGAAAAGTCGAAGGTGTACTCTTCGAGGGTTTGGGTGTCCTTGGCATAAACTGTTAGCGTCAAGTTTCGCCCGTGGCTTTTAAGGAAGCCCGCCCAATTAAAAATGCAGCAAAATGTCTTGTTACTGCTTGGATTAACTAGCCCATCTGCGACATTCAAAACTTCACCAGTTTGTTTAACCACGATTCTGGTCACGTTAACCGTCCTAAGTGAAGAAGGATGATTCAAGATTGTTATGTTGAAGCGTTTATTATCCCTCAAATTGAAAGTTTTATCGGCGTCCAAGATTTTTAGGATCACAGGTGGAGGGGTAACCGCCCTATATTCATAGGTTTCAAACTCCTGAGCGAAGTAGGCTGCAACAGTCACGTTTTTTCCACGATATTCCGTCCAATTCCAAGGAAACATGAACTCCCTACTAGCGTTTGGCGGCAGCTCAGCTAAATTACAATCAAACGTCACCATGGTGCCATCCTCCAGCACACACCTAACCTCCTTAACGTTCACAGGGCTTGTGGATTCCGCAAAATTGTAAACCGTTACTTTGAAAAAGTCAGTGTAGTTTTCGTCAAAAACGACCGATTGAACAGCAGCTTGAACCGTTCCCACCTTAACTTCTTTGCGGAACACGTACCCTTGTTCGGTGTACACGCTGAGCATAAATTGAACATGCCCATACCAGCTTGCATTTTTAAACTGGAAGCAGACTGTTTCATTTTTCTGAAGCGACACCGGATTAAGTCTAAAGTCTGGGTAGACTTCTCCAAAGGATACAGGTCCCGGAACTATGTCCGTGACTGTAAGGTTTACTTCTGATAGGAGGCTGTTGGTTAGGGTTATGTTGAATCGTTTGAAAGAAACTTTTGGATTGAAATCGGTAGTTATGTCGATTTTAACGTATGGAAGTTTTGCCTCCATGTTTGCTGCAGGCGATTCTTCAGCAAAAACGTGGACGAGGATTTTTTCGCCGGCGAATTCGCTGGCAAAATCGCTAAAAAGCATGTTAGCCTCGAGTTTTAGGCACGTTATGTTTAGGGATTCGCCCTTTCGAATTTTCAAACCGTTTTGGATGGAAGGGCTTGTTTCTACAACGTCATAAAGTCTGGTTCCATTCTTCAAGCTTAAAGCTATCCGGGTGATGTTAGCGTCGCCCGGCGAGTAGGAGGGGTTTAAAACTGTAATGTTAAATGATCGGACGTTTTGGGGATCGATGTAGATGCCCGTTATCGCCAACGTTGTTTTTTCCGGGACGTCTGTATAATAGGCGATTGTGAAGGCGTAGGAGATTATTCCGCCAACAACCGCGGATATTACTACGATAAGGATAATCGTGATTGTGGAGAGACCCTTGACGCTGGCGCTTAAACCCATAACACCACCTGTAATCGAACGGTTTATTCTCATAAGCTCCTTGAAATAGATAAATATTCCTTCTTTTGGATGCCGTCTTAGGCAAATTTTATTACAGTGGGTAGTTGTGGTTTAAACTCTGGAGATTACTTGAGGGAAAAATTTGCCCGTCGAATACGATGCCATCGTGGTTGGGGCGGGTGTTATAGGCTTATCGACGGCGTACCACATTAAAAAGAGGCACCCGGATTCAAGGATTCTGGTTGTTGACAAGTTTAACTCCGCCGGGCAGGGGAGCACGGCCAAAAGCATGTCGGCGTTCCGCTGTCTATTCTCTTCCAAGGTGAATTATCTGCTTTCCGACTCGTCTGTGGATTTTTACACGTATGTACAGAACCAGCTTGGCGTGGATTTGAAGTTGATGTTTATTGGTTACCTATGGCTTCTAAGCGAGGAAGAATACAAAGATATGCGCCCCATTCTGGAAAGTTTAACCAATAACAACCTAGAGTATGAGGAACACGAAGCTGAAGATTTGTCGAGAAGACTTGGTCTAGTCACGCGTTTAAAGAGCGACGAGGAAGCCGAAATTATTGGTTTAAAAGATGTTTACAAAGGTGTTTTCATTCCAAAGGCAGGGGTTTTGGACGCTGACTGCGTTGTTAAATTTTACGAGGAGGAATTTCTGAAGCTCGGCGGGGAAATCCGCTATGGTGTTAAGGTTGAAAGCCTCATGGTAGAGCCCTGCAAGCCTATTGGTATACCTGAAGAGCCCTTTTTCTGGCAGAAGTCAAGAGTTTCAGGCGTAAAAACGGACCTAGGAGTTATCAAGGCGAAGAAAACTGTTTTGGCCGCCGGAGCGTGGATTCCACAACTTCTAGACGCCGTAGGAATTGAATGCTTTATAAAGCCTAAGAAGAGGCAGGTTTTTGCATTAGAGGCGAAAAAACCGGAGCTTAAGCGGTTGCTTTATACCCAGGGCTTCAATTCTGTCGGCTGCTTGCCCTTCACAATACTGCCGAAGCTAAGGGTTCTCATTAGACCGTTTCCAAAGGAGGGTGTTTTCTGGGTTAGTTACGCAGATGATTTTCCAAGAGCCTTCATGCTTGAAGAAGACCCACAGCCAGAGAAAAGCTTCTATGAGTATGGCATATACCAAGTTCTCGTCAAGTATTTCCCCCAATTTAAAGACTGCCACCCTTACTCGGCCTTCGCAGGGCTCTACGAGATAAACACTTTAGACGGGCACCCAGTAATTTTCGAGGAGAACGACTTGATGGTTGTGGGCGGTGCAAGTGGCAGCGGAATTATGAAAGCAGACGCCATAGGCAGGGTTGCCGCGGCACTTTATGACGGCGAGGAGTATGCCAGCCTCTATGGCGGCAGAAAAATAAGGGTTAGCGACCTGGGGATTAAAGAGAGACGGATTGAACGGGAAAAACT
>CAZRXM010000026.1:0-13783 GCA_964604045.1 uncultured Candidatus Bathyarchaeia archaeon
CGCCTTCAAGCTCTGGCTCAAGCTTTGCTCCAGCAACTTCGATGACGATGCCGAATGGGTAGGTTTTGCCCTCTTCCATGTCTTTAATGTCTGGTCCAATGATGGTTATTTTTCCGTCTTCAACTTCTTCTGGCTTCTTGACTCTTGCAAGCTCAAATTTTTCTTTGACGTCTGGTCCGCCCAGCTCAACGTACATGTCTTTTCTTCTTATGCGTTCGCCCTCGTAGATTACGCCAACATCGACGGGTATGTCCTGAAACATGCTCATTCTATCTCGCCTCCATTCAAACTTTTTCCAAAACGATTTTGAGGTTTTTCACCCACTCTTCGTGGGAAAGGTTCGGGAAGGACCAGCTTGCATGAGGATGGTAAACGTTATCAAGCGAAATCGTTTTTAAATGTTTGGCGAAATGCTTCAAACCAGACAGAATAGTCCATTCCATATAGTAGTATAAGCCAACAAACAAGGCTAGGTCGTGTTGACCCCTGCCATCAACACCAGCCCAAGAAGGATCAACGAGGCGATTTCCAATGTCAACGGCTGGCATGAAGGCTGCCGGCTTAAAACCCCGCTTTGCAAATTCACATACCATGTGGGCTGTCGCCACAACCGGGATTCCCGTCTTTCTCGCAAACTCTATGATGAAGTCTATTAGTTTCCCGCCGTTGAAGTCTATTTGGACCGCTTGATGCCCAACCACTAGTACTGGACGCTGGGCCCGCTTAATCATGGCAACAACAACTTCAGGCTTTGTTATAACTAAAGCCTTTTTGGGTCCGGGAATCTCAGCCGTCTGCCATGGTTCAATTACCATAACGCGTTCCTCCTACTCCCTCCTCTTCCTTATAAGCCTAGGCAGCAGCGTTGGGTCTGGAATCACGGTTTCCCTCCAGCCTTTCTCTTCGAGCATTTTGATGATTTCATCCTTCATGGTTACGGGGATGTCAGCAATGGTGCGCACGAAACGGTGAACGTCCTCGGGCATTGTTCCATACAGCCGCTTATGCAGGTCAATGTAGTGTGTCAGCTTTATGGCGCGTCCTTTCGTCGTGTCGTTCGGCCTCATACAAAGCTTGGCAATCATGACCATGGCTTCCTCTTTGGTCTCGGCAGCATAGAACAAGTGTTCAGGCGTCGGCCCCACATACACTTTTTCACCTGTCCGTGCATCATAAACATACCAGTCTTCCTCGCGATCAGCCCTTCCAAGAAGCATACGCCTATATTTGACTCCGTGGGGGCCGACAATGACTGGTATGCCTAAACGCCAGAAGCCGGCGGCTATTGAAGCAGCCTTCTGAGAGTATGCCCCCCAAGCGACGCCCACAGCGCCCACGCGGTTGAGAATGTAGTCAGCTATTTCTTCGTAGTTGGCGCGTAGGTTTCTCTTGGCGAATATGTTGGCGATTTTTATGGCCGCACCAGCTATGTGGGCGTTGGCTACGCATGAACCCACGTTAACCACGCATCCAGCCGTGAATTCGCCTGTAAACTCCTCATAAAGCGTTTTGCCCTCCTCATTCTTATACATGCCAACGGTCATGGCTGCGCATCCGGAAGTCACGACGATGTAGCGTCTGTTAGCGAATTCACGGCACATCTCTGCGACCTCCAGTCCGCCCCTTGGATAGTTGGCACATCCGACAAAAGCAACCACACCGGGGATTTCGCCGAGAACGATGGGACTTCCAACGTTTCGGATTTCCACGTCTTGGATTGGGCCTCTTCCAGCCCGCACCTTGTATGTTTCTTCCTTCAGCTTTTTCTCGCCAGCTTTCACTATGAAGCTGTGAATCTGAAGGCTTGCTGGACACGCCTCCTCACAACGGCCGCATCCGACACAAAAGTCGTAAAGGTCTGCAAGCTTCGCTAAGGAACCTTCCATGGCGGCTTTCATGGCTTCCGGAATGTGTAGGTCTTGGGGGCAAGCCCTTCTGCAGTCGCCGCACTGGCGGCATTCCTTAGCCTTCCGCAGAACCTCGTCCACTTCTGGAATCGCCTTAAACTTTTTCCTTAGAGGTGCAACTTTCAAGGCGACTTTGACGGCAACTTCGCCCACTTTCTCCGGGTCGAGGATTAACACACCGGGGGTTTTGCCGCTAACCAAGTCTTCAACTATAGCGTCAGCTGGGTCGTCTGTGCGGTTCGGCAAGCCCATACAATTCTTTTCGGAAGTCGCTATGACTGGAGCCTTAATTCGCTGGGCTTCGTAGAAGGAGTCTGTCCTAATGCATTGCTCGTCAAGCACAACAACATCTGGAACCCCGCTTCTAATGAAGCGCAACTGCCACGATATTGGGCCTATAATTTTGCCGCGCTTGTAATACCGTGTGAAGTCGTGGGCTGTGCAGCATAGCCCGCAAACCTCAATTTCCCCGTCAAGTCCGTTCTCTTTTATGTAGTCTATTATTCCGACAGAGGGTACAACATTATGTCCGATGCAAAGGATTACGGGCTTTTCGATGTTAACTGTGCCGTAGCCAAGATCCACAAGCGGGGCGTCTGGGTCACCTTTTGGGAAGCCGTAGGCCGCTATTTGGGCTATGTCCGCCACTTCCATTCCAACATGGTCAAGCATGCCCACATGGAAAACCTTAGACTCGAAGTCTATGTTGTTGCCCTCCTGCCCAGTGTGGCAGACGGATAAGCAATGAGTGATCTGCGTTTCCACATAATCCAACACATCTTCAAGGTCGCCGAGAGTTTCCGGTTTAACTCCACACACAAGCCTTGTCACCGGCGCCTCAACTTGAATGTTCAAGCCGCCGACGTCCAGCGGCATCCTTCTCCCATACTCTTTGATGAGGTGTTCCACTAGATGGCGGGCATGCCCAGTATGGGTGGCGGCACCTATGCAGCACGCCAAAAGCACTATCCGGGATTGTTGGGCAGCTATGTCTATTCCGCATGCCCCACGTTTTCCACCTGTTAAGTCGCATTTGCCGAAAGTGCAGAGGCAGCATACGTCGCAGAAGGGCATATAAAAGGGCTTGTAGCGTTGTAAAAGCTTCATGTCCCATTCGCGGAGGGTTGTAAGCGATGGGAAAGGCGTAGGCCCCACAGGCTCCGCCCATGTTTCCTCAACAACCCTGCCAACTGACAATTCGAGGTTTTTAATAAGCCCAAAGTCTGATTTTAACTCTCCAATTTTGATGTGTAATCCCTTTTTGTTCAAGGTGAACACAACCTGGGATAGAAGGTTTAATGTTGACGACGGATATTTTAAGCTTTTCTAGAGAGGCTTCGACTGAGTATAAAAAATTAAGCATTCATGGCCGAAGCTTACAGTTACCCTTTTTTGTACCCAGCGTTCTCCATGATTCTCTTAACTGAAAGATATGCTGGTGTATCGGGCGGTAGCGTCAACAGAGATTTTCCAGCTAAGACGTATTCTTCAACGTTTTCGTCGTAGGCTATCTTTCCGAGAAATTTGAAGGGTAAGAGTTTTTTGGCTTGGTTTTCAAGGTCTTCTGGGAATCTGAAGCCTCCGACGACGTAGAAATTTTTGAAGTCTATTTTGACTTCCCTTGCTACGCGGTAGGCGCGTTTAACGTGGTCAAAGGACTTTTTAGAAGGGTCTATTACGTCAAAGATGTCGTCCACTTTAGACGTTATTCGCCTATTAAGGTGTTCTAAGCCGGCCGGTGAGTCTATTAAAACGTAGCGGTAGTTTTTAGTAACCGATTCTAGAGCCCCCTTTAGGGCGGCGTTTGGCAGGCAGTAGCAACCTTCCACCCATTTTGTTCCAAGCGCGATAAAGTCAAAGTGCTCACCTTCATACATGCCGTACGCCCAGATACGGCTTTCAATTCGTTCGATGGGCGGCACGCCGACTGTTGTTCCACCTTCTTCAAGAAATGTTTCTACGAGAAGTTCCGAAATGGTTTTCTTGCCTGCTTCGTGAGGGTCTACGCCTACCATTTCACCCAAATTCTGGTCTGGATCAGCATCCACTAGAAGCAGTGGAGCCTCGCCAAGTTCAATGAAATATCTGGTCATTAAGGCGACAAAGCTTGTTTTGCCTGTTCCACCCCTTCCCATGGTGACTATGATTTTTGCCATATTAGACTCTCCGCTCGCGTTTGGTAAGAGTAGGTTTTCGGCCTTATTAGATGTTGCCTTGCAGAAGCATGTCGCAAAGTCTTTCAACAGCTTTAACGGCGGTTGAATCCTCAAGTTTTAATGGGGTTTCGCCCCGCATTTCAGCCTCCAAAACCTTCTGATCGAAGGGTAAAAAGTCTAAAATGGATAGGCCGTTCTCGGATGCAAACTTTTCAATAACCTTTTTATGAACTTCGTTTTCCACCTTGTTTCCAACTAGGAATATGCGGTCTATTCCAGCTTTCACGCCTAACTCGTGGATGCGTTTGGCTGTTTCAAGAGCCTTCAGGTTTGCGTCAGCCACAACAAGCATAACGTCCACATGCCGGGCTGTGCCTCGCCCCATGTGTTCGACGCCAGCCTCCATGTCTAAGACGACGGCCTCGCCGCATTCAACAACCAAATGCCTCAAAAGCGAACGCACAACGGCATTGGCTGGACAAGTGCAGCCGGTCCCAACGGAGCGCACAGTTCCCATGACAATGAGGTTCACGCCCATAGGCGTTTGGACAGCATAATCCCGCACAATATCGTCCACGGTAAAAGTTAGACGGTATACGCCAGCATAACCCGTACCGGTCTTCGCCTCAATAAGCTGCTTGTTCTCGGAGATGGGCACTATGCGGCTAGCCTCCTCCGGCGACAAGCCCAACGTCAAGGCGAGGTTAGGTGAAGGATCAGCATCAATAGCAATAGTTTTGAAACCCCTCTTAGCTAGGGCGTAGGCCAAACCGCCAGCAACGAAAGTCTTGCCAACGCCGCCCTTACCGGAAACAGCCACCTTCATAAATTCACCAAAGTATCAAACTTCTATTTAAGCAAGCGTCTGCACTTCACCTTTTAAACTGTTTAAAGTGCGATCTTGACAATAGTCTTCAGCTCCCGTCAATGACTGTGGTAGCCACTATTATGCAGTCTCCACATGGAATTTTCTTTTGGTATTTGTGTCTGAAAATTCAGCCTGTTTTCTATTTCGCTGTTAAATTAGCAATGTCTAACCCTGAATTGGCAAGCCTCTAAAATGTTCTTCAGCAACGTCCCCTACCGCCGTTTTTCTCGTTAGCGCATAAAATTCTCCTAGGCCTTTATTCCCAAGCTTCCTGCGATATTGGAATCAAAAAAGTTGGACAGCAACAACCTAATCGCTGTAGAGATAGATTCCACTGCGGCGACGAAGTATGATGTTTTAAAGTCTTTCAAGAAGTGCGGCATATATTATTGGTAGGGCTATGGTGGCATCTGCTTCTACGGTTACGGTTTTTGCTCTTTCCTGGATTTTGCCCCATGATATGGCTTCTCTTGGACGTGCTCCAGATAGGCTCCCGTCGTATTCTACGGCTGTTGTTATGTAGACGGCGTAGTCTAAGCCTTTCTTGAATAGGTTCCACCAGAGGACGTGGTGTTTTGATATGCCTCCGCCTATTATTAGGGCGCCGGATTTTTTGGCTTGCCAAACCATGTCGTTTAGGAGTTGCTCGTCTTTAAGCACGTTTATTTTTAGGTCTTTGTGGTCTTGGCTGAAAAGCCATAGCTGGTAGCCTACTGCACCATCGGTTATACCAGGCACTATGACGGGTATCTGGTTTTTCCAGCACCAGTAGAGAATAGAGCTCTCGTCTAGGCGTTTTCCAATTTCCCAGCATAACTCGTAAGTGGCGAGTTCCCGTTTTCCTTCCGCGTAAATGCCGTTCAAAAATTCTGTCAGCTTCTCTTCGATTACTTCGCCGTAACTTGCGTTTGGCACAAGCACATTGCCTATTCGGCTTACGCCCCGTCTGTGAAGTTCTTTATCGTCCATATAAAAGTCGCCATGATAGTAGTCACGGAAACACCTCGCTAAGTCATGGTCAAGGGTGCCACATGTTGTGACGACGACGCTGAACCAATTTTTCTTAACCATGTCGCGAATTACTCCCCTCGTGCCAGTGGCGATTATACAGGCGGGGAAAGAAAGAAAATTGAGGATGCCTTTCTCCTTCAACATGCTTTCGAGGATTTCCACGGCGACGGCTAAGTTTTTGGCTGTGAAACCTCCGCTTGCAAGCATCTGCCGTACAAGTGTGTTAGGGGAAACGCCCTTCGAAAGCTCGAAGTCCCTCACTTTCTCCAAAGTCGCCACACCGAAGCTATTCTAGACCCTTAAACAGCCAAGACAAATCCGGAATCTTCGCCCTTTTTTCAACTCGTTCCGCCAAGGCGTGGACAACTATTGGAAAGGCTATTGTAGCGTCACAGTAACACTGCACGTTGCGTCCTTCCTTGGCTTCCTTGCCCCAACTAATGGCTTCCTCAAAAGTGCAGCCCGATAAACCTCCCCAATGAGGAGCGTCTGTCGTTATTTGTATGGCATACTTGTGCGGATAAACCCTTTCGTATTTTCTGGACTCTGTTAGACTTCTTCCGACGGTTGTAAGCTGTATAAAGTCCTTAGGAACGCCTCCGCCAATGTAAATCACACCGCTTTCAGGAGCTGCTTTAGCCTTTATGTCCACAAGCTGTTCGAAGTCCCTCATCTGGTCTATGGTTATGTCGAAGTTGGGGTCGGACTTCCTGTTTAAAAGATAAGCGATTCCATATCCGCTGTCAACTATTGCTGGACAGAAAACTGGCACCTTGTTTTCGTAGGCCGTTGCCACAATGCTTTTAATTCCCATCCGAGAAAGTTCCTTTCCGAAAAGATGTAGGAACTCGGCTGAGGAGTATTTGCGCTTAGGGTCCACTTTTTTCATGAAATCAGCGATCAAGCTTTCCATCTGGCGGTATTCAAGCTCATCGGCGAAAACGTCGTAAAACCGGTCAATCTTGTATTCCAAAAGCTTGCTGTCGTCGACTAGATGGTAGCCTTGCCAGTACGTGCCTCCCATGGCTTCCAAAATGTCCTCTGAGATGTTGGCGCCTGTGGAAACTATTACGTCTATGAAACGTTGTTCAATAAGCCAGTTAACAATCTTCCATTGGCCTGTGGTACTCATGGAGCCCGCGTACCCGAAAAAGATTACAACGTCGTCTTTAAGCATTTCTTCCCAGACTTCAACAACTTCGCCCAATTTTCTGCCTTGAAATCCCGTTTTAGCCATTTCTGAAAGTAGTTCCGAGATTTTTTTGGGAGTTCTAACCTCTATCGGCTCAAGCTTCTTTTTAAAGAAAGGAGTTTGCCTTTTCTCCCTAATCACTGCCTTTCAACTCCACAACTTTGGAAAGCTTTTTCACATACAACACTTTTAAATCTTTAGCTTTCATCAACGCGCCCGAAAATGTAGAGGTTTCCAACACTATTCCAAATGAAGGCTTTTGGCATAACCCTTGCAATAGCGAAGGCCGCCCGCCAACCAGTACAATGCATGGGCACAACGATTTCCGGGTTAAACTGTTTCAGCATTTCCACGGTTCTGTCTATACGCCCTTCGCACTCTTCACCGGACAAGTGGAAGCCACCGATTATAGCGTGGACTTTTGATGTTCCAGTAACTTGTTTCGCATAGAGGACCGTGTTGATTATTCCAGCGTGGGCGCATCCAGAAACAACTACAAGTCCTTTGTCCTTAACGTTTACAACCAATGCCCTGTCGTCCCAAATCCATGGGTCAGGCTGCCAGATCCCGTCTGATAAAACGCGGTGTTGGAGGTATCCTCCTTCAAAGTCTGTACTGCGGGGAATTTCACCAGTAACCAGCACTGTGTCGCCAGCTAAAAGGTCGGGTCCCTTGGTTTCCACGAAAACCGCGGGCTTTATCTCGTGTTCTGATGGAAAGTTGGGATACCTTCTTACGCTACCGTCTTTGCCGGCTACGCCGCGGGTTTTGAACATGTCTCTGTGCACTATTATGGGCAGTTCTTTTTTGCCAATGGCTTGAATAAAGCTTACTAACCCGCCGAAGTGGTCGTAATGACCGTGGGACAAAACTATGGCTTTAACCTCTTTGAGGTTTATCCCCATGCCCCTAGCGTTTAAAACCGCTCCCCTTCGGCTTACACCAGTGTCGAAAAGGATGGTATGTGTTTCACCGTCACAGAAAACCCTTAAAAGTATGGATAAGCCGTGCTCAGCTATCGGGAGACAGAACCGCCTCCTAGCCCACTTTTCGCCCATACGTTCTACAACCCAAACCCTCACGTTTTTGGCCTCTTTCCTCTGGATAGAAGATGTGAAGTCTACGCAGTTGTCCATAAGGCAAATTATTTCCAGACGATCAACACTCTTAAGCCTAACAGTTTCCATAAACGGATCCCCTAAACAAAAAGGTCCTCCTCTACGGGTCTAACAAGCTCTGTTGCCCTGGCATCTTCAGACTTCACAAACTTGTATCCACGAATTATGGCTGCCGGAATCCCTTCGTCCGCTTGCCCCATGACTAGTTCAGCAGCCGAAGCCAATTCATCCGCGACGGCGGTCCGCTTAACACGTAAAATATAGCCGAACAGGTCTTTCTCGCCCCTCCGGTCTCTTATTGGCTTCATTCCAGAAATGCCTATGGCAACATTTACTTCGCCCTCCCTAAAAGGGCGCCCATGAGTGTCACATATTATAACGGCGACATCGCAACCAGTTAAACGCTTAATCTCAAGCTTGATTTTCTCAGCCGAAGCATCTGGGTCTTCAGGCAGAAGTGCTACGCATCTTTCACCGGGCACATTAGACTTATCCACTCCGGAATTGGCACATACGAAACCGTGCCGGGTTTCGGTAATAATTTTTCCCTTGGCCATCCGCCGTATACTTTTGGCTTCCCTAAGCACAACTTCAACCAAAGCCGGATCCTTGCCGTAGAGTTCGGCGATGTTCCTCGCGAAAGCTGAAGGTGTAACCTCGTCCAAGTTTACAACGCGTCCTTCAGCCCTTGAAACAACTACATGGGTGACCACTATTATATCGCCGTCTTGTATGGGTGTGCCCTGCCTCTCCGCCGCCTTACATATGAATTCAGCAATGTTGTCTCCGGCTTCAACTATGGGTATGCCTTTAACCCCAATTATTTGAACAACTTCCATAACGGTCCACAGAGGCTTTTATGACGCTTTAGCTTCTAACGGTTTCGCTAAACCGTTTTCAGATTCCAGCGAAAGTTTTTAATCCTAAACGGTCGCCTTTCTATGTCGAGATGATGCTCAATGAAAGTGCTACACGAGTTTGTTCCAACCCGTAAGTTTTTGAAGCTGGCTGAAGAAGTCAAAGACCTTGTTGATGGATGGAACATAACGGACAGCGCCGCCGGGATGCCTGCACCGAGCGGAACAGCCGTGGGATGTGTACTCAAAGTCAAATACCCGGACAAAATAGTTATCCCAATATTTATATTACATTATAAAGGACCAGTGGAGGTTGGAGGTTTAGCCCTAGCCGCAGACGCCGTGGGCCTCGACGGGCTTGTCCTAACAATGGGGGACATACCAAAGTACGGTGAACCAATAAAGATGTTTAAATCTTCAGAGGAGGCCAGAGACTTTCTACGCAACACAATACGCTTGAAAAACGTCAAACTTGGATGCTTGTTGACAGCCCGCAAAACCATCGAGGAAACCCTAGCCCGCGTGAAAGAGCCTTGGGACTTCGTCTTCTTCATGAGACTCGAAAACAAAACTTTCCCCATGCTGGAGCAAGTGGCAAAAGAATGCAAACGCCTAAACAAGCCTATATACACATACTTCCTCATTGGAACACCAAAAAACGCTGAAATGGTGAAAATGATAGGCTGGCCAACCACCACAACTATAGAACACGTCGAAGAAGTCGCCAGCAAACTTGACGGACTCGTAGATGGAGTAATAGCCACATGCGCCGGAGACTACGAGGGCGACAAGGAACTCCTCGCAAAACTACAAAAATTCAGAAGCTAACAATCCCACAAATCCCTTCTCATTTTCATTTAGCGCTAAAACGCTGAAAATCGACTAAATAGGCTTGTGGCTATATTTCACGAATTTCGCAACGGAGTCTCTTGATAACTTCTTCAGCCTTCGCAGGGTCAACCTTCAACGTGTAGAGCATTCTTGATGTGCGGAGTTTCAGTTTTACAACATCTTTTAACCGTTTAACCGCGCAGTATTCCGCCCTCTCGCTGATTTCCACGAACTTGTCGATGTCGAAGATTTCCGTCGGCATTCCGAAGCGACTCCAGCCTTTTGCTGCTTCTCATTTTAAGAACCTAACTTTTTATCTGTTTTGGTTTTTCCACAAGCCCTTAAGTTTATCGCAGAATTTTATGAGCTGTTCTCGGGTGGGGTGCGCTGCCTTAAGATTTGAAATGTAATAGGCGGCTGTGGCGTTTGCTAACGTTAACCTAACAGCGGCTGGAAGCCCGTAAGCGTCGCCAATTATGTTTCCAGCGTTCCAAGCATCACCCGCCCCGGTGGCTCTCAAAACTGGCACATTGAAGGCTGGAACAATAATCTCGTTTCCCTTTGTGAAAGTTGCGGAGAAACTTGTGGTATGCAAGTCTATTCTCGTATTTAGGCGCTTAGCCAGCGTTTTGGCTGATTCCAAAGCCAACTCTTCAATGCTAAGCTTTCGCTTGAGGCTTTTCATCTCCGGGTTCAAAAGAGAGGCATAAAAGACTGCTTCGTTCTCGTTTAGGCTTAAAATGTCAACGAGGTTTGCTTGCAAAACTTTCCTCAACAAATCTGGCGCTTCCCTTTTGTTTGGGGTTGGGTCGGCTGAATCGAAATAGGTTTTACCCCTTCCCTTTGTCTTAACATACTGGAAAACTGTTTGGGCGAGGGCTGTCCCAAACCTTCTTGTTCCAGCCCAATTGAAAACACATACATAATCAGCCTTCTGGATAACTTCAAAGTCTTCACCGCCGAGGTTTTGGGGTCCGAAATCAGCCAAAGAGCCAACGTCTCTCAGCATGACGTTTGCTTTTCCGTTGGTTGTTTGGAATTCTAGGGCCGTTGTTATGGAAGGCTTTTCAACCGTTTTGACATGAGATAGGCTGATTCTTGGCGATTTAAGATAAAACTTTAAGAGCTGAAAACCAAGCTTGTCTGTGCATATTATCGGCGTGACTTTTATGCCTAAGCTGGCTAGGGCTGAAGCAGTGTTTACAGCGTTTCCACCCCTAAAATCTTTTTGGATAATTCCATCTATGCTTCCACCCTTCCGCCCTAAAACATCCGCTACAGCGTCCACAAAAGTCTCCAAATTAAAATTTAGACTCACAAATCTGTCTAGGAAAAAGTCTGGCATAACAACAACATGGATTTCTTTTTCAGCCCTCAGCCTTTTCAGAAAACCTTTAACCTCTTCTAGGCATCCATCTAGCACTCTTACAGCCTTCCACTAAGACAGCTTAAGAGGTTTGGCGAAAATAACATTTTCCCAGCTTTTAGCCCAAGAGGAAGCGGATCATGTTCCAAACCAAGTCGCCGTAAACAAGCGCAATTACAAGTCCGGCTGTTATGAACATCAGCATGGGCAAACCGGGAGTCGCCCAAACTTTTTCCGGAATCTCACCTTTTTTGACGGCTTCCTCCAACCTTTCAACTATGGCGTTTCTGCCCTCGTCTTTCGGAAAAACCACAAGTTTCCTCTTTATTCCGTTTTGGTTTTTTTCCACATCCTCTAAAGGGTAAAGATACCATTTCGCTTTAACCTTTTCAATTGGAACCTTATAGCCCGTTAAAAGCACTAGAATTTTCTTACCTATGGATTCGGTTTTCTGTTCACCTTCAAAAAAGGGTTTGCCAATCTTCCACCGCCACACGAAGTTGTAGACTAGAACGTAGACCGCAGTTAAAGCGGCTAGGACCACGGCGTTGCTAAAAACAGTCAACGGAAAAAACATCCGCATGAAAAAGGAAATTTCACTGGAAAACGGCGAAAAAAGTTCTTGCGGGTAGAAGGGTAAAGCTAAAGCCAAACACATCAAAGCTTTAGCATCTGCGCCGCCAAAACCTCCAGCATAAAATAGAATTATGGCAAAGGCTGCGGTCAAGCCGAAACACAAGCCGAAGTATGGTAAGGCTGAAAAATCGAATAAGAAAAGTTCAGCGAAGGTCAGGGCGAACGCTGGGGGAGCAAAAACAACCCAAACATTATTGCTAACTTCGCGAGTTTTATAGTCACTCCATGAAGCATAAATAAGGAATAAAAGGGCCACGCATACTTTTGACGCTTCAATGAGCACTCGCATCTGAGCCCCTCAATACACAATATAGATGTAACCCAGTTTGCTTTTAAATACTAATTCAAAATTCGGTATCTGTAAGCCAGTGTAATCAAAAAATGGTGTCTTGATGTTTAGTTGGGGAATTGAAACTACTTATGCTTTTTTGCTGAATTCCAGGGGCGCTCCAGCCTTTGGGACAATTCTGAAGTAATAGGTAGTTCCACTGGTCCAGTTGTAATTCAATGTAATCCTCACCACTTCACCTGCAGATATTGGTTTTGGAAGGTCAGATGTTATTGCCTCTTGAAGATCTGATTGTGAGGCGCCTATGTAGACCTTAAGGATTTCTGTGTCTGATGTTCCAGAATTTCCTATGTCGATATCTATTTTCTTGATCTTGGTTTTGTTGTCTTCGTAAAACCTTACGTTTGCTTCGTAAAGCATTACGCCTGCTTGGTGGCCGGCGCTGCTCATGTAGGTCATTATCCATGCGTATGTTACGACTATAGCTGCTACGGCTATTACTATGAGGAGAAGGGTTGCAAGGATTGGAGATATGGCTTTTTTAGATTTTAATTTTCTTGCAGGCATGCTTGTTTTCACCTTTTGTAGTAAATCTTATGATTGTATATTTAACATGTATGAAATATCAATCCATATTCAATATAAAATTTAGGACTGTACAAAATGGCGCGCAGCAAATTGTAGTGATTAGTAAGATTTAATAGATAGTTATTCTCTATATTAACTTAGAATCTAAAATGCTGAGTGTTCCGACATGCAGTTAAAAAAGAAACTGGGCATCGTTTGGAAGAAAAGAAGTGCTGTAAGCGTTGCTATTTCAAATGTTATTTTAGCCAGCGCCGTTATCACTGTTAGCTTTGTGGTTCTCTTCTGGGCTCAGTCTAAATCTTCAGCATACAATCAGCAATTCAGCGAAGCCATGGACTCAGACATAGCTAAACTAAAGGAACGTTTAGCGTTTGAATACGTCTACTATGATAAGGATAAAAGTAACTTAACGGTCTATTTACTAAACTGTGGAACCATTGATAATATAACTATAAAAACTGTTTATGTTTATTTTAGCAATAATGGAACACCTGTTAAAGTGTTTTCAAGCCCAATTTTAACTCATTTCAACGGTGCTCAAATTGAGGATCAAGATTTAGATAGGGGTGAAGAAGGATGTTTCACTCTTACCTCGCTTTCCCTCATGACTGGTGTAAGTTATTCGGTTAGAGTTATAACAGGTAGGGGGTCAACCTTTGATTACACATTCATTGCATAGGAAAGATTTTAGAAAATTAATAGTTAATCCTAAAGGTTTCTCATCTGTTATTGGTACTACGTTTATGGTTCTTGTAATGTTGGTCTTGGCAACAAGCATCTTTCTTTGGACCCTATCTAAAAACACGGAATATTTTCAGGCTATGAAAGAGAAAAATCAGCTTGAGATGGATCGCTTGAACGAAAGATTATCAACTGAGAATGTTAATTATACAGTATCAGGTGATGTAGTTTCTGTTGAGGTTAACCTGAAAAATGAAGGCTCATTACCTGTCCATTTAACTAC
>CAZRXM010000027.1:0-13758 GCA_964604045.1 uncultured Candidatus Bathyarchaeia archaeon
ATGTCTTAGTCCCACCCCGATAGCAGTGGGGTCCGGCAGGATCAACCGGAGTTAGGTGATCCGGCTGATCGCCGGATACGCTTATTGGGCTACGGCCGCAAAGCCGACTGGAATTAGAGGGAGAGATCCACATAGCCAAAGCCCATTTCAGACCTAACATGTAACTGTCAGGTCCACATTTTTGTGCCCGCAAGTGGAGGCCAACCGTCCTCATTCCTTTCGGCGTAAACGCCTTTCCGGTCGGGGTTGGGCCGCCGCCGGAAATGCGGGCACTTTTCGCAAGATAGACTGGTTTTTCCAGCGGATATAAATGTTTCTGTAGCCATTAATATACATTCTGTTTTTGAATAAGCAAGTCGTGTTCTTGGAGCGTTTTACGTTTTCCAAAGCCTCTTTCTTAAACGTTCGCCATGTAAACGGTTGCCAGTAGACTTGACGAGGCTCTTGACTGTTTTTCAATTTTTTTGACGAGGCTTTTAAGAGGGTCTGATTACCACGAGGTCTGAGGGTTTACGATGACTATTAATGTTCCGTAGGCTTTGTTGGCTCCAGTTTTATGGCTTGAACCCAGCCTAGCGTGTGCCTAACTACTCCCTAACTTGGGGTCATCTCCGCCTACATTCCTTTACCGTTGTCCAAGCCAACTCGTAGGTGAGTCGCTGCTTCCGTCGTCCACCATTATGATTTCGCAGAACCCTAATACCCGGCTGCACTCTTGAAGAAGCTGGTGAGACATGTTGGGATGTTCTTTTCACTGTTGTATGTTGGGACGATTATGGATGGTTTGAAAACGCTTTTAGGGGCAGCTTGCACGGTCTCCTTTCCTGCTAAGGTTCTTGGCGCTGAAGGATAAAGCGGCTATTCCCGTTGAAGAAATATTCCATGAAGAAATGTTGCATGCATGGTTGTGGGACCGGCTTTTGCATACGTATTTTACGTTTAGAAGACTTAAATAGGGCGCTGGAGAGTTTCTGAATTCTTAGGAAAGGCGGAAAAGGTTTATGGAGGACCTTTCAAGGTACTACGCTCTGCTCAAGGATCCCACTAGGAGGAGGATAATTGAGATTCTGGGCGGTCAGGGGAAGATCGGGTTTAAGGAGCTTCGCGAAGCGTTAGGAGTCGGCGTGGGCACAGTTTACTACCACCTAGACATGCTTTCCGACTTCATTGAGCAAGATAAACAGCGCAAGTACCAGTTAAACGCAAAAGGGCAGATGCTTTACAGAGTTTTGAAGGATGGAAACGTCCCTGCAAGCCTCCAAATAAGCGAAGCCCTAAGCCACAGAGCTGCCAGGTGGCTCTTCCTATCACCTATATTCGCTTTAACAGCCAAACCTCAAAGGTTTTTGCCAATATCCGCTCTCATAATGGTTTTAGGGGCTTGGGGGGTCGCTGCAGCGAGGCTTGAACCAGCCCTACTATTCTATTTTGAGGGTTCCACGCGGAGCCCCGAGAGCATCGCTGCGCTTTTCGTTTTCAACTGGATAGGCTTGTTTCTGTTCGCCGAGATTTTGGCCATCGCCCTTTTCAGACGGGTTGGAAACGACCTACAGCTTTTCACATGCATTGGGCTGGCAGCCCTACCAATGGCTGTTTATCCATACCTCTACTTAGCCGCTCCATCATTTCTAGAAGCTCTAGCCTTGCGCAGCTGGGAACTGCTGAAAACTTTGAGGGATTCCGTGCTTGTAGTCTTGCAGGTTTGGAGCATATTGCTTGTCTCGGCGGCTATATGCCATGGAAAGGGCCTGAGGCTGGACAAAGGCATACTTATAGGCCTAACGGCTACGTACGTAAACATAGCCATCCTGTTCATTCTTGGAAAGTTCGCGTAAAAGTTCTAGGTTTCTAGAACCGCCTTTTGGAATAGTTCGAGTTTTATGGAAGCGGTTTTCTTAAAAGCCAGTTTAGCATAGTCTATTTCGGTGAAAAAGCATGAAAAACACGAGAAAAACAATATTGGCTTTAAGTCTAGCTTTTCTGCTGGCCGCACCGGTTTTGGCTGCCGTAAGCCCCTTGGCGAACGCCGACGACGCGTTAGAGAATGTTCAAAACCTGCCCGTCATAGAGGAAAAATGCTGGAGAAATGTATGGTATAAGTTTGAGACACCCTTGGTAACGCTGGTTTTCCCGGCGAAGGGCACAAAGCCCATGTTCCTGTGGTGGTACACAAATGACAACAGCACAATATACGTAATCAAGTTTAAGGGAATAATTGAGTACCTCGCCTTTGACAAGCCATATTACAGGCATAGGTTCCATGCAGACAATGCCACGATAAATGCAACCATGTGGAAAGACCGTATTGAACCAGCCTTACGACAAAGATATGCGTATGGTGGGGTGATGTACCGCCAAGCGGTAAGCAAGTTTATAGAGCTTTTATTCAGCTTACACAGGGCTTACTTGCCATTCAGCGCCTGCAACTGGACGCTAACTGGACCTGTGTTTATTGAAGAGAAAGGCTACTGGTCCTTCAATTTTACCCTAACCACTGTCTACGGTCATCCAAACCTGAAGTTCGCAGAAAACAACATTGAAATCAGATGCAGGTTCTACAACACCACAACCATAGAAATGCCGGATCCTGATCCAAAGTACGCCGACTATAACTATACTGTTGCAGCTGGACAGTTGAAGTTCGACTTCGTTGTGAAGCATTGGGAATGGAACATAAACAAAATCAACGACTTCCTCAAAAAATGGAATATCTCGATACCTGAGAGCAAAACAGGATTGGCACTATGGATTAACATGGCTTCCATAAAGCTTAAAGATTTACCATGCGCTGAAAATGAAGTGCAATATCAGGTGGAGCATCAGGTTGAGACAGCGTCCCAAATGAGGGAGGCAATAGTCAATGGCGAGCGCTACGCTGTGGATAAGAATGAAACAAGCCAGGATGAGAACCCGGTACAAGCCACGCTTCAGATTAGGGAGAGGTTCAGGGAACGCGTAAGGGTTTACTTTGCCCGCGGAGAAAAAGATGTCCCCGTAGGCTTCTTGGAGTTTGTGCCGTGGGCAAGGCTTCTATACCCGAACGGCACAACCCATGAGTTTGTAGATGTTACGGCATCATACATAGCGGCGGGTGGACACCTCAGACTGTTCATTTGCTACCCATACTTTGGGAACTACGCGCTGGAGCATGATCCAACGATAGGTCTGGCGTCAGCTCCAACAATCCCAGAACTGATAACCACAAAACTGCTGTGGATCTTGATTGGAGCCACTGCGGTCATCGGTGTGGCTGTTGCTGCTGTGAAATTGCTTAAAAAGCCCGTAAACGTCTTGACTGTCAAATAACCCCTCCCCTTTTTGTTTTTGGCAAATTCTTTTTTTGGGTAAAGTTTATATCGTGTATCACTACGTAATATTTTGGATTCAAATGAAAAAGAGAGAAGAGGAAGAAATCCGCTGGCAAGTCGTTAAAGCCATACTTGAAGAGTTTCCAGAGGTAAGGGAAAAGGTTAAAGATTACATAGAAAAGCATTACAAATCGAAGGGTTCAGCCTCGAAGCTTGGATCTTAAGTTTAGTTCTTCCTTAACAAGTGGGTCGGCGGGACTTTAACGTTATTTTTGTTGTTTTCGGTTTTTAGGAGCTCTGTTATTTCGCGGTAGCGTTGGAGAAACTCCAGACCCTTTGGTGTCGCCTTATAAAATTCTTTGCCGTTTTCCACTTTCTTATCGATTAGGTTCATTTTCTCCATGAGCTTCAAGTAGTTGTTGAGCTGCGTGAAGCTCAGGTTTGCCCTATACATAATTTGGGTTTTCAAGACACCTTCTTTGGCTATTTCCAGAATTTCCGCAATAATGTAAAGCTTGTCCCGCCTTTTAGATTGGGGGTTGGAGTCCCCAACTTTCATTTCCACATTTTCCTCTCAACAAATGGTTCAAGATAATGGAGAGACACTGCGTATTTTAAGCGGTGTTTCCACAACCCTACTATTACAGCTCTTGCAATATTTTTCTAGAAGAATCCTCTATGAAGCTTCACCTTTTCAGAAACAGTCTTATAGGCTTGGAGAAAATACCAACTAAAAAGGGTGAGAAAATGCTTGTGGGTTTGATTTCAGACACCCATGACAACCTTCCCATGGTGGAGAGGGCTGTAAAAAAGCTCAACGAGGAGAAAGTTGGTCTTGTGCTCCACGCCGGCGACTATGTGGCGCCCTTCGTGGTTCCTAGACTCGGTGGGCTGAAAGTCAGGCTTATAGGGGTTTTCGGGAACAACGACGGGGATAAGGAGCTTTTGAAAAAACGGTTTAGCGAAAACCCCATGTTTGAGGTTCATGGAAACTTTGCAAAGGTGAATGTTGACAATGTCAAGATTGCGTTGCTGCATGGCAGCGAAGAGGAGCTTTTAAAGGCTTTAATTGAAAGTGAGGCTTTCAACGTGGTGGTTCATGGTCACACTCATAGGGCGGAAACATACCGCAAGGGAAAGACTTTGGTTGTCAACCCAGGTGAGGTTTGCGGATACCTAACGGGAAAAGCCACAATAGCTCTTCTCGACACTGTGAATCTTGAGGCGAAAATCGTAGACTTGATCTAAGCGTTTACACGGTAGTAGGGTGTCCTCAACTGATTAACAAGCCTAAATAGGGATTCAATTTCTCCATCGGTAGCTCCCCTACGCATGGGTGTTAAAACATCCACAATGTTGTCGCTTCTCATCAAGCACGGTTTAAGTTTTCCGTCGCTTGTAACCCTGAGGCGGGTGCAGTGCATGCAAAATTCCGTGTTTTCAATTGGGTGAACAACCTCCACTTTCAGGTCTGGAAGGTGGTATACACGTCGGTTTTGCATGTACCGTCTAACCTCGACTTTTAGGGCTTTCTGCCTCAACATCTCCTCATACTCGTCTAACGGTTTGTGGTAAGCCTCATAGTACTCGCGGCTTATGTTCACGGGTTCAAGTTCAATGAGTTGCAGAACTGCTCCTGTTTCCCTCGCAAAATCCATCATCTCCAGCACGTGGGAGTCGTTCACACCTTTCAAAATAAGCATGTTGAGCTTAACGGGGTTTAATCCAGCCTCGACGGCGGCTTTAACACCCCTCAAAACGTTTTCTAACCTGCCGCCTGTCAGCTTACAATACGTTTCGCCGTCTATTGTTGGAAGGTTTATATTCACCCTTTTCAAGCCGTTTGCCCGCAGCTCCTTGGCTAAGGGTTCAAGAAGCGTTCCATTGGTTGTCACGGAGAGCTCTTCTAAGCCTTTTAGGGAGGCTATGCCTCGGATTATCTGCACAATATCCTTCCGCATCAGCGGTTCGCCACCTGTTAACTTAATCCTTGAAATGCCAAGTTTGACCGCTATTCTTGCTATACGCACAACCTCCTCCGTCGTCATCTCTACGGGGCTCTCTGCAAGTTTGTCCTCACCTTCCGCATGACAGAAACTGCAATGCAGATTGCAAGGCTTTGTCAAGACTATCCTGAGGTTTAGAAGCGGTCGACCGTAACTATCCACAAGCACCATCGTTATTCCCGCGCGTGCTTAACGATGTGTGCGGCTTCCGGCAATATAAGCTTTTCAAGGCAAAGCCTAACAGCGTCCGGTGATCCTGGAATACAGAAGAAGGCTTTGCCTTTGGCTATCCCGGCGAAGGCGCGGGAGAGGATAGCGGCTGAACCAATTTTTTCATAGCTTAAAAACCTGAAAAGCTCTCCGAAGCCCGGTAAAGTTTTCTCCATGAAGGGTGAAACTGTCTCTATGGTTATGTCCGTTGGTGTTATTCCCGTTCCTCCGCAGAATATGGCGACGTCTATGTGGGATGCTTTTAAAACGGTTTTGACAGTTTCTTCTATGGCTTTTTCGTCGTCGGGTATGATTTTGCGGAAAACAACTGAGTAGCCGTAGTCCTTAACCATCTTCTCCATCAAATCGCCCGACTCGTCCTCGATTTTTTCGCCTTTTTTCAGCTTGGCGTAGCGGGAGGTGCTGCAGACAACTATGCAAAAACCCAGTTTTTTAGGTGCTTCAGCCTTATGCCTAAGCATGCTCTCGCTCATTTTGTCCTCTCCTTAACCTTTCTCACAACGCGAATGTCCTCAATAACGGTGGATGGATACTGCCCCTCCGAGTCCTTCTCATATTGTTTAACCATGTCCCATATTGTCAGAAGGCTTACAGCCGTCGCCACCAATGCTTCCATCTCAACGCCTGTTTGGGCCTCGGTTTTGACTGTGGACGAAACCTGCATCGTGGAGTCATCGATTATTTCTATGTCCACCTTTACGTTAGTCAATGGCAATGGGTGGCAGAATGGAATCAAAATGCTTGTCTCCTTTGCAGCCAACGTCCCAGCGATCTTCGCCGTATAGATTGGGTCGCCTTTCTCAACTTTCCCGTTCCGAATTAGGTTTATGGTCTCTGGCTTAAGCTTAATCCTGCCCGTGGCCGTAGCCTCCCGGTAAACTTTAGGCTTTCCGGTTATGTCCACCATGGCCATCCTGAATCCCAGCTTCAAAAACTAGACGTGGATCTACTTATTTAACGGTTCCCGGGTTCTCGAGGGATTCCCAAGAATCCATAAGCGTTTTCACAGCCTTAGCCTTGGGAGAAGCCTCATTGAGCCTATACAGTTGGATTCTGCCAAACTTTTTGTGTTGGAGGATGCCTTCTTTCTCCAATAGTTCCAAGTGTTTCGTAACCGTTTTATAGTTCGCACAAGCCTTCCTGGCGATTTCCGAAATATTAAGCTCCCTCACATTAGACAGTATCTTCAAAATTTTTAGGCGAAGTCTGTTTCCGAGGACCTCCTCAACTTCCACTTTTCAACCAACCTCTTGCCCACTTCTTCTTTCCCTTTCAAGCATTGAAAAAAGCTCTTTCTCCAATTGGTGGGCGGAAACCGCTGGAAGGTATATGAGTGTTGTTCTTCCACGCTGTCCAGCTTTTGAAACAGTTTTCCGGATTACGCCTATGGCTGAAAGTGTTTGAAGGTATTTCCAAAGCTGGGTGTGGGTGTGGGGTTGAACTTCAAACTCTTCACATGCAACGGCGTATTCCCTTTCAACCTCCGTCAGGGTTGCGTAGGCTCTGTCCTCGTTTTCCACGAAGAACCTTGCAATGCCAAGGAGGAGGAGTTTCTCGTGGAAGCTTGAGGCGGCTATGTCGCTTTTCTTCACCAGAGCAAATATGCTTGAAACAGCTTTCCTCACACATTCAGGCGTGACAACGCCTAAATCTTCGGCGTCCGCGTACTTTCCAGCCCTCCATAGGAGTTCTATGGCAAAACGGGCGTTTCCACCTTCGGATTCGGCGAGTTCAGCGATGAGGTTCACAGTGTCCTCTAGCACCGTGGAAGGTTTGAAAGCCAGCTGAACTCTGTCATTCACTATATCTGCGAGCTGTTCTTTGGAGTACCTTTCAAGCCTTATTATGTTGGATTGGAGGGTGCTTCTGGTGCTTGGATCCAGCTTATCCAAAACCTCTAGGTTCTTTAGGATGCAGATGAGGGAGAAACGTTGAGGCTTATCCATTCTCGCTTCTTGTAGGCGAGTGAGCTTGTAAACTGATTCAGCCCCCTCCTTCTCAACCATGCTTTCAAACTCGTCTAGGGTTAGGATCACATAGGCGTTTTCCTCGTCCAAAACCTGTAGGAAAATGTTTAGGAGTTCTTCGGCTGAAAAACCCCTTCTCGGAAAGTTTGGGTGGAAAAATGTTATAGCGTGGTGAAGTATAAGGAAGAGGCTTCCACGGTACTGCCGGCAGTTCACGTGAATGTATTTGAGGTTTAGGCCTCGCTGTTTGGTCTGTTCAACGATGTCGGCTCCGAAACGCTGGGTCAAAGCCGTTTTTCCCGTGCCAACGTCGCCGACTATCAAGACTCTTTGGGCCATCCTCCACGGTTGAGTTAAGGCGAAGCTGAAGAACTCCTTTAGGAGGCGCATTTCGGCGTCTCGGTGGAGGAGCCTTCTTGGAACGTAGCTAAAGTCAAGCTTCGCCTCGTCCATGAAAACGCTGCGGCGCGTTAACACTTTTAAACCTCAAAAGGGAAATGGGTTCAAACCACTGTTATGCTTTTCTCTCAAACTTTCACCTCGTTTTGCGAAACACAAAATTTTTAAGCGCAGCTTCATAATTTTGTTGGCAAAAATGATACCAAAGTATTTCTTCCTTACAAAAGGCGTTGGAAAACATAAGGATCAACTTCAGTCCTTCGAGCTAGCCTTAAGGAACGCCGGAATCCACCACTGCAACCTCGTAAATGTTTCAAGCATCATCCCGCCGGGCTGCAAGCTGATCCCCAAAGAAAAGGGGCTAAAAATGCTTAGGCCGGGCGAGATAACTTTCGTGGTGATGGCGAAAAACCAGACCAACGAGCCTCACAGGCTTATAGCCGCCTCAATAGGGGTCGCCATTCCCTCAGGCAAAAACAACTATGGCTACCTATCGGAGCACCACTCTTTCGGGCAGACCGACGAGGCAGCTGGAGAATACGCTGAAGATTTAGCAGCAACAATGCTTGCTACAACCATGGGCATACCCTTCGACCCCCAAACCGCATGGGACGAGCGGAAACAGCTCTTCAGAGCCAGCGGGTTAATAATAAAAACCACTAACGTGACGCAGTCAGCCACAGGCGACAAAAACGGCTTGTGGACAACAGTCATCGCCGCTGCGGTGTTTGTGCCGGAAAGACGGAAACGCGAATAAGCTCGCTTCGCATTAAACCGCACACCTTTTTATCCAAAAAATTATAGCCTAATAGAGTTAAGAACTGAAAGTGTTAGGTGGAAGTTTGCCTTTGAAAATTCAGGCTCCGATAATCCTTGTTAACTTTAAAACTTACTTGGAAGCTACGGGTAGAAAGGCTGTTAAGCTGGCAAAGGTGGCGGATAGGGTAAGCCGGGAAACCCGTATTTCAATTTGCGTAGCCCCCCAGTTTACGGACATAGCCTTGGTGGCTAGAGAAGTTGAAATTCCGGTTTTCGCTCAACATATAGACCCAATAAAGCCTGGAAGCCACACGGGATATGTGCTCGCAGACGCAGTTAAAGAGGCTGGAGCCGTTGGAACGTTGATAAACCACTCTGAGAGGCAGCTTAAGCTTTCAGAAATAGACGCAGCCATAAAAATAGCCCAGGAGAAAGGGCTTATCTCCTTGGTCTGCGCTAACAATCACACCACAAGCGCAGCTGTCGCCGCCCTAAAACCTGACATAGTTGCTGTTGAGCCTCCGGAGCTTATAGGCACAGGGATGTCCGTTTCAAAGGCTAAGCCTGAGGTTATAGAATCCACCATAAGGCTTGTGAGGGAAATAAATCCGACTGTTACAGTTTTATGTGGGGCGGGTGTCAGCGACGGGGAGGATGTGGCTGCTGCTTTGAGGCTTGGAACCGACGGGGTTTTAGTGGCAAGCGCTGTTGTTAAGGCAAAAGATCCATACAGGGTTTTATTAAATTTTGCCGAAAAAGCGAAAGCCCAAACTTAGAGGGGAGCGCCGAAGCCGATGAAGGTTGAGGCCGAATGTGCAGCGTGCATTATCAACCGAGCCGCGGCTGAAATAAAGTTGGCGACATCAAACCCTGCGCTCCGTTTCAGAGCCATGATGGAGCTTCTCCACATATTGAGGAGGGAGTTTAAGCCTTCAGCCGTGCCGGCGGACTTGGGCACGAAGAGAGACCGCTTAATTAAAAGGGTTACGGGCAACGATGATCCTTACAAGCGGATTAAACGCCTCTGCAACGAGAACGCCTTGAAACTTCTGCCCTACGCTAGGAGACTCGTTGAGGAGGGTTACAATCAGCAGGATAGGTTTAAGAGGGCCTGCCTCTGCGCCATAGTTGGAAATATGATGGAGTTTGACATTCCAGGACACAATTTCACCTTCAGCACTTTGAAGAAAAGCCTTAAAGAGGCGGCGAAAGACCTCGCTGTTGACGATATAAGCAAAATCTATGAAGTTGCTCAAAAAGCGGGGAAAATTCTTTATTTAACGGACAACGCCGGAGAAATCGTTTTCGATACGCTTCTGGTGGAGCAGCTTAAAAACATGGGCTTAACGGTCATTGTGGCGGTTAAAGGAGGCCCTGTCATAAACGATGCAACGATGGAGGACGCTGAAATCTCCGGCATGACCAAGATTGCGGATAAGGTGATAACCACCGGCACGGATGCCGTGGGTTTGGCGCCTAAAGAGGTTTCAGCTGAATTCATGGACTTTTATGAGTCTGTAGACATGGTTTTCGCGAAGGGCATGGGCTACGCTGAAACCTTGACCGAGTATAAGTTGGAGAAACTCCATGCATTGTTGTTTAGAACGAAATGTGAGCCTGTGGCTAACTTTTTCGCCGTGCCCCGCAATAAGAACGTGGCGAAGTTGATGCCATAATGTCGGGTTTAACACCCCAAATCCGCGTTTCCGGCTGTGAACTTTCAAGGGGCGAGGAGCTTCTCGGTAGCGAATGGCTTGTAACTAATGGTTTGGGCGGGTACGCTTCATCTACCGTTTTAGGCGTGAACACGAGGAAGTATCATGGAATGCTAGTGGCGGCTTTCCACCCTCCGAGAAAACGTATGGTCTGCATTGCCAAGCTCGACGAGGAGTTGAGGATTAGAAACGTTTTCTATCCGCTTTACGCCAACGAGTTTCAAGGCGGGATCTACCCAAGCGGCTTCCACTTTCTGGAGGAATTTTCAGTTTCCCCTTTCCCAAGATATGTTTACGCGCTACAAAACGTGAAGGTTTCAAAAACCATTTTCATGCCCCACGGGTTCAACGCCGTAATAGCGTCATACCATGTTGAAAACATGAACCCCGTGGACGTAGAGGTTAATGTTTTCCCAATTTTAGCTTGCAGACACTTCCACGCCGTCGTGGACAAGTGGCATAACCCCCCAGTTTTCACCCAGAAAATCAATGGGGAAAAAGTGAAGATACAAGTTGAAAACCCTTTGACGACAATTGTTGTGAGGGCTGTGCACGGCGTCTACAACCAGTCTGAAAAGTGGCTTGAGAAAGTTTATTTCCGCGAGGAGCACGCCCGGGGGGAAAGCCACCTAGACAACTGGTTCCAGCCTGGACTATTCACGTTCAAAATTGAAGGCAAATCCGGGGGAAAATTTGCGTTGGTAGCTGTTGCTGACGAAAACGAGGCTGCTGCAGATGAAATTTTAGATGAGATGCCCTCAACAGTCTACGACGTTGAAAGCTTGTACGAGATGGAGATGGGGCGCCGCGGTAAGCTCCTATTAAAGTTTTACGAGGAACATGAAGGTTTGGATGTAAGGGACTGGTTAAGCTGGCTCGTCCTAGCCGCGGACACTTTCATCGTTGAAGCTTTGAAGAGGTCTGGAAGACGTGGGGGATCCGTGGTAGCTGGATACCACTGGTTTGAGGAGTGGGGCAGAGATACTTTCGTAGCCCTGCCGGGTCTCACGCTTGTAACAGGGCGTTTCGAGGATGCAAGGCGGATTTTCCTCACTTTTGTCGACTACTCCTCTGATGGTTTAATTCCAAACTTTGTTCCAGATCTAGGTCCGCAGCCAGACTACGGCTGTGTGGATGCCACTTTGTGGTTTGTGAACGCTGTCCTCCAATATTTGAAGTACACCGGCGACTTTGCCTTTGTCAAGAAAAACCTTTGGGGAACCATGAAGGCTTTTTTTGAAAACCTTGTTGAGGGCGTCTACGCCAAAATGCGGGTGGACGGCGATGGGCTTGTCTTGCATGATCCAAGGATGACGTGGATGGACACGGTAGTGGACGGGCAGCCCACCACACCCAGGGAAGGCAAGGCCGTTGAGGTCCAAGCTTTATGGTACAATGCCCTAAAAACCTTCGAGCTTTTGGCCGAAAAGTTTGGGGAGAAAAGCGAAGCCGAAAAGTTTGCGGTTTTAGCCGAAAAGGCGAGGGCAAGCTTCACTGAGAAATTCTGGAACGCGAACATGGACTGCCTCTTCGATGTCGTGGACAGGGATGGCAGGGGCGACCCGTCCATTAGGCCGAACCAGGTTATCGCCGTCTCTTTGGACTTCATCATGCTGGACAAGGCTAAATCGAAGTTAGTTGTGGATGTTGTGCGCCGCGAGCTTTTGACACCTTACGGTTTGAGAAGCCTCGCCAAAAGCGACCCAAGGTACATGGGTGTTTACCAGGGCGACAGACGTAGCCGCGACTTGGCGTACCATAACGGCACCGCATGGCCCTGGCTTCTAGGGTCTTTGACAAAGGCCTACCTTAAAGTCGAGGGTTATGGCGGCTACCCACGGGAGTACGCGTTCAAAAACTTCCTCGCCCCCCTTCTCACCGAGCAAGTGTTTAGGGCTGGACTTGGAAATATAAGCGAAATATTTGATGGGGATCCTCCGCATACACCGAGGGGGTGTATAGCCCAGGCTTGGAGTGTGGCTGAACTTTTGAGGGCGTACGTGGAGGACATCATGCTTTTCAGACCCAAGTTTGAGAGGGATGTTATCGGAATTTTAGGCTGATATTGTTTTTCTAAGGCTTTCAGCGGCGTCTTCCGGCGGAACCGTGTTTATGTATACGCCGGTGCTTTTTTCAAAGCCAGCCCACACGGCCAGTTTCGGGTAGACCTCCAAGTGCCAGTGGTAGTGTTGGCGGGTTTTCTCGTTGAGGCTTATGTGAAAGCCAAAATTGTATGGCGGGTCGTTCAACAAAATTTTCAATGCGCTAAAACATGTCTTCAAGATTTCAGCGAAGCTTGTTTTTTCGTTTTCCGTGATTTCAAGAAGGCTTGACATATGCCTTTTCGGGAAAATCCAGAACTCCATGGGGTTGACGCTTGCCCACGGCGCAAAAACGAAAAAGCTTTGGTTTTCAGTTATAAAGCGGGGGCCTTCCCTTTCACGCTTGATAATGTTGCAAAATATACATTCGCCTTTATCCCGCCAAAACTTTTCGCTGGCCCGCAGCTCCTCTTCAACAATTTTGGGAACGAAAGGCGTTGCGATGATTTGACTGTGGGCATGGGAAAGAGACGCACCGGCTTCTAGTCCGTGGTTGCGGAATATAGAGACATACCTAACATAGGGCTTCGAAGCCAATTCGAGAAGCCTATCCAAACATGCGTTCACGACGTGCAGAAGCTGTGAAACACTAGCATTTGAGGGATGCTCATCATGGTTTGGAGACTCAACCAAAACCTCATGATGCCCAACAGCCAAAGCCAAATCGCTCTTTATGGCTTTTTTTCCGCCACCGCCAGCCCCTTTTTCCGGCGGAGTGAAAGCCGGATAAAGGTTTGGAAAACATCGGACAACCCAGTTCTTATGCCTAAAACCGTCCTCGTCCTTCGCTTTCTCAATTTTGCCGCCAGACTTTATGTAGACGAGTTCTGCAGGCGGGGTCATGTGCTCGTTTCCGGGGCAGAAGGGGCAAACACCCATTCTGGCTTGGGGTTTCTCCTTTCTGGCGAAGTCTGTTGGGCGACGTCCCCGTTCCGTGGCTATTACAACCCAACGGTCAAGCAAATAGTCCCTGCGAAGCTCGTTGGGGGGCATGTTTCCAACTCCAGCCGCCATTAAGGTTTACGCGTAAAGATTTAGCGTTTTCGAACATCTTTTGACTTGCCACAAACACGATAGCGTCCAGCCCTCTAGATTTTGACTCCTCAATTATCCACCGGTATTTTTGCGCTTCCCCTTGGAGTCTGCGCCTCTTAGTTTCGAGACCTACAGCGTATAAGCCGAACCTCATTTTGAAGTCTTTAGCCCCAGCATCAACACTTCGCGGGTTTTGGAGGCTGGAAGGCGGCGGTGGGTCACTGAGGTTCGACGCC
>CAZRXM010000028.1:0-13329 GCA_964604045.1 uncultured Candidatus Bathyarchaeia archaeon
ACATTGAAACCAAGGCTGCCAAGATCATGGAGATAGCTAAAGCCGAACCAGCATAACCAGCGGCAATTCCAACAACCATATATATTCCGGCGCCTATTATGGCGCCAACGCTTATGGCTGTGGCATCCCACAAGCCCAATGCGGGTTTAAGCCCCTGCCGCTTGGAATGATCTTCAGCCAAACTTTTGCACCGTTTAGGATTTTAAGCGAAGGTTTTTAAACGGTTTTCCATGTCATCAGAAGTCCGTGTTCAAAATTGGATTTTGCTTTAAATGTAGAGAAACCTTAGTTCCGGGTTAAAATGTGAACTTTAATGTCGTTTTAAAGCTTCTTTCCTCACCGTAGGCAATTGACACTTGTTCGGTAAAATTTCCTTCATTAAGTATAAAGCTTAATTGTTCAATTAGCGGCTCTTTTCTTGAGCAGAATATAACTTCACCTGTTGGGCTTTTCCAGATGGTTAATCCTCGTGTTTTTCCTTTATGAAGGAAATGAAGGATCAGCTCACCCCTCTCTATTTGTAGAAGGCTTGCAGTGTTTGGTCCCTCAATGACTGAGAAAAGGGTGTCTAAAGCATTTTCGAAGCTGCCTTCGCTGATTAGAAGTTCCTCAAAAAGGTGCGGTATAACCTCCGAGTCTACAAGCTCAACTCTTTCAGATTCAAAAATATGTTTTCTGCTGAGTTGTTCTCTAATTGCCTTGTAGTTTGCTATGTTACCGTTGTGGGCTGAAACTACTGTCAAGCCTGAAAAGCATCTTGCAACATATGGTTGGGCTGTCTCCCTAAAGTGGGCAGTTTTCATAAACCATGGGCTTGGCAACCGTACATGCCCAATTAGGACGGATGCGGCGTCTAACATGCAAGTTTTAGCCAGATGTTCTGCTGGTGAACCATCAACTTTTCCAACTTTTTCAAGTAAGACATTCCCAGAACTTGTGAGAACGGCTATTCCGGCGCCGTAGCCTCCAACTGGTTTGGGCTCGTTTGGGTATTGATGCTTTTCAAGCTTTTGAAGAACCTTTAGGGCGTGTGCCACTTCCATGGGTTTTTTCAATATGTAACCGAATATGCCGCACATGCCTTTGCCCAGCCTTAAACTATGTATTTCTGGTCTGTCTTTTCAAAGTCCTTAACTATTTTCATGATCCGTTTAGCGTGAAAAGC
Source organism: uncultured Candidatus Bathyarchaeia archaeon (assembly GCA_964604045.1). Lineage (GTDB taxonomy): Archaea > Thermoproteota > Bathyarchaeia > Bathyarchaeales > Bathycorpusculaceae > DRVP01. The sequence goes on from CAZRXM010000028.1 coordinate 1,166, forward strand.
CTTGTCTAAGGGTATGCTCTTCAGTAAATCCCAAGGGCTGTTTTTGGCTATAGCTGTGGCTATGTTCTCTTCGCCGAAGCATTCCCTTGCCACATAATAAACCAGCTGCCTAACCTTCAATTCGGAAACATGCCCCAGAGCGTGGAGATACTTATGAAGAAGCAAATTATAGATTAAGGCGTTAACAACACGCTTCGAATTTGTGGAGGCTTCAACAGCTTTGACAAGGATGCGGTTCAAAATGATATCGTTGGTCCCGATGGGGTGGTAGGCGCCCAACTGTATAGGCAAATCATCTAAGAAAAGCATAATCCCAGCCCTCCTCTGGTTTAAAGCAAAGACAACAGTATCCTTAACAACCTCCCAAATTTCGCCATAGCTCGAAGCGTTCTTAAGTCTCAAACGATAATTCTTAGTGCGGTTCTCACCCAAAGATTATCTCTCCATCATCCACCTTTGCAGTAGTTAGCAAAACATAAATAATTTCGGTTAAGCATTATATATGTTGGACGATGAAAAAATTAAGGAAAGAGAATGACTATGATTTTAGATATTGGATGTGGTGGTAATCCACTTTTAAAGAGTGAAGTTATTCACGTGATTTGGGTGGCGTGCACCAGAGGTTAAATGTGATGCTCACCATTTACCTTTTAAAGATAATCGTTTCAAGATTGTTTATGCCAGCCATGTAATAGAACATTGCCTTGACCCTAAAAAGTTCTAGAGGAATTTAGGAGAGTTTCCTCAACAGTTGTAATAATCAAAGTAATTAATGCCAAAGTAGATTATACTTGTGAAACCCACTTTTACAGTTGGAATGAGGTTACGCTTGAGAATTTTTTGAAGGCGTTCTTTAGGGAAGTGAATACTTATCACTCTGTCCGCGTTACTCCCCATAAAAATATCCTTCGCAAACTTCTAATTGGCTAAAAGTTTTTGCATTATTTGGTATTTTTGGAAAAATGAGTTAACTGCTGTTTGTTATAAATAAGTTTTAATCGAAGGGTTCAAGCGCGTTTGTTTATGCGCGGATGAAACAAATAGACACAAACGTATGCGAGCGAATCATGTTTTGTTATTAAGGAAAGATTTTTTAGGTTTTAGGCGGAAATATTTCACGGTACGATGATGACATCGAGGTACGCTGACTGGTGATTGTTTTTTCCGCTTCTGAGTCCAAAACACTGAAACATGGGTACAACTATGAAAACGTTTTGAAGAGGATAAACTGGTAAAAAGATGGGTGGCTTTAGGTTTCTCTAGGACCTGTGATGTAAGCCCAAATGCTCACCAGAACAAGGGTCAAAACTGCTCCTGCAAACCCTGAAAGCATGTATCGTGTCAATATGCCCAGCGATGGCAGCAATGCAATGAGCGCCGGGATAATGTAGGTGGCTGTTATGTCGGCTATGATGCCTGCGAAAAATCCTAGAATTGCCACAAAGACGAAAACTTTTAGCCTTTCACCCATTTTTCCACCTAGCCTAAACTGGTTTAAAAGCCTCTTTTTAGTCTAACTTACAAGTTTCTGTCTATCCCAGCGAAAACAGCAAGGAGTTCTTTTCACTTGGAAATTAAAGCTCAAAAAGATTTCAGTTTACATGTATATCTCTACGTATATATGTGGATGTTTCCAGCATATTAACAACGTATAAGATTGTTCTAACCCTTAAGCCTCTTCCGGAGGAATCTGAATTGTCAGAAAAGTTTAGTAAACGATGGGATGATAGACGCGACGAGCAACCGCTAACGGAGCGCATAAGGGAGGCTGTTAGGCCTCCGGGTCCGTTGAAGCCTAGACTTGACATGGCCATACGCCGCCTGGAACTGCAGATTCAGAAGCTTGATCAAGCTGGTGAAAGGTTCAGCCAACGGGACAAGTCCATATTCGCCAGAATCGTGGACGCTTATACGAAACATGACATGGCAAGGGCCAACGTTTTTGCCAACGAGCTAGCTGAGATAAGGAAAATGGAAAAGATGATTATGCAGGCTAGACTTGCCCTTGAACAGATAGTCTTAAGGTTACGGACAGTTTCAGAGCTTGGAGACGTTGTTTCAACCCTTGGTCCAGCAATCAGCGTGTTGAGAGCCGTGAAAACTGGAATGGCTAACATTTTCCCAGAAGCCGAAAGGGAGCTAGGGTTTATAGGAAATCTGCTCAGCGGAATAATAGTCGAGGCTGGGCAAACCACGGGCTTATCCATAAACTTTGAGGCAGCCAACGAAGATGCCCAGAAAATCCTCACAGAAGCAGCAGCTGTCGCCGAGCAGAGAATAAAAGAGAAGTTCCCAGAGCTACCAGCAGGAATACCGCAAATGCCTCTGCCGGAGAAAACACCAACCGAAACTTCATAAAAGGAGGGAATGTGCATGTCCCACGACTCCAACATTTTTTTATCCATCGGAAAACCAGTTAAAGACGAGTATGGTCAAATAATCGGAGAAGTCGTTTCCTTCGCTGTTAAGCCCAACGGCAACGTTGAACAAGTTTACATAAGACGTAGCGATGGAACCTTTGCCAAATATCCAGCTGCAAACATAACCTTTAATGGATCAGAAGTCGTTTACGTTTCAAACATAAAAACTGAAACAAACGCCTTCTGCAATCAAATACCCCTAATCTGGCGCAAAGACCAAGCCTTGAAAGAGCTTTACGAGAAGAAGAAAATATCGCCGGAAATCTACGAAGACCTACATAACAGCTTTGAAGGCGCCCTAAACCAGTTGAAAACAGAAGCCCAAGCCCTCTTGGAAAAAATTGACGGGGAAATTGAGAGGTGTAATAAGGAAATTAAAGAGTTGAATTACGCACTGGTTCACTTGGAAGTTGAGCATGAAATTGGGGAAGTGAACGATACATCCTATCAAGCCGCGTTTACAGCCATACAGGAGTGCTTAAAGAGGGCTAGTTTGGAAAAGGCTGACCTTGAAGGTTTAAGGAGCAAGCTTTCAAACATCCTCTTGGGCGAAACCATCCATGAACCTTCTCGAAGGGAAGTGGCTGTAACTTCGACGGCGGCTTCTATACCTACAAGTCTACCAGAACCCCCCGTTATAGTTTACGTGAAAGAAGCAGGTGAATCAAGCCTTTAGGCTTAAAGGCGTAGCGGGCGGAGGGAGCTGAAATCAAAAACCCTTTTTCACAATCCCCTCCACCACTGCGAGAGGTAATCACCCAGTCAATGTACAAGCTTAGAGTGCAGCAGCAGAAAGTTGTCCAAGCTTCTTTGAGGCTTAAGGAAAGGGACAAAATTCTTTTTCAGACGTGCATAAATGCTTTGAAAGCCAATAACCGTGAAAGGGCCGTTATATGCGCCAACGAGTTGGCTGAAGTCCGCAAACTAATAAACTTCCTGCAACAGGTGGAGCTCGCCCTTGAAAGGGTTATCCTCCGCCTTGAAACGGTTAGGGAGCTAAGCGACATAGTAATAGACCTAAAACCCGTCCTAAAAACTCTACAGGGTGTTTCAAGGCAGCTTTCTGAAATATTGCCAGAAGTCTCTTCAGAAATAAGCGAAATCAACAACGTCATAGGCGAAACAATCCACTCGACTAGGATGTCTGGCGTCGAAGTAATAATCCCTGTAGATAGAGTCACGCCTGCGGGAGAACAGATACTGAACGAGGTTGCGAGTTTTCTTGAGAGGAAAATTGAGGAAAAGCTTCCCGAACCGCCTGCTACGCATGAAGCTCCCACCATTGAGCAGGCAAGGACTGAAATCAAGCAAATGGTGGCTTTGGCTGCTTCCTGCTCCCAGTCTGTTAGCGGCGAAACCGTTGATGATGGTTGTTACCGCTCTAAAAACTTGATCTCTTTCAGGAAAGCCGAGATACAGGAGATTAGTCTCAAGGTTGGTGGTTCCTCCCTCGAAGAAGCCTTACTAGAGTATGTTAGGCGGAGCGGCGGTGAAATAGATTTGACCCGTTGCTCCCGGGACTTGGGGGCTTCCTACGAGGAGGTTGAGAAGGCACTGCGGAGTTTGGGGGCTAAAGGTAAGGTGAAGATTGAGGTTAGAAGGTGAGCTGCCATGGAAGCCTCTCAGGAGCTTGAAAGGGCTGCAACTAATTACGCCATGGAAGCCGTCCGCTTAGACAAGCAGGGTGCAAGGGGTATGGCCATAACCATGTACCAGAAAGCTATAGAAACGCTACTGAAACTTGTCCAACTCTACCCGGATTACGGCTTAAACAAGGTTTACATTCAAAGGGCCATCGCTTACCAGGAGAGGATTAAGGTTTTGCAGGGGGCAGTCGCCCCGGTGGAACCGCAAGCAGAACAGCCTAAAGGCGTTGAAGGTGCCAAACAAGGTGAAGCCAAGAAGGCGAGCTATGAAGACTTGATTATAAAGGAGAAGCCGAACGTCCGCTGGGACGAGGTTATAGGCTTAGATGCAGCAAAAAGGGCTATCAAGGAAGCCATAATTTATCCAGTTCAGCGACCAGACTTGTTCCCCCTAGGCTGGCCTAGAGGCATACTTCTTTTCGGGCCCCCTGGCTGTGGAAAAACTTTGCTGGCTGCTGCGGCGGCCACCGAGATTGACGCTGTTTTTATTTCCGTAGACGCAGCTTCCATAATGTCTAAGTGGTTAGGTGAGGCGGAGCAGAATGTTGCAAGGCTTTTTGAGTCGGCGAGGAGATGTGCGCTTGAAGACAAGAAGCCCGTTATAATTTTCATTGACGAGCTGGACTCTCTTATGGGGAAGCATTCCAACGAGGTTGGCGGTGAGGTTCGAGTTCGAAACCAGTTCCTCAAGGAGATGGACGGCATAATTGACAAGGGCAAAAACCTCTATGTTTATGTTATTGGTGCCACCAACAAGCCATGGGACTTAGACTGGCCCTTCATTCGACGTTTCCAAAAGAGGATTCTTGTACCTCTGCCGGACTTTCATGCCCGCCTAATGATGTTCAAATATTACACAAGCCACCTGACTCTGGCCCCAGACGTGGACCTGCATGAGTTGGCTAGGCTTTCAGAAGGCTTTTCGGGAAGTGACATAAAAGACGTTTGCCAAGCAGCTCACCTAAAAGTTATAGGCGAATTCTTTGAGTCGGGGCAAGTCGCCAACAAGCTTGCCAAACCAAGGCCCCTGAGGATGAGTGATTTCAGACAGATCCTTGAAGAGCGAAAGCCCAGCGTCTCCCTTGACATGCTCGCCCTCTACAACCGTTGGTTTGAAGCCTTCAAAGCCCTCTAGGAGCACCCTAATGGAAAGGCTTGGAGAAAACCGGCTTTTCTTTTTAAAATGCTCTCCTTTCTCCCTTCTCCCCTACGGAATCTCCAAGCCCCAAAAATGTGGGTGCTCCTTTAAGAGGTTTTAAGCCCCAACTTTCCCCTTTTTCTAACGAACCCCTCAACTAAATCCGCAAGTTTCCCGCTGTTCTCCGAAACATTAATATAAAGAAAACCCAGCGCAGCCCCGTTTAGCGGACCTAGACCCGCCAAGGCCATGATGGGCTTGAAGGTTTTCAATGCTTCCAACGCTTCATCAATGTTTTTTACAGCGACAATTTTTGGAACTTCTAAATTTTCTCCCAGAAGCTCTCTGAACCCTTCAACTATAATCAGGTCGCTTTTCCGACATCTTTCTACCACGTCATTTAAAGTTAGCCCCCTCGTATCCCCCTTTTCTATGGTGGCTATTTCCATAGGTGAAACCGCCACAACAATTTTGGCGCCTGCGTTTGCGAATCGCCACGTGTCCCTTCCCTCAGTGTCTATTGTGAAATCCTTTTTTGGAACGTGTTTTACAGCGGCCACTTTATAGCCTCTCTTGGTTAATTCTTTCGTCAAAATTTCTATCACTCTTGTTTTCCCGGAGTTTTTTCTTCCCACAACGGCTATTGCCGGCGGCCTGCGAGTTTTCATTCCCTCATCTCTTCGTCAAATATTTTCCTAAGTTTTTCTTTGTCCATATGGAGCTTTTCCGAGAGGTTTTTAACCCACTTTATGTAGTTTCTGAAAATATTTTGGAGTATTTCTGCCTTTTCCTTGTCGGAAAGCTCTTTTTCTTCGGCCAGTAGGAGGGCGAACCATTTTCCGATGTCTGTTAGCCTGTAGGCTTTAACCCAAACCGTTCTTCTCTCACTTTCAGCTTTTTCCATGCTCTCTGCTAGGATGCCGAGCTCCGTCAGGGTTTTGAGGTTTCCTATTATTGTCTTGTTGGAGTAGGCCAACTTCTTAACGAGGTCTTTCTGGTAAATTTTGTTGGCTATTCCTTGCTTTAGAAAATGCCTTAGGATCTCGATGGAAGCCTTCGACCCGAATATGGCGCCTAGAATTTTGTCCTTTTGCTCCGCTGGAAGAAAAACAACATAAGGGTGAGGTTCCGATTGAGGGTTCAAGCTGACACCTTCAACCTTTTAAAGCGGTGTCTAATATTTTGTTTTTTGCGTCGTTAGGCTTTTAAACAACCAGCCAAAAGTCTATCGAGGTGTCTTAAACGGTTGAATGGAAGCCCTTGGACGGAGACACTTTCATAACGCGGGAGGGCTTTATCTTCAATGTTTTCGGATATGAACATCCAAGGGACCGTGTTTTCGCCTTCCTAAAGTACATTCCATCAAATTTCAAAGAACTTTTTAAAATCCGAATGCTTGAGAGAACTTGGCGAAGGGGTGGGCTTGAGCTTTTTCGGGCTGAAAAGCTTTACACAGCCAAAAACTACCAGACTTTCCTTCAGGTTTTCCGAAAAAATTTTCCAGAATATGTTTATTTTTGCCCTTTTAGACGTAAGGAAGTTATCAGCGCGCCCCTAAACCGTGTTTTGGAGGTTTTTATTCCAAGGGACCGCCTAAAAACCCTAATAGAGGCGGGGAAAAGGGACGAACTGCAAGAGCTAACTCTAGAGTTTGTCCAGCTTCTTTCTAGCGAGGCTAAAGTATCTTTGGAAGATTTTGGGGTGCACGGCTCTATAGCCCTTAACATGCATTCGGCTAAATCCGATATAGATATCGTGGTTTACGGGAGCCAGAACTTCCGCCGTGTTGAAGCCGCTGTAGACAAGCTTGTCAATGAAGGGGTTTTAACATACATTTTCAACAACCGTTTGGACGCCGCTAGACGGTTTAAGGGGCGCTTCAAAAACAAGGTTTTCATGTACAATGCTGTCCGTAAATTGGAGGAAGTTAAAGACAAGTATGGGGAACGTCAGTATACGCCCCTAACTCCTGTCAAGTTCAGATGCACAGTCGTGGACGACTGTGAAGCCATGTTCCGCCCAGCCATATACAGGATTGGAGGCTATACCCCGTTGGGCGGCGTGCATATTCCAAGAGACATGACGCCGGAAACTGTTGTCTCCATGATTGGGTGTTATAGGAACGTCGCTAGAAAAGGACAGCAAATAGAGGTTTCTGGAATGCTTGAACGGGTTGAAAACACTGTGACAGGAAAAATAACCTATCAAGTTGTTGTAGGCTCAGCGGAAAGCGAGGAAGAATACATTTGGCCGGTTCAAACAGCTTGAAGCTTAGAGACCGCGACGCCATAATCACGCGGGAAGGCTTAATCTTCAGGGTGTTTGGGTATACGCATCCACCTGAAGGCTACATATGCGACTTGGAATATGCACCCGCAAGCCTTTTCCGGTCAAAAAACCCCAAAGCCTACAGAACAAACGGTAGAAGCGTCTACTACAAGTTTTACGAGGATGAGGGCTGGCATTTTATAAGGGAAAATTTCCCGCAATACATGGTTCTTCACGCACCTTTAGGCATGAGGGTTGTAGGTGTTCATAGGGCGGATGTCGCGGAAATTCGCAAGCCCGAGCAAGCCCTAAGAGGGCTTTTGGAGAAAGAGCCTAAAGACGAACTGCTTAAAGCTTTGTGGAAAGTTTTAGACGTAACAGTGTTTTCCCTGGGGCTTCCACTGGGAGACTTAGGGGTTTTCGGTTCACTCCTCCACGGCTTTTACCACCCAAAGTTTTCGGACATAGACCTAGTAGTCTACGGCAGAGAAAACCTGGAGCGAATCCGAAGCCTCCTTCACGAACTTTACAGCGACAGCCGTTCAGGCTTCTCTAACGAGTTTGCTGACGATACACCCGTCCGCGAAAAGGTTTGGCGCTACAAAAATCTAACGCCCAAAGAGTTTGTCTGGCATCAACAGCGCAAACTTATCTATGGAATCTTCCACGATGACGTTTCAAAACGCAACATAAAAGTTGAATTTGAACCCGTGAAAAGCTGGAGGGAAATCCGAGAAGACTACGATGAAGTCAAAAGAATTACGCGGGTGGGCTGGATTAAAGCGCTTCTACGTGTAGAAGACGACGCGGAGGCTTTTTACATGCCCTCGGTTTACAGGGTTGAACTGCTGCGAGTTTTAGATGGTTCCCGTGTCAACGACTTAGAAAGGGTTGTCTCCTACCTTGAGGAGTTTAGAATGCAGGCCTGGAAGGGCGAAACAGTGTACGTGGAAGGAAACCTTGAAAAGGTTGAGACGGTTAACAGAAGCTTCCACCAAATAACACTCACATACGGTCCACGGTATTACGAGCAAGTTCTAAAAGTTGTTCAGCTTTGACAACTAGATTTTCAAGATCATGTAGTCTGAAGGCTTGTTTCCTATCAAAAGCCTGAAATATTCGACTCCTTTTCTATAGTCCACGACTTTCTCGATTTTCCCTTGTGCAATAATTTTTTCGTTTTTCCTTGCCTGCTCGCAGAACCTTCCACGAAAAGAAACTATTTCCTCTATTGGCTGAAGCTTGGGTCCTTCAATAACTTTCACGTCTTCAATTTTGTATGTGCATGGTGTGAATATGGATTCCGAGTCGTCTGCAACTGCAGCTTCGATCTTGGCGTAGCCACAATTCTTGTATTGGACATCACCGTACCTCTCGGATATCTCGTTGAAATCCTTCACGAAACGGATGAAATAATCCCTTTCCCCAAATTTGCCCTGCAAAACTTTTCGGGATTCAGTTTTGACGAAATCTTCGAAGCTCACAGCGGTATCTTTCGAACGGAAATCGAAAAGCCTCCGCAAGTCTTCTGGAGAGTAAGGCTTTAATGGGCAAGAAGGCTCTGTGGACAAGGATTTAATCGCATGGTAAACTTCCCAACAGTTTTTAGAACCGTAAACAACTAGGTCGATGTCCGAGTTTGGTGTGTGCAAACCCACCATAATTGAACCTGAAGCTCCAATGGTGTTCCACGGGATGGACGCTGAAGACTTAAGCAGACAAGCCATCTCAACAATCATGCGCTCTAAAACGTCTTGACTTCGGGCCTTCCGGAGCCTCCTAAGCACCTCCACCGGCATATAATGCTTAATAATATGGCTCACGGGGACTTCGCATAAAACCTCGTCGAAAACGGGATCATAAACAAGGTATTCCGGGAAGTATTCCCTCAACCATTCATACCGTACGGAAAGAGAGTAAACCTTTTCATAAACGCGGCTTCCAGCAAATCTTTCACCAGGTTTGCTTGGATAATACCTTATAAAGGCTATAACTCTGTCAGGTGGGTGGACTAAACCCTTTACGTCGAAGATTAGGCCCTGTCTTGACTCTATGAAGTCTCCTTCGCGAAACTTTTTCTCCATCGAGTTCAGGAGGCCCCTTACATATTTTATTGTTCCTTGAAGATGAGGCCGGCTTTGTAGAGTCCAGATATTAGCCCAACTCCGATTATTGTTGCCACAACTGTCATCAATAGTCTTTCAGAGGCTGAAACTGGAACCATGTACATGAATAGGGAGGGTATGTCTGGCAGCCCTAGGGGTTTGAGGAAATAGTTTTCCACAACGCTTAGGGGTATGAAGATGTCTATGGTTCCTATGAATATGAGGTTTCCGAGCATGTGGTCTGCTATTATTCCGCAATAGCTTGCCAGAAAAACCGAGGAGATGAAGGTGTACTTTCCGGCTCCAAAGACTCCGTAAAGGACGAGGATTGCTGCTACAATGTATAGGGGTAGCGATAAAAAGTTTAAAGGAACTGCTTCGTTTAGGTATGGTTTCGTAAACATGTAGCCCGCAACGAATAAGATTACGCCGGATAAGATCGAGGCTGGTTTAACTTGCCACTCCTCCCTTGGCAATTCAGCCTCTTTAAAGGAGTCTGCGACCCAGCCTCTGGTGATGAGGATGGCGAACAACCCGGCAAGGTGTAGAATGGGGTAGAAGGGCGCTTTTTGTCCAACCCATGTAGCATACCAGCCAGCTATTAAGACTGCAAGGATTAAGGCGGAAACATGCCATCCTTTGACTCTGCCTTCTTTGGAGACTTTCCCGATGGTTAGGAATCCGGCGACCATGGCTGAGATTGCCGTGCAGAAGGATGTTAAAACGGTGAAGGGGCTTCCAGCTGCAACCAACCCGCCTATAAGGGCTGCTAGAAAACCAAGGTAGGGGCCTATGATCATTCCATATAGGGGGGCGACAACTGCGTCAAGCTTTATTTGGGCATCTGGAACGCCTACTATTGGTATTCCCGGTATGAATTTGCATATTATGAAAGAGAGGGCGGCGAAAACAGTTAACAGCGCCACGTTCTTTGCAGATAATTCAACACTTGCCAAACAGTTCACCTTGTGCATTTTTGGTAATTGCTGTGTATTTTTTTACACAACGTTAATAAACCTTTCCATGCAACTTTAATGTAAAGGTGTGGTGTTTGCGTAAAACCTCTGAGAAAGCCGACTATGTGGCCCAGTGCCTGGAACTAGCCATTCTCTTAGAAGTTAGCGCCGATAAACCGGGCAACGTGAATCTTCTCGTTGGTTTTGAAGGCACGAACCACATGCACTTTTTGGCCTCGGCAGTCGCTGCAGCCCCCTTTTTTAGGCTTGCAGCAGAAAGAGGCTTAGCCGTATCTGTGGGTGAGATGGCTCTTGACAATGTTGGTGTTGGACAAATAATCCGGGACTGCGTTTCAGAGATAGCCAACTGGCAGAGGGGAGGAAACACCTTACTTGGCACGGTTCTGCTGTTTGTGCCTTTAGCTGTTGCTGCCGGTATGACCCCTATGAAGAACGGCGTTTTCCAACTTTCAGAGCTGAGGCAGAACCTGAAGAAAGTCGTGGAGGCGACAACACCTGAAGACGCTGCTGCCGTTTATGAAGCTATTAGAATCGCTAAGCCAAGTGGGCTTGGAAAGGCGCCAGATCTAGACGTGAATGACCCAACGTCAATCGACAGAATTCTTAATGAAAGAATTACATTGTTCCATGTTTTCCAAATAGCTTCAACCTACGATAGGGTTTGCTCGGAATGGGTTAACAACTATCCAGTGACCTTTGACTTCGCCTACCCCCGCCTCAAAGGACGCATTGATAGTGGCGAGGACCTAAACACGGCTATCGTCCACGCTTTCCTAGAAGTTTTAGCAACCTATCCAGATACGTTCATCGCTAGGAAGGCTGGTGTGGATAAAGCCCTTCAAGTTTCAGCCTTAGCCATGGAAGTTTTGGAAAACGGTGGTCTGAAGACGCCTGCTGGAAGGGAGAAGCTCCGCTTATTTGACGCCTTTTTGCGGCTTGACGGCAACAACCTAAACCCAGGTACAACAGCCGACATAACCGCTGCCGCCATAGCCCTGGCAGTCCTCAATGGTTATAGACCTTAAAAGAATTATTCGATGGAGACGTATAGGTTTTTGAATTTGCTTTCTGGCTGCATTCTTTGTTCTATGGGGGTTTGGCTTGGCTGGACTTTCTGACGTCGCTGTTCTGACCCTTTTGTTGGCTTTAGGCTTGGCTTTAGGTTACAGCCTCAGGAGGAAAAGGGGAATTTTAAAGGTTGAGAAATTTGTTTTAGCTATATTTTGGCTTTGATTTTTCTTCCTAGGCTTTTCTATAGGCTCTAGCTCTGAGCTTCTTACAGTTATGCCAAGCATTGGCTTAACGCCTTAGTCCTTCTGGTTATGGCTCTGCTTTTCAGCGTTTTGTTCGCAAGGGCGGCTGTGAAGTTGGTGAAAATATGATAAAGTGTATTTTGCCAACTCTAGCCCTAGGCGTTTTGGTAGGTTACATAAACAACATGTTCGGTGCTCCAATAATAAACCGCATATTCTCAGAATACCTTTTCAATTTTTCACTCGTCTCCTTGTTGTTCTTGATGGGTATGTTGTTCGCATTAGACGAGAAGGTAACGACGAAGATGAAGGCAGCCGGGCTTAAAGTGCTTGTTTTTCCCTTCGCTGTTGCCTTGG
>CAZRXM010000029.1:0-13113 GCA_964604045.1 uncultured Candidatus Bathyarchaeia archaeon
AAGCTTATGGCTCCTTTACTAAAGCGTATATCTTTTCCATTCTTTCAAAAATCCCCCGTTCAATTGTTTGGGGCATAGCCTCACTTCTTTTTGCTAATCCTTTTCACTAAATAAGCCACTATAAATATTACTGTAAGAGTGGGGGCGAGTAAATAAACATAAAAGTAAGGGTTGCTTGGAGAAATCTGTATCTTGTAGAAAATATTTTGCGTTAAACTTCTTCCCTCTTGCATCCATGAAATCTGGAACTGGAGCCAATTCTCACCAGTTGTTGCCAGCTCTGAAACATCTACATCAAAAATGGCTTTCGCCTCGTCGTTTGGATTTAATACTCCTAGAAAGCTTGTTGTCATTCCGCTAAAGGAGCTGCCAACCAGTTTTATTACAACTTCTTTAGCCCCTACATTGCCTGAATTCTTAACTCTTACCTGAATTTTTATTCCCCTATCTCCAGGATGGATTTCTCTCGGAGATATGTTTAAATCAACTATTTCGAAGTGTGCTTTCTCTGAAATGAGTAAGGGTACAGTTAAGCCGGATTTCCCATCATCATGAACCAACTCCAACTCTAAATTGTATAATCCGGGTGGAGTTGACTCATCTACGTCTAAATAAAACCTGCATTCCACGGGAATGTCTGGAAAAGCATTTCCAACGTATACGTTATCGCTTTTCGCCCAGCTTGGTTTAATGCCTTCAGGTAACTTTAATGTTGCGTTTAAATGAGTGGCTTCCTCGCTTCCCGTATTGACTATTATGGCGGTTAAAATTATGTTTAAGTCTCCTGGAAAAATTTTGCTTGGCGTTTGGCAGCTTCGCTGTAAAGCGAATTCAACATTTCCTGTGATGATAAATCCGAAGTTATAGACTACTTCCTGAGAATGCAGGGATTCATCCATAAATACTGCGCCAACCCTTAACGCGGTGGCGCCTGACACGCTTTTCGGAACATAAATTTTCACAATTATTTCTCGGGATTCATTTGGGCCAAGCCTCTCAATCGTGTACACGTTGGATCCTACAATGGTCAGGTAGGTGTTTAATGGTGTTATCTGTAAAGTTATAGATAACGCATTACCGCCACCTTCATTTTTCACCATTAACGCTACGTTGTTGATGATATTTGAGCTTAGAGTTTCATTTAAAGGTTCAACCCTAATTATTGGACCTGCTTGAGCATTGGCTTTATTGATCATTTTAAAAACGTTGCCGAATTCTATTAAAGCTGAGCTTAAGATTAAAATGCAAGCAGCTGTTAAACAAAGTTTCCTTAAAATTTTTCGCTTCATTTCAATCTAACCTCTTCTTAAACATTATAATGCTTATGCTAACGGTTATTAACGCGTAAAGCGTTAAAACTATTACTTCGCCCGCCAAATCGCTTAGTCCTAAGCCTTTAAGCATTATAGGTCGAAGGATTTCGTTAAAATGGTATAAAGGTATGAAGTAGGCTATTATGGTGGCTGCTTTTGGCAAAGCTTGAACTGGCATAATTAAGCCGCTAAAGACTGCGCTTATTATAAAAATGAATGAGGATGCCTGTTGAGCTTGAAGTTGGCTGTTCGAGATTGAGGAAATCATCAGTCCAAGCCCTAGATTTCCTATTAGAAACAGCAATGAGGCCAAAAATATCTCCAAAAACGAGCCTCTGATCGTAATTCCAAAAAATAGTTTTCCAATTGAGAAAATTAAGAAGAAGTCAACTATGGAAACCGTTGCATACGCTAAAAACTTTCCGAAGATTACTTCATAAGTCTTAATAGGCGAAACCACAAGCTGTTCAAAAGTTCCCCTTTCCTTTTCCCTAACAATAGAAATGGCAATGAGAGATACAGGTATTGTTTGAAGCACAAGCCCTATAACCGCTGGGGCAAAAAAGTCTATGTTCTTTAACGTGGCTCCATATCTTACTATCCTTAACTGTTCAACCTTTAAGTAATTGCCTTTGAGTAACATTTTCTCATAGTTTTCAAGAATGTTTTTCATGCCTGACTGAATTGCCTCGGAAAGGGTTGGGATTGAGCCATCCGTGATTACAGCTACATAGCCAACACTATTATTAGTTAAGGCTTCATAAAACCCGTTAGGAATTACGATAACTCCATAAACTTCGCCGTTTTCGATAACCTTCATAGCCTCGTCTATGCTATACACATATTTTTTCACTTCAAACAAATTGTTCTGGAGTATAAGTTCTTCAAGTTTAACGCTAAGCCCATTTGCACCATCAAGGTTTCCAATAGCTATCGGTATATGTTGGGTGCCTCCGCCATAAGCGTAGCCATACAAAAACATAACTATAATAGGCAATAGTATTGCTATCCCTAAAGATCTGCGGTCTCTAAGAAGCTGTCTCAATTCTTTCTCAACCATAGCAAAAATCCTTTCACACATTTGAGTCCGCCCCCGTTAATTTTATGAAAACGTCTTCTAGACTTAGGTTAACCACTCTAGTTGATAAGACATCCACATTTTCTCTCCTTAGAGCTTCAACAATTGCCGGCAAGGATTTTTCAGAATCCTTCACAACTATTAAGAAGGCGTCGCCGGAGGGAATTATTCTTAGAACATCCTGGTTTCCGCTTAATATGGCCTCCATCCTATTTATTGAGGTTTTAACTTGTAACTCGATTACATCACCGCCATAAATACTCCTTTTCAATTCGATAGAAGATCCTAATTTTATCAGGTTTCCATTATTCATGATGCCTATTCTTTTGCAATTTTCAGCTTCATCCATATAATGCGTTGTAATGAGAAGAGTTACGCCTTTTCTGTTCAATTCTCTAAAGTATTCCCAAAATCTCCTCCTCAAGGGAGGATCTACACCTGCAGTAGGCTCATCAAGTATAAGCAATTCAGGCTCATGCAGGAGGGCGCATGCTAACAAAAGCCTCTGCTTCATCCCTCCACTTAATTTTCCAGCCAGCCTATTTCCAAAACGGGAAAGCTCCACAAACTCCAGCAATTCTCTTGCCTTCCTCTCACGCTCCATCGAAGACAATCCATAGATTTTCCCATAAAACCTCAGGTTTTCCATCACTGTAAGATCTTCATAAAGTGAAAAACGTTGCGGCATATAGCCAATTTTTTGCTTAACCTTTTCAGGTTCTTTAACGGCATCATACCCATCAACTAAAATCTTCCCACTAGTCGGTTTTAGCAAGCAAGCTATCATGCGTACAGTGGTTGTTTTTCCAGCCCCATTAGGCCCCAATAAACCTAAAATCTCTCCACGGACAACTTCAAGGTTTAGATTATTTACTGCAACGAAATCGCCAAATTTTTTTGTTACACCAACAGCTTCAATGATATAGCTCAACTTCCCCCCTCTTGTAAACATCAATGTGCTTTTTTAATAAAAATTCCGTTGCAGTCAGACGGAGGCATGAGCAAAGTTCGTTCTTTTAGTCATCGTTAATGGAACCTAACGGCTTAGGTTTTGTTTGTTTGAGATTTTGTTACGTGTTGATTGTAAATAGTGCCTATGAAGGGTTGCTAGCAGTAGCCCAATTCATAGGTGGATAGGATTTTAAATGCTTTATTGAAACGTAATAGGAAAGACTTCTTATCGGGTTTTTTGTGGGCTGTGTAATTTATGAGCGTTTATGACTGATACTATAGCGATAAGCACTACAAGCAGCATTAGGAACCTGTTGTTGTCCATGAGGGTAATCCTTTAGATGTTCTTTGAAGTGGTTGATGTGAGGGATACTTGTTCTGTTGTGTTTGTTGTGATGACTGAAAGCCAATAGGATGATACGTAATATGCTTCTCGATAGTTTCCGGCGGTAGTTTAAACACTGCTTTTCCAGCACCGATGCCTAACTGTGTGTAAATGATTATGTAGGCTCCGTGGATGGTCTCCGTCGTTTCCTAGACCTGAGCGGTGAGTTGATAAACCTGTGTTTTAATCGTGTATGGCCCATTTGTATCACGTAAATGTTTGCCTGGGCTACTGTTACGTCTTTCCATAGGACTGTGAAGCCATAATTTCCGGGGAGAACATGTGTAGGTTGATGAAGCCATTTGCCGAAGTGTGTCTTGGAACGGTTTCCACGTGCCGTTTGGCCAAGTTGTGTGCACTTGGGCCTCGGGTAATGGTGCGCTTATATCTTCTGTTATGAGGAATGCCGGGTCCCAAACGACGTCCATGTCGTCGACAACATGGATATGGTGAGAACCTCAAACGGCCGGTGGATAACCGGCTACGCCCACATTTACGAGGCTAAATGGACATATCCATCAAGCGTAGCCTTAGGCAACTGCGCTATAATAGCAACAGTCATAGACAACAACGGCTTCTATCACGAAAAAGAAACAGGCTCATACAATCCCTTCATAGAGGAAGCCACATAACGTTCACAATAGGCATAATCATATACTATGAGCCCGCATTAACCTCCACGTGAACATGAAACGTTGTACCAGCATTAAACGTATGTGAGAGATACGGCACTGTAAGGTTGTAGCAGTATACTGGCACATCAATATATGCACCAATACTGCTTGTAACAGTCGGATTAATGAGTCCAGAATCTCAAATAACTACTGCCTATGGTTATCTCTCTAAATTGAACCGTAAAGGTTGCTGGTTTGTAGGCTGAAGCGTTAGCCCAAATGAAAACCTGCCAAGAACCATTAAGGTAACAGGACCTGCAAAGTTTGGATACAAAATAAAAGTCAACGGCTATTTTTGGCAAGCCCACCTGCTTATAAAGAGAGTTGGCATAAGCCTCTCCATGAGTGAGGAATCGGAAAGCCCTCGTAGTGTTAAGTATAAACTTTGTCTCCAAACCAGCCACACTAACAGGTAAGTCGGAATAATGGAAATAAAAATTCCATAAGGCTTAACAACATTCAGATAAGCAGACCTAACAATTGGAAGATCCCATGCACTCAGTAAGGCAATATAGGTAATTGCATCATCAAAATTATGGTTTTACTTCCCAGTATCACCCTTACATACGCCTCTTTTAGTTTTCCAGATAGACATTCCAAGCGTTTTAAGGCTTGATTTCAAATATTGATTCAAAATTATTCCGGTGGGTGACGGAAGCTTCCATTAACACTTAGAACTTGTAAGCCCGAACATCTTTCGCTACCACGCGTTTAGAAGGAAACTGTTAAATTGGTTGTTTGTTTCTGAATGTGAAGGTGTGTTTGTTGTTTGTTTCGAGAGTGCAGCTTGCAAAAATAATTGATTCTACGCTTGTTAAGGCTACGGCCACTAAAAGCGAGGTTGAAAGGCTTTGCCGTGAAGCCGTTCAGTACGGTTTTGGGTGCGTTGTTGTTAACCCGGTTTACGTGCGTTTCGCGGCTTCAATCTTGAAGAGGACGGAGGTTAGGGTTGGCTCAACAGTTGGTTTCCCCTTTGGCGTTTCGTTGCCAGACGTTAAGGCTTTGGAGGCTGCCAGAGCCGTAGAAGACGGGGCGTGCGAGCTTGACATGGTCATGAACCTTAGCGCTTTCAAGTCTGGCGACTATGAACTGGTTAAGCGGGATATTGAAGCCGTCACGGCTTTGAAGCGCCAGTTCAGCGGTCTGGTTGTCAAGGTGATAATTGAGGCGCCGCTGTTAACAAGCGAAGAGAAGGTGGCGGCATGCAAAATTGTTAAGGATGCTGGAGCGGATTTCGTGAAAACATCAACAGGACTTTTCGGAGGGGGAGCCACCGTGGAGGATGTCAAGCTCATGCGTCAAGTGGTTGGGAAAGATTTCGGGGTTAAGGCCGCTGGAGGCATAAGGACATACGCTGATGCCGTTGCCATGATTGAAGCCGGCGCAAACCGCATTGGGACAAGCACAGCCGTCGCAATAATTCAAGGCGCACCGTGATTGAAGAAAAACGGCTACATTCTCTCCGGAGCCGTCACCCCAATGAGGCCTAACGCGTTTCTTAAGACTATTCTTACAGCATCAACTAGCGCCAGCCGTGCGTCGCTGAGTTCAAGCGGCTCAGCCTTAATCACCGGGAGGGCATTGTAGAAAGCGTTGAATTTGTCGGCTAGGGTATTGGCGTAGTCTGCTATGAGGTTTGGTTTAAGCGTTTCGACAGCCTCAACAAATGTTTCGGGAAACTCAGCCAAAGCGAAGACAAGCTCTTGTTCAAGTCTTTCCTTGAGGAGGCTATAGTCCGGTTTTTCGGGTTTTCTTGAGGCTTTGCGCAGTATGCTACATGCCCGTGCATGCGAGTACTGGATGTAGGGTGCACTGTTTCTTTCGAAGTTTATGACGCGATCCCAGTTGAACTCGACGGGTTTAGCCGGGTCAACCTCCACAAGCGCGTAGCGAACTGCCCCGATGCCGACTATTTCAGCAACTTTCCTTCTTTCCTCCTCTGAAAGTTGGGGCGAACGCTTAGAGACCTCCTCGTAAGCTCTTCTTACGGCTTCATCTAAAACCTCGTCTAGCGTTATATAGCGTCCCCTGCGGCTGGACATCTTGTAGCCCGGCAAAGTCACGAGGTTGTAGGCGAAGTGAATTAGGTTTTCAGCGTATTGCCCATATCCTAAGGCATATAGCGCTATTTTTAGCTGGAGTTGGGCGAGGGACTGCTCCATCCCAATGACGTTAATACATTTTTCAGCTCTTTTAAACTTCCAGAGAGTGTAGGCTATGTCTCTGGTCGTGTAAAGGGTTGTGCCGTCAGCTCGCACAAGCGTCAGGCTTGGCACCTCATAATCCTTTCTCAACCCAAGCTTTTCCCGAAGCCCCAGGGCGTCAACGGCTTTGCCAGCCTCGAACTCCAAGACTCCGCCGACAACGGATACGAAAAGCGTCTGCTTTAGTTTCCGAAGAACCTCCGCCACAAGCCCGCTCCACACAAAGTCACTTTCCCAATCCCATGAATCGTGGAACACTCCAACGCGGCTTAACGTTTCCCTGAAGCCTTCGAGGCAGAGCTGACTCACTTCCCGTATAAGCTTCTTAGCCCACTCATCCCCAGCCTCATAAGCCCTGTTTAACTCACCTATTTTCTCCTCAGGGTCTGGGTCTTCGCTTATTTTTTGAAGGAGGCTTTCAAAGAGGTCTGGATATTTTTGTTTAAGTTCGAAAGCCACCGAAACCCAGTCGTCGAGTTCCCTATTGATTTTGGCTATCTCTTCCTCGCTTGAAACCCTTTTAGCCTTCTCAAGCTCCTTTTTAAGCCTGTTTATTTCGATAATGCAGCTTGCTATGGTGTAGATTTTTCCAATGAAATGGTCTGGTTTTTCGGCGGGCCTCGGTCTTCCAAGTTTCTCGTATCCATAGGCGATTACGGCTGTCTGGCGGCCCACATCGTCCACATAGTAGTGGCGAAACACCGTGTGACCTCTCGCCGACAACATACGGGCGAGGGCGTCGCCGAGCATGGGGTTTCTGGCTTGCCCAATATGGATGGGATGAAGCGGGTTAACGCTTGTGTGCTCCACGATTATTTTCTCGGGTTTTTCAACTTTAACAAAACCGTAGTCGCCGTCTAGTCCTCGAATGGACTCTATTGTTAGGGGTGAGAAGCGTTCAAAGTTGGCTTGAAAGTTTATGTAGCCCTCGCCCGCCGCTGCAATGTTTTTGACAAGCAAAAGCTTCGTTTTATCCACGGCTTGGACAAGCCTTTGAGCTAAGTCTAACGGTTTTTCGCCGGTGCGCTTTGCAAGCTCGAAACATATAGATGTGGCCAGCTGTCCAAACTCCCAGACTGGAGGCTTCTCGAAGGCTAAACGTTCCGCATACACGTCCATCTCAAGCTTTGCCATAGCCTCTTTGAGCAGAACCAAGCACTCCTTCTTCAACTCTGCGAGGGGATTTTCCGAAACCATTAAGCCTTCGCCTTTCCAGAGAGCTAACAATAAATGTAAATACCTAACGTATAAGCTTATAAAACGGAAAGAAACACGCTCCTTCAATGTTTAGTTTTCAACCGGTTTGCTCGATGCTTATATAAACCAAAACGTGGAAAATAAAGCTGGCAACCCCTAGAGGAGCAAGGGAAGCCGTGAAGCCGAAAATAGTTTTTTCCGAAAAATGTCTAGAATATGGGTCGTGGCACATTGAAAGCCCGGCTCGGGTGAAGAGGGCTTACGAGATCCTCAAGGAGAGAGGCTACGAATTCGTTGAACCTGAACCGGCAAGCGAAGAAGACCTGCTTAGGGTTCATGACGCCGAATACCTTGAATTGCTTAAACGGGGAGCCGTTGAGGACCCAGACACACCGGCGTATGAAAAAATTTACGAGTATGCAAGGCTTTCAGCGGGCGGCGCAATTTTAGCCGCAAAAATAAACGGTTTCTCCTTAATGAGGCCGCCGGGACACCATGCTGGAAAGTGCGGTGTAGCTTTAGGCGCTTATACAAAGGGCTTTTGCTACATAAACAACATCGCCGTAGCCGTTAAATACCTTGACAAACCCGCGCTCATCTTGGATATCGACGGCCACCACGGAAATGGAACACAAGAAATTTTCCTCGAAGACCCTAAAGTTGTTTTTATTTCCCTCCATAGGTATCCCCATTATCCCGGCACCGGCGCGTATTCGGAGGCCAACTGCTTAAACTTCCCACTACCGGCAGACTGTGGAGAGGCAGTCTACCTAAAAACCCTTGAAGAGGCTTTGCGGAAAGTGGACATGCATAAGATTGAAGTTGTGGCTGTTTCAGCCGGTTTCGATGCCTTCGCCGGAGACTTGGCGTCTCTAGGTTTGAGGGAAGAGAGTTACGAGAAAATTGGAAGGCTTTTGGCGAATTTGAATAAGCCAACATTTTTTGTTCTTGAGGGGGGCTACGTGGGTGAGAATGTTGGAAACGGCGTAGACGCCCTCCTTAAAGGCTTCAACGGCGACGTTTAGTGCTAAAGCTTATGAAGGCAAACCCCACCACATTAGGCAGCATGAAGCTATCTAACGGGAAAGTGGCTGGAGCTCTAATATTCATTGGAGCTGTTCAATTCATTCTTTGCATGTTAGTGGCTGAATGCCTCTACCCCAGCTACAGCGTGGCTAAAAACTACATAAGCGACCTCGGCGTGGGACCCACAGCGCCAATTTTCAACACTTCGGTCTTTCTGCTAGGCGCGATGGTGCTTGTCAGCGCTTACTTCTTAAGGCAAATCGTGCAAGGCAGAGTTCTGTTAGGCTTTCTGGTTATGTGCGGGGTTGGAGCTGTTGGCGTAGGGGTTTTCCCAGAAAACTCCCCGTTTATGCTGCACACGGTTTTCTCTCTAATCGCTTTCCTTTTTGGCGCACTCTCTGCCATAGCGTCCTATAAAGTTCAGAAATCACCAATACGCTACTTCGCAGTGGTTTTGGGCTTGATGGCACTAGCGGCGCTTCTACTATTCGCTTATAGTGAAACCCTCGTACAGCTAGGCGGCGCTGAAGAGACGGCTTACTACCTAGGCTTGGGTAAGGGCGGTCTTGAACGTATAATCGCCTACCCTGTGCTGTTGTGGGCTATAGGATTCGGCGGATACCTATCAAAAGAGTGAAAAGAACATAGAAAACGCCGTCGAACGCTTGTTTAGCGTGTTTACTCTCACCCCAACAACACGGCAGAAGAAACACCAAAACGAGTTTTAGACGAGGCTTAGAACGGTTTCCGCTATGAAGTCTATTTGCTCAGCTTTTACGCCGGGGTGAACTGGCAAAGAGATAACTTGCTCTGAAGCTTTTTCTGTTTCTGCAAGTGTGAACCGCTTGTATTTGCGGTATGGTGGCATTATGTGGATTGGCCATGGATAGTAGACTTCGGCACCCACACCTTTGCCCTTGAGTTGCTCCACGAGGGTGTCTCGTTTCTGCCTGGAAGCGTTCTTAAGCCTAACCGTGTAAAGGTACCAGCTGTTTCTGCAGTTTGGCCGTTCTTTCGGCAGCTGCAGCTTTTCCGTCCCGCAAATTCTCGCGGTCAGCCTTTCAGCGTTTTCCCTGCGTTTAGCAAGAAATCCGGGCAGCTTTTTCAGTTGGACAAGGCCTATGGCGGCTTCGATCTCCGGCATCCTGTAGTTGTGACCTATAATTGTGGACATGTACTTTTGCCGTTCACCATGGCAACGCATGAGCCTCAGCCTTTCAGCCAACTCGTCGCTGTTCGTGGTTATCATACCTCCCTCACCGGTGGTCATGTTTTTGCTGGCATAGAAACTCCAGCAAGCCATGTCGGCATAAGCGCCAACAGGCTTGCCCTCATAAGCCGCACCGTGGGCTTGAGCAGCGTCCTCAATCAGTTTTAAGCCGTTTTTGTCGGCTATTTCCCGCAGCGGCTTCATGTCCGCCGGTGCCCCATAAAGGTCTACGGCAATGATTGCTTTCGTCTTCTTCGAAACCGCCTCTTCGACTTTTTCTGGAGAAATGGTATAGGTTTCCGGGTCTATGTCCACAAAGACAGGCTTCGCCCCAGCCATGACAACCGTTTCCGCTGTGGCCACGAATGTGAAGCTTGGGAGAATAACTTCGTCGCCTCGTTTTATGTCAGCAGCAACGATGGCCATGTGGAGGGCGGCTGTTCCGCTGTTTACGGCCACAGCGTGTTTCGCATTCACAAACCTTGCAAACTCCTCCTCAAACCTTTTAACCATAGGACCGGCGCCTAGACCATGAGTTAACATGCCGCTTTTCAAAACCTTTACAACAGCCTCTATTTCCTCCTCCCCAATTTGGGGAGCATTTATGGGAATCACAGACCCCAGCCTCCTTAAATAGCTCGTTTTAAGATTAATAAAAACTATCTACAAGAGATGGGGAAATCTAGAAGAAACTGTTGCCGGCGTTTAGGTTTTTAATTCTCGCTAAAAATTCCTCTCGTTCCCTTTCAACCTCCTCTATTCTCTTCCTCAGAAACTCTAACTCCTCGGAAATTTCTTCAAGCCAGCTTTTAATGGCTCTTCTACACTCTTCAGGAGTCATGTCCGCTAGGTATTTTGAAATGTCTTTGGGAACGCCTTTTCCAAGAGACTCTAATGGGCAATCTATTCTTGGCGGTTTTATGAAAGGGAAAAAGTGTCGGGTGGAGCGGGGTGGCATAAGCTGCCCGCTTAGGGCTGCTGAAACAACTTCCTCAACGGTCATATGCTTGTTAGAGCTGTTTATATAACGGTGGACGCGCCTGCAGCCCACCCTTATTTTCGGGTTTTCCAACGCGTTTACAAGCAGCACGGGTATCTTCTCGTAGCCAAGGCTTTGGATGGCGAGCCACCGGTGCATTCCGTCCAAAATGACGAGGGTTTTCTCGTCCGCTATTATCGGATACTTCAGAACACCGTCCCTGAGGATTTCATGCTTCAAGAGTTCTAAATAAAGTGGGGAGCCTTTCTCGTGGGGTTTAAGCTGTTCAACCGGCAGAAAAACCACTTGAAACCGTACGCTTTCAAAGCCGCTATTTTCGTGGGACAACTGTTGGGACCTCGATTTTTTCGGGTTCATAGTCCACAAGTTTCCCAGCTAGGAACTGTTCGTAGGCGCTCAGATCTAGCAAGCCATGCCCGCTGTAATTCATGGCTATAACCTTTTTTTCGCCCGTTTCGCGGCACCGTAATGCCTCATCTATGACGAATTTCAGACTGTGGGCTGTTTCAGGCGCAATTATTAGGCCTTCTGTTTGGGCTAGGATTTTGGCGGCTTGGAAAACTTCGTTCTGGTGGTAGGCCACTGAACGCATGTAGCCCTTATGGATTAGGTAGGATATGGACGGCGCCATTCCATGGTACCTCAAGCCTCCAGCGTGGATTGGTGGGCACGCGTAGTTATGGCCTATTGTCAACATTTTCAGAAGCGGTGTCATTTGAGCGGTGTCCCCGAAGTCGTAGGTGTAAACGCCTTTGGTAGTGTGGGGGACAGCCTTAGACTCGCAGGCAACAAACTCCGTGTCCGTCTTACCCTTAAGTTTGTCCATCATGAAGGGGTAGCAGAACCCCGCATAATTGGAGCCTCCGCCTATACACCCGCAGACAACGTCTGGATATTCGCCTATCATTTCAAACTGTTTTTTGGCTTCCAAGCCTATGATGGTTTGGTGGAGAAGCACATGATTCAGCACTGAGCCCAAGGAGTACCGCGTGTCTTCATTGGTGAGCGTATCCTCGATAGCTTCGCTTATGGCGATCCCCAAAGTGCCCGGATGGTTCGGATTTTCCTTTAAAAGCCTTCTGCCAAATTCTGTTTGGTCGCTGGGCGACGGGTAAATCTCTGCTCCGTAAAGTTGTGCTATGGTTTTTCTGCCGGGTTTCTGAAGGTAGCTAACGCGAACCATGTAAATGCGACACTTCAACCCAAAAAGCATGCACGAGTAAGCCAAGGCAGTGCCCCACTGCCCCGCACCCGTCTCGGTGACAAGCCTCTTTATCCCCTGCTCCTTGTTGTAGTAGGCTTGGGCTATGGCTGTGTTGGTTTTGTGGCTTCCGGTTGGGCTGAAATTCTCGCACTTGAAGTAAATCTTCGCCGGAGTCTTCAAGAACTTTTCCAGCCGCCTCGCCCTGTAAAGCGGGGTTGGACGTGGAAGCCTCAGATAGGCCTCTAAAACTTCCTCAGGGATTTTTATGAAACGTTCCGCGGAAACCTCCTGCCTGATGAGCTCCTTCGCAAAGATTCTCTCCAAAAGCTTCGGATCTATAGGCTTTAACGTTGTCGGGTCTAAGGGAGGTGGAAGGGGCTCCGGGAGGTCTGCTTGGATGTTATACCAAGCAGTTGGAATCTCGTCGGGGTTTAAGATTACAAAGTATTCGCTTTTATGTGCTTTAAAGCTCATTATTATTCACCTCTGCACTTTTTTGTACATTTAGGCACATATAATACATCGAACATATTTATACTTTATTGCACAAAAAAGTACATTAGGCGACGGAAAATGTGGACCACCATAAAGAAGCATTTGGAAAACTATCCGGAAAGGCTTAAGGTGGCCCGAATCCTTGTGGAGAACGGTTTAAGCGTTAAAGACGGGAAAATCTACCTGAATGAGATCGAAATTCCAAGGTCGCGCATAGCGAAAGCCGCTGGAGTTGACAGAAGAACGGTAAACGAAACAATAAACACTATAAGGGCAAATCGTGAACTGCGCCTAATATTCGAAGGCTTAAGGTCGGCGGGGCACTCCCTAAAGGAGATAGCAAAACACTTGGAGCTTGGTGTCGTAGAAATAACCC